>JBDRBC010000040.1:0-15961 GCA_043823125.1 bacterium | reverse complement strand
CTCTTCGCACAGCGCACGGGCTCGAGCCAGCATCGCCTCGCTGTTGTCCACGGCCACAACCCGCCCTGCGGCGCCCGCCAGCAACGGCAGCAGGGCACCGGTGCCGGTGCCGATGTCGATGACTTCCAGCTCGTCGTCCACCAGAGCGCTCAGCGCCCCGAGCTGGATATCGACATGCTCGTATGTCTGACGGATCTGGTCCCACTTGCTGGCGATGCCGGAAAAAAAATCGTGGGCTCGGGCGGTCCGATCGGCCACTACTTGCGCAAGGAGATCGTCATCCTCGGCAGCTGACTCCACCTGGTTCGCGGCCCGCAGAATAGCATCGAAAAGATCGCCGCCCCCGGGAAACGCCGTCCGTTCTACCGCCCGATACCAGCTCCAGGTTCCCTCCTTGCGTTGCTGCAACCAGCCCACATCCCGCAATAACGCCAGGTGCTTGGAAACCCGCGGTTGACTCATGCCCAGAATCCGGACCAGTTCCTGGACGTTGAGTTCTTCCCGTTGCAACAGCCGCAGCAGCCGGAGCCGGGTGCCGTCGCTTACCGACTGAAAGATGGCAGTGGGGGAACCGGCGGTGGTAGCCATTATGGTAAGTCCCTTGAATCCAGTCACTTTTCTCCGGCCGTTTCGACCTGCGCTGATATTAATATCTTGATCGTTATCAAGTTATTATAATCCCGGCTGACGTCAAGGGGTTTTTCGTCTTACCACGGAAATTGACCGATCTCACCTGTCACGGCGTCGCTGTCGGAAGAATCCCCACCATCGCACCGAATCGACCCGCTGCCTGCCCCTCGACCCGGTAGCTGGGAAAAAGATCGTTGCGGCAGATGGTACAGAGATCCGCGGAGGCGATCTGATCAGCTGGCACCCCGGCTTCCCGGAGTTGCCAGCTGTTGGCCTGCCAGAGATCGAAATGGTACTTTTGCCCACGCCGGTGGAAGAACCTGGCCGCTTCCCCCCCCAGATCGGCCACGGCCGCCGAACGCACCTCGTCCCCCACCTCGTAACAGCACGGACCCGCCGAGGGACAGATACCCGCCTTTATTGTCGCCGGCTGTACACCGAACTCACTGCCAAGTCGCTCGATCATCCGGGTGGTGATCCCGGCCACGGTGGATCGCCAGGACGCGTGGGCGAAACCCACGGCGAATCGAGGGTGCTCGCCGACCGCCGGAGAGGCAAGACCCTGCCTGTGAACCGGGCTGGCGCCTGCCTCGTCCATCGGCCCCGCGGCCAGAATAAGCGGGCAGTCAGCGCTTCGTCCCAGCAGTCCCAGCCCGGGGGTGGCGGTGACTAGCGAGTCGGCCTCGCCGGCAATCCCCCCCCGGTCGACGACCAGGACCTCGGCTCCATGAACTTGCCGGCACCAGGCCATCTCAGCCAGGTTCAGGGTATCGGCCATCAACGAAACCGTGGCCGCTATCATGGTACTGTCCGCCTCGGCATCCAGCGCCGGCGCCATCCGGGTAGTGACCAGATGTACAATTCCCGGCAAGTCAGAAAACGACGTGAATTGCCCCACCAGCCAATCAGAAGCGGTATCCGCCAGCGAAAAATTTGGTGTCAACGGCACGGCGGATCTCCCGCGCAGAACAGCCAGAATCCCGCTCGAAACGGCACAGCCTAGCACACTAATCCACTGGACGCATCGCCCCAATGATCTCGATCGCACGGATTCGGTTGAAAGAAGGCCTTAGATCTGATATATTATTTTCTACAAAAGTCAGGTTAATGGACAAATCGACAGCAGTCTGGTCCATGAAATCCGGATGGTACGGTCCGTCGCCGTGCTGTCCGCCTCACCATGAATCCGTGGCCGAACCGTGGAGAATCCGTGCGAATCCCACCGCATCGCAGACCGATACTGGCCAACCTTGCCGCCTTGGTATTATTATGCGGTACGCAAGGAGGCCGTTCATGCCAAGATTGAGTATCGGATTACCGGTATATAATGGTGAGGCGTTCGTTGGTGACGCCATCCGATCCTTGCTCGACCAGACATTCACCGATTTCGAATTGATCATCTCGGACAACTGCTCCACGGACCGGACCGTGGAGATCGTCCAGGCGTTTGCCGAGCAGGACCCCCGGGTCAGAATCCACCGCAACGAGACGAATCTGGGCGCGGCCCGGAACTTCAACCTGGTGTTCGAGCTGGCCACGGCCGAGTTCTTCAAGTGGGCGGCGGCAGATGACATCTGCCAACCGGCCTACCTGGCCCGTTGCATCGATATGCTGGACAGCGATCCGGACATCGTCCTGTGCCACAGTCTGGCGGACCAGATCGATCCCGATGGACAACGGGTGGGGGAATACCGTTACCCCATGCGCGCCGACGCCCCCGATGTCCTCACCCGGTTCACCGACCTCATCATCGTGCGACACGACTGCCACGCCGTTTTTGGTGTGATCCGCCACGACGCTCTGGCAAAACGCCCCTCATCGGCGCCTATGTCGGCTCCGACAGGGTGCTGCTGGGAGAACTTGCTCTGCTGGGTAAACTGAAGGAGATACCGGAAGTCCTGTTCCTGCGCCGGTCCCATCTGGACAACTCGGTGCGTCTGGACGAACGAGGGGCACGGCTGGCCTGGTTCGATCCGAAGCTCGAGGGCAAGATCAACCTGCCGCACTGGCGTATCTTGCTCGAATACAAGCGGGCGATCGGTCGCGTGAAATTACCCGCCGGCATCAAGCTGCGATGCCATCTCCTGCTGCTCAAGCATATCCGGGCGCGGCACCATTTCCTGCGCCGCGATCTGACCGAGGGGCTGAAGAAGTTGATCCGCCGCTCCCGTGCCGGTCAACGTTTCCTGCTCCTGCTCAAGCAGTTCTCCCACTCCCTGTCCAGTTGAATCGAAGCGTCCGGTACGCTGCGCTGGTGAGCGCGCGCGGATTCGTCGTGTGCCGTCAGGTGAATGTGGTCACCGGTCGGGACCGCCGTGCGCGTACCAGATCAGGTCGGTCAAGGGGATGATGGGCAGCTCGGGCGCCCCCAGGGCGAGTCCATCGGCTATCTGCCCGAGGCAGCCGGGGTTGCTGGTCACTACACAGTGGGCCGTGGTGGCGGCCAGGGCGGCCGCCTTGCGACGCCCCATCAACGTGGCCAGCTCCGGATACCGCAGGCTGTAGGGACCACCACTACCGCAGCAGACCAGCGGATCCTCCGGCTCGACCAGGCGCAGGCCGGGAATCGCCGCCAGCAGACGACGCGGTGCAGCCTGGATGCCCTGGCCGTGTACAGCGTGACACGGATCGTGATACACCACGTCGAGAGCAACCCGACGTGGCGCCGGCAGCGGCAACTCCGCCAGTAGCTGGACCGCGTCGCGAATCCGGGTGGCCAGTTCCTCCGAATACTCCATCAACTCCTGACCGCAGCCGGCAGCCTCCACCACCAGGTAATCCCAGCGGGCCCGCTGTTGCGCGAGGATCCGGAGGTTCTGCTCCCGTTGCCCATCGGCCAGTGCGGGCGCACCGCCGTGACGAGCCAGAGCGCCGCAACAGGTCTGCCCCCCGGGGGTCACGATGTCGCAACCGGCGGCCCGGAGCAGCGCCAGCAGACGTCGGCTACTGTCCGGCAAGAGACCGTGGTTGGCACACCCCTGAAAAAAAACCAGTCTCGGTGCGGGCGCCTGGCCCGGGTGTGGATCGCGTGCGGTTTCCTTCGTCCCGGAACTCGCTGGTTGCGGGTCGGCAGAATCGGTTGCCGGTCCGTCCACGCGGCCCGGATTTCGCGCCTGCAATCCATCCAGCATGCGGATGAGTGCCTTGTCCGATGACACGGCGTGCGGCAGGCTGCCGAGCAGTCGGCTCCAGCGCTGCAGGCGGCCACCCCGTCGGGCCAGTCGCCGGCGCCAGTCCCGGCCCAGCCAGCGGGACAAGACGGCGCGCGCCCAGCCGCTCACCCAACGCAGTGAACGGAGTCGCCACCGGGATGCGAGCCAGGGCAACGGGAGCGGCAGTTGCAGATCCAGGCGGGTGAAGGCCTCCGCCTTGAGATGTTCGAACAGCACAAACGGGACGCCGCTCGGGCAACTCGTTTCGCAAGCGCGGCAGCCGAGACAACGATCGAAGGCCTCGAGGTAGCCCGGTTCGGCGCTGTCGACCTCGCCGGCGAGGAACCGACCGAGGAGCAGCAACCGGCCACGGGGCGACCACGCCTCGTTGCCGGTGGCGCGATAGGTGGCGCAGTACGGCAGACAGAGCCCGCACTGGATACAGGCTCGCAACAGCAGATCCAGGTCGTCAGGTTGTCCCGCCCCGATGGGCCCGGTCGCAGGAGGGGATCCGCTGGTTGCCTTATGCTCGCTCATGGCGCCGCTTCCCGGGTGCGCTCCAGCCACTTCGGTTCACCACGGAGTCCCTGGGGATCGAATAAATCCTTGAGCCGACGGAGCAGATCGATGGGGACCGTATCGGCAGGCGGCGGCAGCTCGGTCACCTCACCGGCCCGGAACAAGGTATCGATATGCCAGCCGGTTTCCCGGGCGTGAAACGCCAGGGGCATCCACAGCAGTTCGGGCGCTCCTTGCCAGATGGTCCGGCCCGTGGCCAGGAACTCCGGCCAGCCTTCGTGATCCGGCAGCCGCGCCAGACTCGTCCAGTCGGGGCTGTGGCGCGACCAGACCGGCAAGCCGGGGTCCACCAGCAACTCCACGAGTCCCGCAAAGGGCCGACGTGTCTCGTGCGAGAATTCCAATCCGGCAGTCTCGGCCCAGTGGCGCAACTCCTGCTGTTTACGATCCAGATCCCACGGCCGATCCCGACCGGCCGCCAGGACGGTGACGCCGCGTGAGCCGACATCGAAGCCGTCGATGATGCAGGTGGGCGCCGACAGGGTCCGATCCCAGGTTCGCAACCGGTCGAGCAGGCGCCAGAGATCATCCGGAGACAGCACGCCGTCCCGCAAGTGAAAACTCCACAAAGCGGCGGTCTCGGGCAGTGGGCGGAGCTGGAAGGTGGCGGCCCGTAAACGCCCCAGCATCCCCGCGGCGCCGCAGAACAGGTGCACGAGATCGAACCCGGCCACGTTCTTGAACAGCGGCGCCCCGGCGTGGAACGCGGCGCCGTCACCGGTCTCGGCCCAGATCTCGAGCAGCACGTCACGCACGGAACAACGGCCGAGCAGCGAAGGCCCGGCCAGGAGCTGGTCCACCAGATCCACCACCCTGCCTGCCGCGCCGAGACCGGAACCGTCCTTAGCCGTGCGCACGGCCCCCACCGGGATCCAGTATCCTCGTTCCAGGGCACGGGTCTGGATGGCCGCCAGCGTGGTGCCCGCCGACGCCGTCACGGTGAGGCTGTCCCACTGGAAGTCCATGTCGTTCGGCGGCGGCGGCGGCACCAGGGTGAGCTCCGCCAGTGGCGGCAACACCTTGCCGGGATTGCAGAGCCCGGCGGGATCGAACAGCGCCACCATATCCGCCATGAGCCTGCCGGCCACCCGGTCGATCTGCAAGGCGAAGACGTGCTTCTTCTCCAGACCGACTCCGTGTTCACCGGTGATGCTGCCCCCCCGTTGGAGCACCGCCTGCACGATGGCGTCGGCAGCCGCATGACCGCGGGCCGTGGAGTCCGGATCGCGGGCGTCGTACATGACGCCGGGATGCAGATTGCCGTCGCCGGCATGGAACGCCGTGACGATCCGCACGCCGTGGGCGGTCACGATTTCCCCGATGGCGTCGACGAGATCCGGCAGCCGGCCCAGCGGCACCACCACATCCATGGTGACGTAATTCGGGGTGATCCGGCCCACCGCGCCGAACGCTTTCTTGCGACAGGTCCACAGCTCCTGCCGTTCGGTCTCGTCGGCCGCCTGTCGGACTCGAGACGCCCCGGCCTGTCGTAACAAGACCTCGGTTCGCGACGTGTCTTCCGCCACGGCCTCCGACACACCCTCGATCTCCACGATCATGGCCGCGGCCACGTCGGTGGGGAAACCGAAATGGAACGCCTCCTCCACCGCCTGCAGTACCGCCTGGTCGACGATCTCCACCGCCGACGGCAGGAGCCCCGCGCCCAGCAGGTCCACCACGGCCTGGGTCGCCGCCCGGAGTTCCGGGAAGAAGGCGAGCAGGGTCGCAACCGAAGTGGGTAACGGAATCAACTGGAGATCGGCGCTGGTGACACAGCCGAGGCAGCCCTCGCTACCGGTGAGCAGCGCCAACAGATCGAGCCCCCGTTCACATGACAGGCTGCGGCCGGTGAACCAGCGCCGGCCGTGGGGATCGACCCACTCCAACCCGGCGACATGATGCAGCGTCACCCCCACCTGCAGGCAGTGCGGCCCGCCCGCGTTTTCGGCCACGTTGCCGCCGATGGTCGAAGCGCTCTGGCTACTGGGATCCGGGGCGAACTGGAGTCCGTGGGGCCGGGCGATCCGGCTGACGGTCTCGTTGCGCACGCCGCTGTCCACCCGGATCAACCGCGAGGCGGGTCGGACCAGCCCCACCGAATCCAGACCGGCGGTGGACACGACGACACTGCCGTCCCCGGGCACGGCGCCCCCGCTGAGACCGGTCCCGGCCCCCCGCATCACCCACGGCACCTGCCGTTCGACACAGAGACTGATGATGGTCGCCAGTTCGTCCGGAGTGTGGGGCAAGGTCACAACGAGGGGGCTGCCCAGGGGGATCCGGGAGGCGTCCAGGGCGTAGACGGCCCGGGTGGCGGCATCGGTCAGACATCGCTCCGGACCGAGCAACCGGGTCAGGGTTTCCAGCAAGAGATCGGGTCGACTGTTGGTCATGGTTCGCGCCCGGTTATCCTCCGTGCAACGGCTCGCCCATGGCGGCATGGATCGCCTCGAGCACAGCCTCACTCAGTGAGGGGTGGGGATGGATGATCCCACTCCAGGCGGTGATGTCGGCGTCCAGCCCCATGGCCGTGGTGGCGCCGGCCACCAGCTCCGTCACCCGTGGTCCCACCATGTGCACACCGAGGATGGCCCCGTTTTCGGTGTCGGTCACCACCTTCACGAATCCGTGGGGTTCGTTGAGGATGGAGGCCTTGGCCAGGGCCGCGAAATCGAACCGGCCCACCCGCACCTGATGGCCCCGCTTTTCCGCCTCGGCCGCGGTCAAGCCCACCGAGGCCACCTCGGGGCTGCTGTACGTGCAGGACGGAATCTGGTCGTAGCGGATTGGCGGCAACGGCCGGCCGGCCGCCTGGCCCACGGCCAGCAGCGCCTCGCGCGAGGCCACGTGGGCAAGCCACGGTGTCGGCACGATGTCACCGATGGCGAACAGCCCCGGCTCGGCTGTCTCCATCATGGCATCCACCTGGATGCAGCCGCGCTTGTCCAGTTCCACCCGGCAGTTCTCCAGCCCGAGATCCTGGGTGACCGGTCCGCGCCCGACGGCCACGAGCAGCCGGCTCGCCTCCACCTCGAACGCCTCGTCGGTTTCCAGATCCACCAGCGTGGCCTTCACCCCGGAATCGTTCCGCTCGACGTTTTGCGCCCGGGTGCCGACGAATACCTTCATCCCTTGCCGCTTCAGGTACTTCGTCACCACCTCGGCACAGTCGGGATCTTCCAGCGGCAGGATGTGCGGCAGCATCTCCACCAGGGTGACCTGGCAACCGAAAGCCGCCATCACCGCGGCGAACTCCACTCCCACGGCGCCGGCGCCGAGCACGATGAGCGATTCGGGTACCGCTTCGATCTGCAGCATATGGTCGCTGTTGAGCAGCCGTTCGCCGTCCACGGCGATGCCGGGAATGTCGATACAGCGCGAACCGGTGGCCAGCACGATACGGTCCGCCGCGATGGCGAGCGGTTCGTCACCCTCACGGGTCACCGCCAGTTGCCCCGGTCCGGTGAGCCGGCCGTGGCCGTGCACTACCACTACTTCCTGCTGCTTCATCAGCAGCTCCACGCCCTTGCTCCCCTTGGTGATGGCCAGGTCCTTGCGTTTCATCACCCGGGACCAGTCGAAGGTGGGATCCGTGACGGTCACGCCGAAGGTCCGGGCGCCCTTGCGACAGAGCTGCCAGACCTCGGCGGCGTGGACGAGGGCCTTGGTCGGCACGCAACCGCGGAGCAGACAGGTGCCGCCCAGTCGGTCGTCCTTTTCCACGAGCACCGTTTTCAGACCGAGCTGGGCCGCCCGGGCGGCGGCCACGTAGCCACCCGGACCGGCGCCGATGACGGCGAGATCGTACGTTTCGCTCTTCACATCCGTCCCCCTTGTCTCACAGGTCCACTCAGATCAGATCCTGTACGATCTCCGGCCGCGGCCGGGCGATGACCGTCGCGGCCACCAGCATGCCCTTGTCACGAGCGATACCGGCGGCGGCGTCCACGGCGGCCTGCACCGAGGCCACCGTGCCGGTGAAGGTGACGAACGCCTTGCCCCCGAGCGCCATGGCCAGCCGCAATTCGAGAAAATCGATGGCTGAGGTCTTGGCCGCACCATCCGCCGCCTCGAGCAGGGTGGCGATGCTGAAGGTCTCCACGATGCCGAGGGCGTCCAGCTTCCCGGGCGTGCAGACATTGCCTAGCGCCGGAACGATGGCCGGATGCACATGGGGCAAGACCATCTGGTCCACCACGGAGTCGGCGGCACGTTCCACCCCGGCCGCCACGCTGGACAGCACCCCCCCCACTTCGCCCCGGACCAACACGATGTACTTGCCCGAGCAGATGGTGCGATTGAGCACCAGCTCCACCGGCGCCGCCTTGAGCATGGCGTCCGCCGCCTCGATGCCCCGCACCACGTTGCTGGTCTCCACCATCCCGAGTGATGGCGACTGGTTCATGTTCTCACTCCGTGCGTTCGAGTCGGGTCGTCGTTTCGTCCACGGCCGCCACCACGGAGGCGAACGGTGCGTGGACCGGCACACCCAGCTGGTCGGTCGCCACATCGGCGATGATATCCCCGGCCGCCACGATCTGGCGAACTGTCACTCGACACTGCCCCGGCGCCCCGGCATGTTGCTTGTGCACGATGGTCACACTCTCCGGCAGCGGCGCGTACTCGCGGAACGGCGCCGGTCTATCGTACCGGACCAGATCCAGCCTTCGTTTGAGCTGGGCCACCGGCACCAGCCGCCCCTGACGCAGGGAGTGCGGCTGCTGGCGATCGGCTGGCAATCCGGGGGGAGCGTCGGGTTCATTCATCCTTCGCCGCGTGATCTGACAGGCCGCCCGCGGCGCGAGATCCTCCGGGCAGGCGTACAGCTCGCAGATGCCACACTCGCAGCAGAGCCGGCCATACGGATCGAAATCACCCTGGCGCTGGGGACCGAAACCGGCCGCCCGCATGACCCGATGCGGCTCCACGGCATACCCCAGCAGATACCGCGGGCAGAACTCGGTGCAGAAACTGCACTGGTCGCAAGCGGCACGATTGATGGCGCGTTGCACCTGCTCCGGACGGGTGGCGACCCGTACGACCCGATGTGTCGTCGGCAGGAAAAGCAGCGCCGCTGTGGTGCGGGTGACCGGACGGGCGGGATCGGTCACCGGTCGCCCCATCATGACGCCGCCTTCCATGGCCACCCAACCGGGACCGCCTGTCTCACGGGTTCCGGTTGTCGCGCCCGTGAATCCGCCGGCCCGGGCGAGCAGATCGCCCACGCTGGTCCCGATGGGTACCGCCGCGGTGAACGGGCCGGCCACGGCGCCCCCCACGGTGAGCCAGGTCTCGGTAACGGGAATCGAGTCGCTCAAGGCCCGGGACAGGTTGTACAGGGTCTCGTCGTTCTGCACCAGAACCCCGACGTCGGTGGGGAATCCGGCCGGCGGCGGCCGACGGCCGGTGAGATCGTAGACCAGGACCACCTCGTCCCCGGTAGGGTAGACGTCCGGGAGACCGACCACCTCCACATCACGTCGGCCGGCTGCCGCAGCCCCGAGTATATCGAGCAGAGCGGAGCGCTTGCGCTTGATGGCCACGATCTGACGCCGGGCGCCAACCAGTTCGGCGGCCCGCGCCAGACCGTCCAGCACCCGGTCGGTATGGAGCCTGAGCAGCCAGTGGTCCTTCTCCAGCAGCGGCTCGCATTCGGCGCCGTTGCAGATGACCGTATCGCAACGTGCCGAGAGCTTGATATGGGTCGGAAAACCGGAGCCGCCGGCGCCAACCACGCCGGCGGTCCGGATCTTGACGAGCGCCTCGGTATTCTGGGATGATGTGGGCATGACCTGCTGTCGCGTGAAATAAACGGCGTGGATCGGTGAGCCGGCTCGTCCGGCCGCCAACCAGGGTCCGTACAATCAGTTGAGCGGCAGTATAGAGACGAGTTGCCCGCGGCTCAAGCGGATTATCGGCCAGGGGCCACCGAAGGTGTGCAACGCAAATGGGTTGTCCACTCCCCAACACGATGGCCCCTGGCTCACTTGACATAGACCAGCTTGACGGGCAGCGCCGACGGAACGTCCAGCGCGCGACAGAGGTACAGGCCAGCGCCCAGCTCCTCTCCCACCATCCCCCGCAGGTTCCAGCGATACTCGCCTGAACCCTCACGGAGCGGAACCGTGGTCCAATGGATCAACCGTCCCGCTACATCGTAAAACCCGAGTCGGGTCTCCGCGACCGTCGCCGGCGCCAGGATGGTCACCGACACCAGACCGTTGAACGGATTGGGACTGGCGGCGAGGGAGAGCGGCCGATCCACGGGACGATCATCAGCGGTCACCGGCGTCGGCCCCACCAGTCCGGCCAGAGTGGCCAGGGCCGCCACGGCGATGCGGGTATTGCCCAGGGCAAATCCGGGATGACACTCCTCCAGCACATCCCGGATGCTGTGATAGAACGGATTGAAGTCCGGATCGTACCAGTCCCACGATTCCTCGTGATTCACTGCGTGGTATCCCTCGCCCCAGAACGAGGCGTGATCCCCCCACCAGGCGCCGTTGTCCACGTGGATCTCGTACGGCATGCTCGTGTACAGATCGGCCGCGTTGGCAATGGCGTCCACCAACCAGACCGAACTCACGTTGGCCTCCAGTTCCAGATCGAAGTCCACGCCATCGGTCCACCAGGCGAGCATGTCGAAGTTGAGGGCGCCGACGATCTGGAGATCTTGTTGCCTCGCCCACGCCGCGTAGAACTGACTGCCCACCAGCCCCTGTTCCTCCGCCGAGAAACAGATGTACTTGATGGTGTAGTCGAAGGTCTCCCGAGCGAAGATCTCGGCGGCCGTCAGCACGGCGGCCGTGCCGCTGCCGTTGTCGTCGGCGCCGGGTGCGTTGCTGCCCGACTGATCCGAGATGGAATCGTAATGGCCACAGATGACGAAGATGGAGTCGGGATAGGTCGCTCCCACCTGGGTGGCGATGACGTTCCGGCACGGATTCCACATGTGCTCGAAATCCTGGAACTCCACCGGCAGGTACAGGTCGGTGAAAAAGGCGTGCAGGCTGTCCGCTGCCGCCAAGCACTGGGAACTGTAACTCCAGCGGGTTCCGAAATCCTGCAGCCAGCCGATCTTGGCGGCGATGCCGGACCAGGTGACCTGGTCCACCAGATACTGTACCTGCGGATCGGCCGTGGTGATCCGTTGCCACTGTCTACCCGGCCCCGCAGACCTGGGAACCGCCGGCACGCGGTTCAGATCCACACCCAGACCCGCCAATCGTTCCAGTTCCAGCGGATCGCCGGTGACCAGATACGTGTGACCACGTTGGGCCAGGACATTCAACCGGGCGCCGGGTGGCAGCGGGCGGGCGGTTCGTAACAGATAGAGTTCGGCTCCCGCCGGCGCGGATTCGAGACCGAAGGCAGACAGGACGGGATGCTCCGCGGCGTGAGCGGTGGGCACCGACACACACAGCAGGCAGGCAGCGAGAATAATGGCGCGCATGGACTTCCCTCTGGACGAGACAGAACAGGGTGCAGCGATGTCGGGACATGAGAATAGGGAATGGTGCCGGCCCGACGCAACTCCCGGTTCGACGCCGGTCCGATCGGCCTCGAACCGCACTCCCGCGGTTGACCCGGCAGGAAACAGCCAGCTATCTTTCGACGTCGGTTGGAATACGGTCTCTCGTTTTGCCAAGGTCAAGTCACGCCATGCTCTCTCGTGAAGCCCGCCAGCGGATTCTTGCCACCTTGGCCGTGGCCGGTCTGGTCTGTCTGGTGCTGGCCCTGTGCCGCGCCGGCTGGAACGCCGGGCAGCACGGCTATCTCCAGGCGGGCTATCTACGCACGGTTGGTCTGGTGCTGGCGGAAGAACTCGCCAGGATCACGCCGTGGACCTTCCCCGGCGCCGTGGTGGCGGTGGCGCTGTGCGGATGGCGACAGCGGCGGCGCCGAGACGGGCTGCGCTGTCTGCCGTGGCTGCTCGGCCTGCTGGCCGGCGGCTGGCTGTTTTTTAGCGTGGCCGAGCCGTACAACCGGGCCCATGCCGGCCGCGCCTGGCTCCTCACCCGGGATTTCCACGGTCTGGCCCTGCCCCGCGCCTTGTGGCGCGGCGATGTCTGGCTGGCGAACCTGCTGCTGGGGCTCGGGGCGGTGGCGGCAGCAGTGCTGGTCTGGTATGTCTTGCGTCGCTTGTTCAAGAGTCGGGAACAGGTCGTCTGGCGCTGGTGGCGACTGTTGCAACGGACCTCGGTCTGCCTGGTGGTACTGCTGCTGTTCGGTGCGCCGTTCCGGCTCGCCCACGGCTTGCGGGTCTTCACGTCCGAGCGGCCCAATATCGTGCTCGTTTCTCTGGATACGTTACGTGCGGATCATCTGCGACTCTACGGTCATCACCGTTTGACCTCACCGTTTCTCGACAATCTCGCCGCCCAGGGTTTCATCTTCGACTGGGCGTTCAGCCCCGCCGCCTCCACCCCACCGGCGCACATGTCCCTCTTCACCTCCACCTATCCCACTGTGCACGGGTATCTGGGCGACGGCAACCGGCTGCCGCCGCGGTTCATGACCCTGGCCGAACATCTGCGGGAGCACGGATACCGGACCTTCGCCACGACCGACGGCGGCTACCTCGCCGGCGGCAGCGGCTTCGCCGACGGCTTCGAAAGGTACGAGGACAGTCCCAAGGGGATCGCCGAGTCGGTGCCGCTGGTCCTGCGCTGGCTCGACGAGGACCTCGCCAGCGACAACTTCTTCCTCTTCATACACTGTTACGACGTGCACAGCCCGTACGAGAGCCCACCGCCCTACAACACGCTGTTCGCCGACTCCTCCTACAGCGGTGCCTTCCAGCCCACGGCCCAGGCCCTCGAGCAGCTCCGGCGGCGCTTGAACCGGGAACCGGGGACCGGGCACGGTCTCTCGGCCGACGAGGTGAAATACATGGAAGCGCGGTACGACGAGGGCATCCGTTATACCGACGAGTGGATCGGCGAACTGCTCCGCGGGCTGCGTGATCGGGGACGGCTGGCCGACACCTGGGTGGTGGTGCTCTCCGACCACGGCGAGGAGTTCACCGAGCACGGTTCGGTGCTGCACGAGAAGCTCTACCACACCGTCACCCGGATCCCGCTGATCATCCGACCACCCGGGGTGGCCGGCGAGGCCCAGGTGATCTCCCGCATCGTGGAACTCACCGACCTCATGCCGACCTTCCTGGAGATCGCCGACGCGCCCGGGGTGGGTCCCATCCAGGGTGAGAGTCTGCTCGGGATCATGGAGAACCCGGCCGCGCAGTGGAAAAACGTCGCCTTCAGCGAGGTGCCGTGGTACGGGCGACAGCGGGCCCTCACCACGCCGGGACACCATCTGCTCCTGTCGCTGGACAGTGGTGAGATGGAGCTGTACCGCTATCGCGGTGATCCGCTGGAGCAGAAACCGGTGGGCGACAACGCCCTGCCCGGGGAACGCGAAGAACTGCTGGCGAGGTTACGCGCCTGGGCCGTCGCCCAGCTCGAGCTGGCCGGCGACGAAGACCCCGCGCCCGCCGCGGAATGGCTCGATCCACAGACGGAGCGACAGCTCCGGGCCCTCGGGTACCTCGAGTAAGCCGTCGGCACTCACGCCGTGGCGCCTGGCGACAGTCGGCGCCGCTCGACCCGATCCGACACATTGACGACCCCGCGACCGCTTCCTATTATTGACCGACCAAGCCGTTGCTAGCGAATTCCAGGCGCTATCCCTACATTGCGCCATACATATCCTGTACGTCACCGGCCGCGCCGCTGGGCTTGTCTGAGGAGGACCCATGAAGATCGCTGTGCTAGTCAAACAGGTACCCGATTCGGAGACCCGGATCAATCTGACCGAACCGGCGCCGGCGCTGGACGATTCCGGTTTCACCCGAGTGCTGAACCCGTACGACGCCTATGCCGTCGAGGAGGCCGTGCAGATCAAGGAACGGACTGACGGTTGCGAGATCACGGCCATCACCATCGGTCCGGACCGGGTCAAGGAGACCCTCAAGAAGGACTGCCTGGCCGTGGGCTGCGACAAGGCGATCATCATCACCGATCCCGCCCTGGACAACGTCGATGAGCTCGGCCTCGCCCAGGTGCTGGCCGCCGCCGTGAAGCTGGACGAATACGACCTGATCCTGAGCGGCATCAAGGCCATCGACGATGACAGCGGCCAGGTGGGCATCATGGTGGCCGAGTTGTTGGGTCTGCCCCATGTCTCGGTGGTCACCCACCTCGAACTGGGCGCTGGCGAGTTGACCGCCACCCGCGAGATCGAGGGCGCCAAGGAGATCGTCACCGCCAAGCTGCCCGCGCTGATCACCTGTCAGAAGGGGCTGAACGAGCCACGCCTGCCGAGTCTGCCCAACATCATGAAGGCCGGCGCCAAGCCGATGGAGACCAAAACCTGCGCCGACCTCGGCCTGGAGCCGCCGGCGCCACTCAGCGAGATCAAGCTCTACTCCCCGCCGCCGGCGCGTGGCCAGTGCAGAATCGTCGAGAACGACGATCCCGCCGCCGCCGCCAAGGAACTGGCCCGTCTGCTGCGCGAGGAAGCCAAGGTCATCTGACCACGAACCTGACAAGGGGAGAGAGAAATGCCAAACATTGCCGTTTTTATAGAACAGCGTGACGGAGAGATCAAGAAGGTCGCGTGGCAGATGATCAGCGAGGCGCGCCGCATCACCGACGCCGCCGGCGGCGAGGTGTGGGGCGTGATCCTGCAGCCTGCCGCGGGCGCCGCCGCCGCCGAGGCTGGCAAGTACGGGGCGCACAAGCTGTTCGCCGCCACCGATGCGGCCTTCGGCCAGTACAACAGCGAATTGTACGGCACCGCCCTGCAGAACTTCTGCGCTGCCCAGAATCCGGAGCTGCTGCTGCTGGGCTCCACCGCCATGGGCAAGGACCTCGGTCCCAAGGTCGCAGCCAAGCTCGGTTGTGCCTGCATCAGCGACAGTGTCGGTATGAAGTACGACGGCGGTTTCGAGATCCGCCGGCCCATCTTCGCCGGCAAGTGCTTCACCGACGTGACCCCAAAATCCGCCACCGCCGTGGTCGGTATCCGGCCCAACGCCTTCACCCTGGGTGACAGCTCCGGCGGCGCGGCGGCCGAGGAGAGCTTCGACGCAGGCATTGGCGGTCTGGACGCCAAGGCCGTGGTCAAGGAGATCCAGGCCGGCGAGGGCAAGAAGATCGAGTTGACCGAGGCCGAGGTCATCGTCTCGGGCGGCCGGGGTATCAAGGGCCCGGAGAACTACCCGCTCATCCAGGACCTGGCCAACGCCCTGGGCGCCGCCGCTGGCGCCAGCCGCGCCGTGGTGGACGCCGGCTGGGTGGACTACTCCCACCAGGTGGGTCAGACCGGCAAGACCGTGAGCCCGAACCTGTACATCGCCTGCGGCATCAGCGGCGCCATCCAGCACCTGGCCGGCATGAGCTCGTCCAAGTGTATCGTCGCCATCAACAAGGATGCCAACGCCCCCATCTTCAAGGTGGCCGATTACGGCATCGTCGCCGACCTGTTCGACGTGGTGCCGGCCTTGAAGGACGCGGTGATCGAGCTGAAGGGTTAGTCGATCCAGCGCAGGAAAGAATCGCAAGATTCGCACGACAGGGGACCGTTCCGACGGTCCC
>JBDRBC010000039.1:0-3528 GCA_043823125.1 bacterium | reverse complement strand
TGGAGCATCGTGCGCCATAAGTATACCTCTCTTGACTTATTCCCGTGCCGGAGACACCGCGAACGGAACTCACGACGGTAACAACAGCGGGCCATCTGCGGCGGAACCGCACCGGGCCACTGTACAGCCTCTGTTTGCTGGAGTCAAAACCAGACCTTGTGGTAGTGGCAAGAAATCTCGGCCTGCGCAGGATCGATCCGTCGGCGTTCGCCAGCCGCGTGGACTTCCTGCTTTATACAACCAGGTGGCGATATCATGAAGTCTAATCTCGTCGCTAAAAACCCCAGGAACCCGGATGTCGAACCCGGGGGTGGGATTTTCTGTGCTGAGCTTGCCGAATCAGAGCAGAACCACTACCATCCCGCGGGATCCTGCAGCCGCCCTGATCCGCAAGGGGATGGACTGCAGTCGGAGCCGCCTTTGGGCAGACACGACCAGTGAGTGAGGCATTCTCATGACCGACCGCGAGCCCGACCGTCAGCTCGACTTCCTGCTGAACGCTAACCGTCTGAAGACCACTCCGCGCACCGGCTGGGCTCAGCGTGGGGTGCCCTCTCCCGAGAGCGTCGCCGACCATAGCCACGGCGTGGCGCTGACGGCGTTGCTGCTGGCGGATCTGGTGGACGAGGATATGGATCGCGAGAAGGTACTGAGCTTGGCAGTCCTGCACGACCTGGCGGAGAGTGTGACCGGCGATCTCTCCCTCGGCGTCAGCCGTCTTTTACCAGCAGGCGCTAAAAACACCGCCGAACGCGGCGCTCTCGAAGAGCTGCTGTCCGGCCTGTCGTGTGCCGACCGCTGGACTGATCTGTGGACGGAATTCGAGGAACAGGCCAGCCCGGAAGCGCGGCTGGTCCGTGACGCGGATCGGCTCGATCTGCTGAACCAGACCTTGGTCTACGAGCGGACTACCGGCAATCGGCAGCTCGGTGAGTTCTGGGAATTCGCCCCGGTGGAGTCGTTCACTTACCCGGCCAGTCAGGAACTGGTCCGGCGGCTCCAGGCGCGGCGGCGTGAAACCTGACCGCTTTTTCCTCGACAAACAGATTATCGGAACAGCTCCAGGGTCTCCCAGAATTCCGGGAACGACTTGCTGACACAGTCCGGATTGCTGGTCTCGATACCCGGCTCACGCAACGACAGCAGGCCGTGGGCCATGGCCATGCGGTGGTCGTCATGGGGATCGAGCAGAGCCGGCTGTAACCGGCTGGCGGGTTGGATGACCAGACCATCCGGCAGTTCTGTCACCGCCACACCCACCGCCTGCAGACTCTCCGCGGTGGCCGCCACCCGATCGCATTCCTTGATGCGCGCATGAGCCACATTGGTCAACCGGCTGGGCGACTCGGCGGCGGCGGCCGCCACGGCCAGCGGGGAGATTAGATCAGGGCAGTCGTGCAGGTCGAAGACATGGTCGCCCGGCCGGTCCAGCTCCCGCAGGAAATCGACGATGACCCGGTCGCCCTGGCGGGATTCGCTTTTCAGGTTGTCGATCTGCACTTCTCGTCCGGAAAGTCGGGCCGCCACCAGCACCATGGCCGCCGCCGACCAGTCGCCTTCCACCCGGTAGGTCGCCGGCCGGTACTGGCCGGGCGGTACCTCGAAACGATCCGGCGTCACCACCAGATCGTCGGCGCCAAAGACGGCCATGGTGTCCAGGGTCATCTGCAAGTACGGCCTGGACACCGGTGGTCCGGTCAGGTCGATGACCAGACCGGCGGGCAGGATTCGCCCCACCATGAGTAGACCGCTGGCGAACTGACTGGTACGGCTGACGTCGAGGGTTAGGCTCGGCGCCGCCGAGTGCTGTGGCCTCAGCTCGATCGGGGCGAAACCGTCCTGTACGTGATACCGCACCGTCATGCCGAGGGAGATCAAGGCGCCGCCGATCTCGCCGCACGGCCGTTGCCGCAGGTGGTGGTCGCCGTCGAGGATGAAACCGCCGGGTGTCACCAGCGACACGGCGTTGAGAAAACGGAAGCAGGTGCCGGCGTTGCCGCAGAACAGGGCGTCGTCGGGCGATCGGTCGATGCCGCCGTTGATCGTCCAGGTTCCCGGCGCCTTCTCGATGGTCACGCCGAGGCGGACCAGGGCGGCGGACAGAAACGCACTGTCGTCGCACAGCAACGGATCGTCGATCCGCGACTCGCCGGGACAGAGAGCCGCCAGCACCAGAGCGCGCTGGGTCAGGCTCTTGGATGACGGCACGGTGACCGGCAACGGGTTCGTTCGCGACGATGATGGTCGCAGCGAATCAGGCATCGTGTACCTCGCGGAGCTGGGTGGGAGTGACTGGTTGTCCGATCATGGCCGAGATCTGGCGGGCGCCCTGTTCGCACCACAAGGTGAACCCGTCGTGAACCGTGGCGCCGGCGGCCCGGGCGCGCCGGACCAGCGGACTGCCGCCGGGTGTGTACACGGCATCCAGCACGGTCTTGCCTGTCAGATCGACCCGGGGCGGCAGCGGATCTGCTTCGCCATCCATACCCACCGGTGTGGCATTGATAAGCAGATCGAACGGGACCGCAGCCCGGTTGGACCAGGCGACGGGGATGGCGCCGAACTCGTCGGCGAGGGTGGCGATCTTGTCCAGTGACCTGCCAGCCAGGAAGACCTCGCCGGTGCTGACAGCCAGCGCCGCCCGGGCCGTGCCGCCGCCGCCCAGGATGAGCGTTCGGGCTGGCGGGGATTCCGATTCGCCGACGAGTTGCCGGATCGCCGCCGCGTCACTGTTCTCGCCATGACGTCGTCCTGCGCGCCAGAGCACGGTGTTCAAGGCGCCAGCTCGCCGAGCCAGGTCCGACACGCTGTCCATGGCGTCCATCAGGATTCGCTTGGCCGGCATGGTGACACTGCAGCCACCGCAGCCAAGTCGTTCGAGCAGGGCCAGGGCGGCCGGTGGGTCGTCGGTGAGGCACGACAGATAGATAAACGGCAGACCGCGTTGACCGAACAACCGGTTGTAGCAGTCCGGTCCCGGCGAATGGACGATGTGTGGTCCGCCCATCAGCGCCAGCAGAGTCGAGTCCGCCACGTCGGCCAAGCGCCAGCGAGAAACCTGATCCAGATCGAGCTGTCCCGGCGCCACCGTTCGATCCGGTGTTGCGGCGACGTAGGTCCACGGGGAGCCGAAACGTCCGTACAGCCAGCGGGACAGCAGCCCGGCCGGTCCCATGCCGATACGGATAACTGGCCGGGTCTCGTCGGGCAACATGGCGAGCAGGTCGTCCAGATCGGTGGCGTCGTCCACCTTGATGGCGAACTTCACCAGGTCGCCCGGCGCCTCGGTCAGCAACTCCATGGTGATGGGTCGCAACGGTTCCGGGCCGAAGTGGTGGTACGAGGCGATGAGCCGGGTGGGACCACGCGAAGCGTATAGCTGTTGACGCAGTTGCGCCGGGACGGAGAGTTCCACGTCCAGGTAGGCAGGCCCAGAAGCCAAGGCGCGCTGGAGAACGGCGACCTGATGTTCGGGTGAGTCGATGAAACCGCCGCCCTCGGCCATCCCCCTGCAGGGGACGATGAGAC
>JBDRBC010000038.1:0-9679 GCA_043823125.1 bacterium | reverse complement strand
CCACCAGGGCCAACTCGTCGTGGATCTCCACCACCCGTCCGGGGAACCGTCCCGGCAGGGAGAGTCCGTCGACACGCGGCACGTCCTGTACATCCTTGAGATTCGTCTCTGGTTTTTCGGGCGGTTGTTCCTTGGTTTCGTCCTGGGCCCAGGCGGTCGGGGTTCCGAGCAGGATTCCGGCACTCAGTGCCGAACTCACCTTGAGAAAATCGCGTCGATTCACCGCGAGGAGATCCCGCATGGATTGGTAGCCGTGCCTTGCCATGAAATGCCTCCTTGGCCCTTTTGGGAACGTGCTGGTACCCCGGCAATATAGTTCACTCCCGGCCCGGTAGCCGGATCATAAATCGGTCTCGCCGCCGCTGTCGGTCTGCGTCTCGGAAGTGATGAACTGGCTCAGCACCCTTTTGATGGTCAAGCCCTGCACCAGGATGGAAAACAGTACCACGAAGTACGTGCAGGTGACCAGGAGCTGCTTCTCCGGAATGGCCGGCAGGGAGAGCACGAGCGCCACCGAGATGCCGCCCCGTAATCCGCCCCAGGTGAGGATCCGGATCACCCCCGGCGAAAACCGATGCCCACGCCGGAGCACCGTGATGGGCAGGCTGACACTCAGGAACCTCGCCAGCAGCACCACCAGCACGATGATCGCTCCGGCCAGGACCGTCTTGCCCTGGAGCGCCACCACCAGCACCTCGATACCGATGAGCAGAAACAGCACGGCATTGAGGATCTCGTCCACCAGTTCCCAGAACTTCTCCAGGTAGTCGCCGACCTGCTCGCTCATGGCCAGGGCCCGCCCCCGGTTGCCGATGAATATCCCGGCGCACACCACGGCGATGGGTCCCGAGACGTGCAGATTCAGGGCGAGGCTGTAACAGCCCATGACCAGCGCCAGGGAGATCATGACCTCCACCTTGTAATCATCGATGCTCAACATGAGGCGGTAGGCGAGATAACCAGCCAGCAATCCGAGCCCGACGCCGCCGCCGGCCTCGCGCAGGAAAAACAGCGCCAGGCCTCCCGGGCTGAATTCGCCCGCATGGGCCGCGTGACCCGCCGCACCGCCGGGGCCGGTGATGGCCGGCAACATGGTCACCAGACCGGAGAACACAACCACCGCCACGCCGTCGTTGAACAACGATTCGCCGCCGATCATCGCCGCCAGCGGTTTCGGGGCCTTGAGGCTCTTCAAGCTCCCCATCACGGCGATGGGATCGGTGGGTGAGATCAACGAGCCGAAGACGAAGCAAGCCAGCAGGCTGGTTTCGAGGCCGAGCAGACCAAACAGTCCCTTGCTCAAGAAACCCACCAGCACCATGGAGATCAGCAGGCCGATGGTGGCCAGACAGGTGATGGCGACCTTGCGCCGGACGAAAAAATCGAGATCGACGTGCAACGCGCCCGCGAACAGCAGGAAGCCGAGCATCCAGTGCATGAGTGCTTCGTAGAAATCGATGCCGTCCAGAACCTGCCGCACGGCGGCGGTGATGTGGAGCGCCGGCACCAGCCGGTCGAGCACGATCAAGCTGCCGGAACTGACCAGGGCGATGAGCATGAGCCCCACGGTGGGTTCGAGCTTCAAGTAGCGACTGTTCAGGTAGCCGAACAGGGCGGCCAGGGTCAGCAGGATCGCGGTGATATCGAACAGATTCATGTGGTTCCTCGTTCAGGCCAGCAGTCAATCCACGTAACCGAGCGCGCGTAACATCTGTCGCGACTTCTCGTCCAGTTCATCCAGCTTCAGCTCCTCGCCCAGTTCGACCCGGGTGGTGTCGGCGTACCAGGCGTCCAGCTGGGCGCTGAGCCGGGCGACCACGTCGATGTGCTCCGGCGCCACGTTGACCGTCTCTCCCGGATCGACGCTGAGGTCGTACAGTTCGAACTCCGAACCGGTCATTCCCGCCCGGTCGGCCTGTCCAGTGACCTGGATCAATTTCCACGCCGCCGAGCGAATGCTGAGTTGCGGGAACTCCTCGTGGTGACCCGATTCCATGAAAACAGCAGCCGGGGCCGGCGCCGCGGGTCGTAACCGGAGGAGGCCCACCAGGCTGTGCCCCTGGAAACTGTCCGGCGGTTCGATGCCGGCCAGATCCAGCAACGTGGGCGCCAGATCGATGAGACCAACCGGCGCCAGCACGTCCTCGCCAGCCGGGAATCGTCCCGGCCAGACCAGGATCAGTGGGACGTGGGCGTTGACCTCGTAGGAGAACTTTCCATGCTCCAGGTAGTAATCGTGTTCACCGAGACTCTCGCCGTGATCCGCCGTGAGCACGATGACCGTCTGGTCGGCCAGTGTCAGAGAGTCGAGCTGGTGCAGCAGGCGACCGATCTCGGTGTCGGTGTAACGGATCTCGCGCGTGTACTGCGCGCGGTAGTGAGCAAGATCCGTGATGGCCTCACCGCCGCCGGGCTGAAACTGAAGCTGGTAGCCGGGGATCTGCCGGATCGCCACCTGCTCCGCGGGAAAGGACTCCTGAAAGTACTCCGCGTACTGCGCCGGCGGCTCATACGGGCCGTGAGGATCGATGTAGTGCAGCCAGAGAAAAAACGGACTTCCGGCCGGTTGTTGCCGCAGCCAGGCGACGGCCTGATCGGTGATGAGGGTGGCGTTGGTGTATTCCTTCACCGTGAATGACGGTTGCCGGAACGGCGTCTCACCATGAAGTTCCCGCCACCGCTCCCGCCACGATTCGATGAAAGTATCGAACCCCTGATCGAAACCGTAGGTCCGGCCGATGTTGCAATTGGCGATAATGGCGGCGGTGGCATATCCCCGAGCCTGGAAAATCTCGCTCAGGAACAACAGCGACTCCGGTAACCGCCGGCGCCGGTACTTGATGCCCGAGGTTCGCGGGTAGATGCCGGTCAACAGTGAACAGAGGCTCGGCCAGGTCTTGGGCCACTGAACCATGCACGATTCGAAGCGGACTCCCCGTGCTGCCAGTCGATCGATACTCGGTGAACTGTCCAGCCGAAACCCGTAACAGCCGAGATGGTCCGCGCGCAGGGCATCCACGGTGATGAGCAGCACGCTGGGTGTTTCGGCTCCCGTCGCTTCCGGCCGGGACAACTCGCCCCGCACGGTTTCCCCGCAACCGCCCAGTCCGACCACTACCAGTGCTGATAGCACGAACGGGTGCAGTCGTCTACCGAGGCTGTGATTGACGGAAGTCATCCCCGCTCCCACCGTGAGTAATCCGCCCTTGACCCGGGCAGTATTTTACCCGGTCCAGCGCCGGGATGTAAATGACAGCCGCCAGGGCAGCGTGATAAACTGTCGCCGCGAGAAGTGGCCGGGAAACTCCCCACCACGGTGGACGTGTTCCCGACGAGAACCAGTTCGACCGGTGACTGGCGGGCCACCCGGCCTGTCTACGGTCTCTGCGTGAAATGGTGGGAGACGGTATGGCCAAGGTAGTTCTCGAGAACGTCAGCAAGGTGTACCCGGGTGGAGTCACCGCGGTGGCCACCTTGGATCTGGATATCCACGACGGCGAGTTCGTCGTTCTGGTGGGTCCCTCCGGCTGCGGCAAATCCACCACCTTGCGTATGGTGGCCGGGCTGGAAACCGCCTCCACCGGTACCATCAGCATCGGTGAGCGGGTGGTCAACGACGTCGAGCCCAAGGATCGGAACGTGGCCATGGTCTTCCAGAGCTACGCATTGTACCCGCACATGTCCGTGCGGGACAATCTGGCCTTCGGCCTCAAGATGCGGAAGGTGCCGCGTCAACAGATCCAGACCAAGGTGTCCGACATCGCCCAGGTGCTCGGCATCGCCGAACTGCTGGACCGCAAGCCCAAGGCGTTGTCCGGCGGCCAGCGACAGCGGGTCGCGTTGGGTCGCGCCATCGTTCGCGATCCGGATGTCTTCCTGTTCGACGAACCGCTCAGTAACCTCGACGCCAAGATGCGGGTGCAGATGCGCACGGAGATCAGCCGGCTGCACCACCACCTCGGCGCCACCATGATCTACGTGACCCACGACCAGACCGAGGCCATGACCCTCGGCCAGCGCATCGTTATCATGCACGAGGGCAAGGTGCAGCAGGTGGACTCGCCCTTGGAACTGTACGAACGTCCAACCAACCGCTTCGTGGCCGGATTCATCGGTTCGCCGGCCATGAACTTCTTGTCCGGCCGGCTGATTCGGGAAAACGGTCTGTGGTTCGTACTGGATGGTGCAACCGAGGCGACCGCTGTCGCTGACTCCCAGGCCAGAATACCGCTGCCCGGCCAGTTCACTCCGGCGGCAACGCTGCTCGACCGGCCGCTGGTGCTCGGCATCCGACCGGAACACGTGACGGTGTTGCCGTTGGCGGCGACGGTGGGGGCGCCCGGTCAGGTCGCCACCACTGGCGGCCAGGGTTTTCCGGCGTCGGTCCAGGTCATCGAACCCCTCGGCAACGAAACGTTGCTGTATCTTTCCGTAGCCGGTGGCCAGTTCGTCGTCCGGGATCTGGGCCAGTCCGCCGCTGTGGTCGACGCCGTGATCCAGCTCTCCTTCCAGGCTAACCACATTCACCTGTTCGCCGCCGAGGACGGCAGGAACCTTCGTGATTAGACTCGCCGCCATCTTCTGCTTTTTCCTGTCGGGTTTCGCGGGCCTGGTGTACGAGGTGTGCTGGATCCGTAAGGCGGCCCTGGTCTTCGGTTCCACCACTTTCGCCCTCAGCTCTGTCCTGGCCATCTTTTTCGGCGGGCTGGCCATCGGCAGCTACGTGTTCGGTCGCCTCGCCCAGCGCTGGGAACGCCCACTCCGAGTTTATGCACTGCTGGAGGTGTGCCTGGCGGCACTGGCCCTGCTCAGCCCGTGGGCCTTTCAGCTGGTGGACGGCTGGTACGGCCCGATCTACCGCACCCTAGCCGGCAACACGCCGGCCCTGTTCGCCGCCCGTTTCGGTTTGCTGGCGCTGGTGTTGCTCCCACCCACCGTGCTGATGGGCGGTACCTTGCCGCTGTTCTGCCGCCAGTTCGTCCAGCGAGCCGGGCGGATCGCCGGTTCGGTGGGATTCCTCTACGGCGTCAACACTCTCGGCGGCGCCCTGGGCTGTGCCCTGGCGGGATTCGTGCTGTTGCCGGCCATCGGGATCTTCGGTTCCATCGTGCTGGCCGCCCTGGTTAACGTGTTGGCCGCCGGGTTGGCCGTCGGATTGCCGCTGTCCGCAGGGAAAGTGGCACCGTCGGCAAAAAATGCACCGGCTGCCGCTGCCGGTAACAGTGCCACGGCCTCATCACCTGCCGGCTCACTCGATGACACGCGGTTCCGGGTCACCATGGGCGCGTTGTTTTTCATGACCGGTTTCCTCGCCCTCGGGAGCGAGGTCGCCTGGACCCGTTACCTGGCGTTGCTGGTGCGGAACAGCGTCTACACTTACACCATCACCCTGACCGTGGTGCTGGTGGGGATCGTGATCGGCAGCCTGCTGGCGGCACTCCTGTTCGACCGGGTCCGTTCACGGGCTCTCTGGTTCGGACTGTTCCAGGTGGTGGCCGCTTTGTCCGTTTTCGGCTTGATGCTGCTCCCGGTGGGATTCTGGCGAGGACTCGGCGAGGGCCTCACGCCGTTTTTCCTGCTGATGTTACTGCCGGCCATCTGTTCGGGCGCGTCCTTTCCCCTGGCCAACCGGTTGGTGCTGGACAATCCCGCCCTGTCGGCGCCCAGTGTCGGGCGCATGACCGCCATCAATACCGTGGGCGGCATCGCCGGTTCGCTGGCGGTGGGTTTTTTCGGCCTGCCCCTGTTCGGCCTTGCCCTGTCCGTGCGAGCCATCACCGGTTTGGGGCTGTTGACCGGCATCACGGCCTGGCTCCTCCTGCCCCAGGGAGGGCGCAGGAGCGTCCGCCTGGTGCTGGCCGTACTGGGTGTGGCGGGGTGGATCATCCTGCCTCAGCTCCTGGATACCCGGCTCCCTGCCGACTTCCTGGCGACGCGTGAATCGCTGGTCGACTACCGCGAGGGGCAGTCCTCTACCCTGGCCGTCATTCGCGACAAGGGAGCGTTGCAGCTGGAGATCGATCGGCTGTGGCAAGGCAAGGACCAAAAGTGTCACCAGATCATGGCCGCCCATCTGCCGATGCTGGCGCATCCGGCCCCGGGCCGGGTGCTGCTGGTCGGACTCGGCACGGGCCAGACCGCCAGCCGGTTCCTGATGTACGATATCGAAAGGCTCGACTGCGTCGATATCGAGCCGGCCATCTTTCCGTTCGTGGCCGAACATTACGCCGCCGCCTGGATGCACGATCCACGGGTACGACTCATCGAGGACGACGGCCGCACCGTCTTGACCCACAGCGTCGCAGAGTACGACCTCATCTCGGTGGAGGTGGGTCAGGTTTTCCGGCCGGGTGTCGAGTCGCTTTACACCGAGGACTTCTATCGTCAGGCCGCGGCCCGTCTGCGGCCGGGAGGCCTGATCTCTCAGTTCGTACCGCTGCCGTTCCTGTCCGAAACCGACTTCCGGAGGCTCCTCAGCTCCTTCCTGGCCGTCTTCCCCACGAGTCACCTCTGGTACAACACCTCGGAATTGCTGCTCATCGGGACCAACGCCGGTGAGTATCATTTTCCGGTCGAGCGGCTCGAACTGCTGACCACGGACGCCGCCATCAACGCCGACCTCCGGTACGCCCACTGGGGCGGTCCGGCACACTGGCTGAATCAGCCCGAGGTGCTACTCGGTTGTTACCTGTGCGGCCCCCGGCAGCTGGCGACTCTGGCGGGCGGCGCCGATCCGTACCGTGACGACCGGCCAGCCCTGGCCTATGCCACCAGTGAGGTGGACGCCGCCCGGCGCAAGGAGATGCCGAGTATCGAGCTGATCCGCGAGTCCCTCTCGCCACTCTCCGAGTTATTGCCCGCCGGCGCGGCAGTG
This sequence comes from bacterium, assembly GCA_043823125.1. Taxonomy (GTDB): domain Bacteria; phylum Krumholzibacteriota; class Krumholzibacteriia; order LZORAL124-64-63; family LZORAL124-64-63; genus JBDRBC01. Next base: position 2,805 of record JBDRBC010000038.1, on the reverse strand, counting down.
GCCAATCCCGCGGTCAGCGAGCAGATGCGGGAGTTGAACCTGCGCGATCTGGTGGCGGGAGCCTACCTGCGGACGGCGGAGAACTCTCAGGCCACTCTGCCGCCGTCGCGTCTGGTGGAGATGCTGGAGATCGCTCTGCGCTGGAATCCCCACAACGTCTTCGCCAATCGGATGATGGGGAACGCGTTGACCATGGCCCGACGCACACCGGAAGCGGAGCCGTACTACCGCACCGCCCTGGCAGCCATGCCCGCAGACCCGCTGACCAACCGGGGTCTGGCATTCGTGCTGCTGCAGACCCAGCGACCACAAGAGGCCCTGCCGTTGCTGGAGACAGCACTGGCCGCCTTGCCGGACGACGCGGCCACTCTCAATTACCTCGGAACGGCGCTGGCCCAGATGGGGCGGCTCCGGGAGGCGATACGGTATTTCGAACGAGCGGTGGCCGTCCGGCCCGGCGATGCCAGTTTCGTCCAGAATCTGGAGCGGGCACAGGCCGGTCTGGGCATGAGATAACGTCACAAGAAACTACTATTCAACAGCGATTCGATGTGATATAGTGCGATTATCGTCGGGGCTGGGGGTTCAGGAAAACATGAATCATATTCACCCAGATTTGGCCGGCTCGAAACATAATGCTTTGCATCTGGGTCAATTAACTCTCGTTCCCGTCGTTTGAAAATATTCCTACATCGTTTGTGGGCTGTTGATCTATCCGTCGATCTGTTCAGGGGGCTGCCGACGAACCTGGCAGATCTCAGATACACAGCCCCAAGTTCATCACGTACACCGGTTCTCCCGGCTACGGGAGGACCCAGAGAGAGGAGTCACACTTATGTCTCGCTTGCTACTTATCCTGCTTACTCTGTGTCTGGTCAGTATCGCGTTCGCGGGTGACGACGGCGCCATCCGCAACACACCCGTCAAGTTCGACAATCATCTCGGCTCGAATCCAGGAATGCCCGACGGTCGCGAGGGCGGTGAGACCATAGCCACCGCCATTGCCATCGCGAGCTTGCCTTTCACCGACACCGGCAACACCACCGACAACATCGACGACTACGACGAGGCCTGCACTTACACCGGCTCGACGTCTCCGGATGTCGTGTATTCCTATGTCGCCACGGGCAACGACTTGCTCATGATTGACCTCTGCCTCTCCACGTACGACACGAAGGTCTATGTCTACGAGAATGGCTGGACCCCGGGCAGCCCCCTGGGCTGCAACGACGACTATTACTTCGGCGATCCGCCGGAGTGCTGGACGTACTCCTCGTACCTGGAAGTGATGACGAGCCCGGGCAACACGTACTACATCGTGGTGGATGGGTACGGCGGGGACTCCGGCAACTACAACATCGTTGTCGACAGCGAACCGTTCATTCCCTGCACCGGCATCACCTGCGACCCCAACGCGCTGCCCGAGGGCGAGCCGACGCTGGTCACGGATTACGTCGACAACTACAACGGCGGCTGCAACTCCGCGCCGAACATCTTCCAGTCCGGCAACTGGATCGATCAGTCCGGCTGTCTGCACATGAACGGCGTGAGTGGCTGGTATCCGTATCTCGGCAGCGACTACCGCGACACCGACTGGATCGAGGTCTATGCCAACGGCACCGAGATCACGGTCACCATCGAGACCGATAACGACCTCACACTGACGCGTTGCATGATGACCGACATGAATCCGGCCTGTACCGGCTACGGTTACTCGTTCCAGACCAGCGCCATCGAGGGCTGCGACGAGTGGAACTGGACCGTGCCCACCACACCGGGAGGGAGATACTGGGTCTTCGTGGCGCCGGCCGAGTGGATAAGCGGCCCGCTCGAGTTCAACTACTGTCTCGAGATCTGTGGCATCACGTACGATGTGATCCCCACGGAGTCGGCTTCCTGGGGAACCGTCAAGAGCCTGTACCGGTAAGTCTGCCCCCAACAGACGATCTGGTGACAACAAAGGGGCCGGGAAGTTATTCCCGGTCCCTGGTTTTTTACCGTGCCAGCCTGCGGCGAGGTATGGGAACATTTGCAGCTCGGAATTTTCATCAAGGTGTTACTGCAGCGTGCTACCCCGGACTAATCTTGAGCAAGCCATCTCCGTCAGATCCGAGGCTTGAATGCTTGTAAACCGTTCAAAGCGGTTGTCTAACCCGGCCTCCAGGTCCTCTAGCAGGCCAACGCCCTACATCTGCGAGGACACCAGTAATCCTTTGCGGGAGCCCCCCCCCGATACGGACGGGACTTGGGTAGATCTCGTAGAGCCGCCGGTAAGCAAGCGGAGTAAGGTTCGGCATGATCACGTTGGCGCCAACCATGAGTCCCTTCTCGTAACCGTCAAGGTCGATGGTGGCCAGGGCGGTTGTTGCCGGGATGTTTGCCTCCGGGCAAGCCAACCGGGCCAGGGCAACCACTTTCAAGGTGGTTAAATTGGTATTGGGGACCTGATCCGCAGAGATCCGTATCCGACCACGGACCCCACGACCCAGCGGCGTGCTGGGATGAGGGATGTAAGTGCCGACGCCAATCATGTCGAGATCGAGGGTCGTGAACAGGACGATGTCCCGGGAGATACTGCGGAAGGTCTGACCTGGCAGGCCAACCATGATGCCGCTACCGATCTCGTAGCCCAATCGACGCAGAACCCGCAATAGACTCAGACGGCCGCTTGAGTCTGACCGCTGCCCGGGTTTAAGCGTACGCAGCAGCACTGGGTCGGAGGTCTCGAATCGCAGGAGATACCGGTCCGCTCCGCAATCGCGCCAGTATCGCAAATCGGCCACCGGGCGCTCGCCGACACTGAGG
>JBDRBC010000037.1:0-3303 GCA_043823125.1 bacterium | reverse complement strand
CCTTTCCTCACTGGAACAGGTCTACTCCTGGCTGGCGTCTTGCGCCCTTCCCCGGAACGGCGTACTCATCGGCATCGGCGGCGGCGCCGTTCTCGATCTGGCCGGGCTGGCAGCCTCCACCTGGACCCGCGGAATCCGCTTCATCGCCGTCCCGACCACGTTGCTGGCCATGGTGGACGCCGCCATCGGGGGCAAGACCGCGATCAACACGGCCGGGCTGAAGAATCCGGTGGGGACCTTCCACCCCGCCAGTACCATTCTGGCCGATCCCGCCTTCCTGGCCACGTTACCGCGGCGAGAATGGCGCAACGGCCTGGCTGAACTCATCAAGACGGCCATCATCGGCTCCGCCCGACTCTGTGGGTCGCTGGAAAAGGAAAAAGAATCGCTGCGGAATCTGTTCGGGCGTGGGCAGTCTCGTCAGGTTGTGCCCGAGGCGGTGTCCAGTCTCCCGTGGCCCGACTGGATCGGCACCACGGCCCGGATCAAGGCGCGGATCGTCCAGAAGGACTTCCAGGAAGCCGGATTGCGACGGGTGCTCAACCTCGGACACACCCTGGGCCATGCTCTCGAAGCACGCGGAGGATTCAGCCACGGCGAGGCCGTGTCCATCGGTTTGGCGGCGGTTTTCCGGGTCGCCGCTTCTCGTGGCCTGTGCCGGCAATCCACTCAGGAACGTTTGGCAGATCTGTTGCTGGCGTGTGGTTTGCCCATCACCGCCGCACCGCCTCCGCGCGCCGAGCTGGCGCGACTTCTGGCCGGTGACAAGAAAAAGGGCAACGATCGTGTCCGCTGGGTCTTACCAGAACGGTTCGGTAAGGTCCGGCACGACGAGACAGTATCAGTGGCGGAAATCCTGGCGGCCTTACCACGCAAGTAACACTTACTCCATCCTCAACGCGAGACGGTGAACGGTGAAGTTCCGCACCAAGCTGCCGGGATCGTAGCCACTGGCCGTCAGGTTCTGCTCCGCCACGTACCGCATCTCGATGGTAACATCACCAGGTCCCAGAGGATCCAGATCACCGGCGGTGACCTCGTAGAAGCCGTCGTTGGACAGGGTGAGCTGGACGGCCGGATACTGGCTATTCTGATAGAATGCCAGCTCGACGACTCCGGCGCCGACACTACTCCACTGAACGGGGAAACCGGCCAGCGGCACGACGGCGCCGTCGAGCGGCGCGGTCATGTAAGGTTCCCGATCCACGAAGGTCGCGTAGAAAGTAAGATCAGGAACAGTCTCGTTGCCGTCCACGGTGAACTCGCAGCTCCGGCCGAGAGTGAAGAATTCGAGACTACCGGCTTCATTGAACCCGAACCGGTAATATCGCTCCGATTCGATCCAAGCGAGCTGCGAGGTCCCCCAGAAGACCGTATCGGGATGCAGCGGCACCACCGGCGCCACGTCATAGGCCATACTGTCGAAACGGGCCGTGACCTGATCGATGTGCAATGGGTTCGACGCGCCGAAATTCACGATTTCCCGTTTCAATTCGAACAGGGCGAACACCCCCTCACTGACGATATCCTCTTCCACCATGGCCACGTATATCGACAAGTGCTCGATCTCGGCTTCCACCTCGTCCCACAGCTCGAACACTTCTGATTCGAGTGGCGCCCAGCTCTCGTCTACCAGCGTAAAGATCCGGATGGTGGCCTCGTCGTGATCACTGAGATTGAAGCCATCGTACTCGAAAGTGAGGGTGGCTGGCACCGCAAAATCGGTGCCGCTCGGCTGGAGGTCGTACACAGGAGTAACATACGACCATCCCATGGGAGCCAGCAGCGGCGGCGGGTTGAGCTGAGTGATCTGGAAGGCCACGGGTGTCGCAAGCGCAGTGGCGGGAATCTCCAGCGTCCCGTCTTCCCGTAGATTCAACAAACCACCTGCCGGACCGACCTCCCAGCCTATGCCGCTCAGCTCGATGGCGGTACGATTAATACTACCAGCTTGCAGATAACTGGCAGGATCGTAACCGGTCGCTTCTATCGGCTCCCGGTTGGCATACCGCAATGTCAGATTGTAGGCGCCCGGATTGGCCAAGGCCAGCTCCGACGGTGTGAACGAGTAGGCGCCGTCATTATCGGCTTCCACACTGACCACCGGGATCTGCTGGCCGGGGATCACCAGTTCCAGAGTCACCGTGCCATCGTAACTGCCGGACCACTCCACTGTGAATCCGGTCAGGGGAACGACGGCGAATTCATCGAGATTGGTCACATACGGTTCGCTAGCCGGGTAACTCACGGATTGAGTGAGATTGGGAACCGGGGGATTGCCGAAAACCTGGAACTCGTAATCCGCGTCGAGAAAAATGAACTGGTCGGCATTCTCCACGAGATACGACTGGCTCGGGAGATCCCAGATAAACGGCAGTTCGTTGCAGATCAGAGAAGCTGGGTGTTTCGGCGTCACCGCTGCGTACGGGGCGATGTTGCCGTCGAACCGCGCCGCGATTCTGCACTGGCGGCTGATGGGCCCCCCGCCCACTCGATCGATCACGGTCTCGACTTCCAGGATAGCGAACACTCCCAGGGCCGACTCCGTCACCGGTACGGTGGTCGCGAAATCTGAGAAATGATCGATGGACGCAGTGGCCTGATCGTTGGCGAGATCCAAGGTTGTCGTCAGTGGTGACCAACCGTTGCCCGGATTCCGATAAATAAGGATGCTGTTCGCGACCGCGGCCCCGAGGTTCGACTCCGGATAGGTGAGGGTCAAGGTCGCCGGAACGGTGAAGGCCGTCCCGGCGGGTCCGAGTGTGTAGACAGTGCCGAGCAGCCCCCTTCCCGCGCTCGGGGCGGCTGGATTGCGGTTCTCGGTGATGCTGAGTTCGAGATCGCCTGCCAGGGCGCCAGGCGGCACCACCAAGGCGATCTTGCCGGCTATATCGAGAGTGCCCCCGGTCGCTCCGATGGTACCCCGTACCGATTCCACCCCGTTTCCGGGATCCGTGGGATCGTTATCTTCCCCACAGCCAGGGACCAGGAGGGAGCAGAGCAGCAATAACAACCAAAAACGCCAGATCGAGTAAATACGCGACATATCAACCCCTCAGGTTGCGAAATACCAGTTTTCTGGACTCGAAGCGATTTTCAAGCGTGGAGTAGGTTCTTGAATATACAGATCGGATCAGTCGGGGGGGGAGGAATATTCGAACTGGTGGGTTGCAGCCGGTGATCGTCCCGGGAAGCAGCCCGGCCGCGTGAACGGACGGGCTGCTCCCGAGGGGATTACTTCGCCAGCATGACCTTGTGGCTGTCGGTCTGCCCCTGGGCATTCAGACGCACGAAATACACGCC
>JBDRBC010000036.1:0-6543 GCA_043823125.1 bacterium | reverse complement strand
CCGTCGATCGCGACCTGCACGCCGGTCTCAACGAGGTCGATGTGAACCTCCACATGCAGCGGGCGCAGGGGCAGCTCGCCCTGTACACCTACGACAACCCCGCTGGTTCCGGTGGTCTGTTCACCCAGTTTCTGCGGTACTTCAAGTGGAATCGTCATCCGGATGAGGGCGGGTACATCATCATCTTCCATCACGACTACGACGATCAGGAAGACTATGTCGGCAATCCCGGGACCGTCTATGAGGTGGATGAGGTTACGTACGAATACTCCGCCTTCGTGCCGCTCCGCAAGCATCAGGTTCTCGATATCTTTGGTGAAGATCTGTTCGGCATGTCTGACGATGAGGTCGTCTACATGAAACGCGGCAGCTATTACTCCGGGCACGACGATATGGAATCCATAGAATACTGGCTGGAAGGTGCGTGGGAACTGGAGGAGGGACAGATCGCGGGCATGTGGTACGAAGTGTACTTCGAATGATGCCGGCTTGATTCGGGACTGGTAAAAATTCTGGCTCGCCGCTTATGATGGACTGGCCTGAAGCGCAGCAGATACTGAATCGATACGACCGGAGGTCTCGAGATGTCCCGATCGAATATCCGGTACTGTCTCCCGCTTGCCCTGGCCATCTGTTTCCTCACGCTGCCCTCCCTGGCCTGGAATCCCTCGGCAGCTGATGAACACTACGGACGCATGGTCATCAACGGTCAGCCCAGCGGCGGCAACGTGGTGACTTACTTCTCCCAGCCGTATTACGACGGCCCCTACATCCCCAAGGCGCACGGGTATATCTTGCAGCATGCAGTGCGACTGCTGCGACAGGACGGGTACGACAACTGGGCCGACGTGGCGCAGTTGCAACTCAGCCACCTGCTGAGCGGCGCCACCCACGCCGATTACTACAAGGGACGGATCCTGGCGACTCTCCAGCTGGAACTGCTGTTCGGCCTGCACACCGAGGACCTCCATAGCTGGGACATCACCTGCTATGCGGGTTGCAATCACTATTACAACTACGACGACGGCACCGGACTCGAGATGGAGGTGGAGGCCGTCGCCGCGGCGGTGCTCGACCTGGCGATCCTGAAGTTCGCCCTGACCATCGGCAGCCTGGTGGGGCTCGACGTCGACATCACGCCGAGCTTGCCGGGTTCGTTCGCGTCCGCCGTGGATCTCTGTCAGCATCACTTCAATCAAGCCGTCACCACCTACAACACGGGCAACCTGATCTATCCCGGTCGGTCGGCCCAGAGCAGCGCCTATTACGAACTCGGCTGGGCGTGTCACCTGCTGGCCGATCAGGCCGTGGCCCAGCATCAGTTCAACTCGTTCCTCGGGGATCACACCGATTACGAGGATTTCGCGGACGACAAGGGCGACCCCGCCGAGTACCCTGCCTACCATCCGGCCAGCGCCAAACCGTTCAATGCTTATCATCACGGCCAGAGCAGCTGGCCCGCCAGGCAGTTCGCCCGCACCCTGGCCGGTGAGGTCTACCATCGTCCTGACAACTTCGACTGGGCGGAGGATGGGGGCGACACCGAGCGCGACCTGTCCCTCCAGTTCGTCATGCCACGGGCCGAGGCCTACACCGCCGGTCTGCTGGCCCGGTTTTTCAACGAGGTCGGCATCCCGGCCCACGCGCCGCCGCTCACCGGCGTGGTGAAAAACGAAGCGGGCGCGCCGGTACCGTATGCCTATCTCTTCCATACATCCGTCGGCCGGACTTTTCAGATCGAGCAGGACAGTGGGGCGGGGGCCGGCGACGCGGTGGATCCCACAGACCAGTGGCGAGCGTGGAGCGTTCTGCGCACCGACGCCCACGGCCGCTACCGGCTGCTCATCACGCCGGACACGAAATACCTGCTGCGACCGGCCATGCCGGGCTATTCCTTCGCGGGACGCACCTCCCGCAATCTCGAGTTCGGGCAGATGGAATGTCCCGTCGTCTACTGGCAGGAACGGGGGAAGATCAGCGGCAACAGTCTCGATTTTTATCTGCGCCAACTACCCGTGATGGTGACCGGCGTGCTCGCACTGGAGGACCCGTCCGAGATGATCCTCGCCGAGGGCCTCGATCCCGGGAGTCTTGTCGGTTCCCTGCCGCGGCCTATCGATCCCGGCACCTCGTTGCAGCGATCCGGCAGCGAAATTTCGCCGACCCTGGCCCGTAACATCCACGAGGCGCTGCTGCAGGTGAGCGCCGACCACAGCACGTTCGGCGTCAAGGGCGGCAACAGCGGCTTGCCGGAGGGTGCGGTGGTGACCATTCGCCTGTCCCGCCTGCTGAGCCTGACCACCCAGCAGCTCTGCCTGTCGCAAGGTGACGTGACGGCGACCATCGATCGGACTCGCCAGCTCCAGGCGGTTCATGCCGCCAATCCGGCAGTATCCATTGCGGGCGGTAGTGTCTTGACGGCCCAGTCCCTGGCGGCGGCCACCGCGCTGCTGCCCAAGGTCGAACTGGCCAGTTCTGGCGGCCGGCAGCTTCAGCACTGCACCATCGGCACGCTTGACGACGGACAGCTCGGTAGCAACAGCCTGCTCGGCTCGGGATTGGTGCTCGTGCCGGACCTAGGCGGCGCCGAGATCGAGGTGACCGTGGTCTCCGGGGTGGGCTACCTGAGTTCGCCCGCAGAGCCGCTGCTGCTGAGCACGAACAGCGATGGTATCGCGCTGCTCGGTATCAACGCCGGCAGCCACGCCGGTCGGATCCGCCTGCAGGTCGCGGTGAAGAAGAGCCCGGACGGCGTGGCGATCCCACGCTCGGCGGAGATCGAGTTCCTGGTCCAGCCCGCGCCGCGCGGCTGCGACCCGGCCACCGAGACCGCACCCACTCAATTTTTCATGATGCAGGCGATCGCCCTCGAACCGGCCGGCCCGCAGGTGCGCTGGCAGCCGGATTCGCGGGTCACCGTGCAGGTCGGGCCGGACGGGGTGCTGGATCGAACTCTCGAACGGGTGGATGATGTACCTGACGAGCAGATCCCCGATCACCCCGGCGAGCGCCCCCGTATTGCTGGCAGGACCGAGGACTTCGAGAACCGGGTCCTCGATGGCTGGGAGCTGACGCCGGCGGCTGAAGTAGGCGAGATCGACGGCCGCCGCGCGCTGGTTTTCCATGGCCCGGGACACGGCATCTGGCCGTTGCCACCGGTGACCGGATTCAGGCTCAGTTACCGCTTCAGGGCCCACGATGGCGTGGGCGAGGTGGTCATGTCCGGCTCGGGCGAACCGCCACGACAACGCGAATATCAGCTGTTGTTCACGCCGGAAGAGGTGGAGTTCTCGCGCCGGATCGGCAACGACATGGAACCGCTCGGCTACACCCGGTATGCGCTGGAGCCGGGGCAGTGGTACGACGTCGCGGCATCGTTGGCCGCCGGCCGAATCGAGGTATCGATCAATGGCGAGGTCATCATTTCCACCGAAGATCCCCGACCGCTGGTGGGAGGCGCCTTCGCCTTTGGCTGCCTGCACGGCGAAGGAATCGCATATGATGATATCAGCTTGTCAGATATCGACTTAGCGCATCAACGCTGAATACCTTTCCAGTCAGGAGGATTTTTGGCTCCGCCAAGCCCATCTGTGCTCTCATTTGTGGTATAATTATGCCTCGTTTTGGCGTTGAACGAGGGCGCTCGGGCCCTCGAGGGTACAGGATACCTCGCCATTCCCATCTTCAGGTTCAGCTCGGTTTCCAGGGATAACTTCTTGTAAAACCAGGGATTGAACCATGGATGCAATCTTCTGGGGGGGAGACACCCAGATTTTTTTATGGGAATCGACCAGGTGGGCTGGAGGAACACAATCCTGTTTCCTGATCTGCACACCGCTGCTCGAACTGGAGGCACCACAAGATGAAACGATCAGGGATTTGCGTCGTTGTTGCCTGTTTGTTGTTACTCGCGCTCACACCGGCCATGTCGGAACCGGAATCCCACTCCGAGACACCACATCTGATGCCGCTGAATCCGGATGTGATCGACGCCGCCAGGGCGAGGGGTGAAACCATCGAGCCTTCGCGGACCGAGGCGAGATTCGTCCACAAGGGCGGCCGGGACATCAATGCTCCAGGCGAGGTGAGAGACCTCAAGGCCCAGACGGTCAAGGCCATCGTACTGCTGGTGGAGTTCACCGACAATCCGCCCGGGGGACCGACCACTCGATATGCTCCGGCCGTATTCGACAGTATGCTGTTCGGCCAGACCTACCTCCGAGGCGGACTCGATACGACGACCGACCGCACCCTGAAGAACTATTACGACGAGATTTCTTACGGCGATGTGGACATCGTGACCCTCGACCTACCCGGTTACGTGGGCTGGGTGACGGCGCCGAATAGTTACAGCTATTACTGCGAAGCAGACGGCACGCACGACAACGGTTTCGGTCCGTATCCCCGCAATGTCCAGCGCCTGGTGATGGACGCGGTTTCGGCCGCCGATCCTTACGTCGACTTCTCGCAGTACGCCGTAGGCGGAGTCGTGCAGAACCTGTTCATCGTGCACGCCGGCTCGGGCGCCGAGTGGAACGGCGGTCCCTCGCTGATCTGGTCGCACGCCTGGAGCATCGGCTGGTACGACTTCTATGTGGACGGCGTCCAGATCGACAGCTACTCGATGGAGCCCGAGTGCGGCGGCGATACCACGGGCGAAGGCGGGTCGGTTACGGGTCCGTACCTGCCCACCGTCGGCGTCTACGCCCACGAATTCGGCCACGTGCTCGGTCTGCCCGATGAATACGACTACGGCTACGATTCGTCCGGAACCGGCCGCTTCAGTCTGATGGCCGGCGGTAGCTGGAACCGGTATCCCAACGAGAGCGAGTGTGCCGGCAACTCGCCAGCGCACCCCAGCGCCTGGGCGGTGGCCGAGCTCGGTTTCATCACCCCCGTCGAGGTGACGAGCTGCTTGATCGGCGCCTCGATCCCGCCCATCGCGACCACCGGTGTCAACTCGCTCTACAAGCTGACCAATCCCAACAGCGGTGGCCAGGAGTACTGGCTCGTCGAGAACCGGCAACAGATCGGTTTCGATGAGGGGTTGATCCGGATGGGCGCGGATGCGCATGGCGTCGTCATCTACCATGTGGATGAAAACATCATGGACGGTACCTCGCGTCCCAACGAGGCGGAGTGCGTCTCCGGCGGCGTTTACCAGGGTGAGGACAACTGTGACTGCCAGAGCCTGCCGCCCAATGCGACCAACGATGAGAAGTGGTACGGCCTCGCGGTGGAACAGGCGGACGGTTTGTACCAGCTGGAACTCGACGAGAGCAGTGGTTCCTGGGAGGATTTCTACAACTCCATCACCGGCGCCGCCACCTTCGACGACACGACGGTCCCCAACACGACCTCGTACTATGATTGTTCGACGACGATCTCGGTGACCAATATCACGGGCAGCACGGGAACGATGACGGCCGATTTTTACGGACCCGCCTCGTGCCAGACCTCTCCACTCAGTCTCGATTTCGGCACGGTCGCCGTCGGCGGCTACGCGGACGACACCTTCACCATCACCAACACGGGCGGCGGTACACTGACCGGCAGTGTCACCGCTTCTTGCAGCCATTTCAGCGTCATCTCGGGCGGGGGTGGCTACAGTCTCAATTCCGGGCAGTCCCGGGTGGTGACCGTCCGATTTGAACCGACCGCCTCGGGTACTCACTACTGCACGGTGGAAACGGGCAACGATTGCTGCGGCGATGTCGACTGCGTCGGCGTCGGTGAGGAAGCGCCGACTTGCTCGGTCGTACCGGGCAGCCTCGACTTCGGCACGGTGACGGTTGGCAATTACGTCGACGACACCTTCACCATCACCAACACGGGCGGCGGCACTCTCGCTGGCAGCGTCAACGAACCGTGTAGCCACTTTGCCATCGTTTCCGGTGGCGGCTCATACAGCCTCGGCGCCGGGCAGTCGGTGGTGGTCACGGTGCGCTTCCAACCCACGGTCTCCGGCCCGCACGCCTGCTCCATCGAAACCGGCACTGGTGAATGCGGCGACGTGAGCTGCGACGGCGTGGGCGAGGATCCGGTGGCTTGCTCTGTGGTTCCAGGCAGCCTCGACTTCGGCACGGTGACGGTTGGCAATTACGTCGACGACACCTTCACCATCACCAATACGGGCGGCGGCACTCTCGCTGGCAGCGTCAGCGAACCGTGTAGTCACTACGCCATCGTTTCGGGTGGCGGTGCCTACAGTCTCGGCGCCGGACAGTCGGTCGTCGTGACGGTGCGCTTCCAACCCACGATCTCCGGCCCGCACGCCTGCTCCATCGAAACCGGCACCGGTGAGTGTGGCGATGTGAGCTGCGACGGCGTGGGCGAGGATCCTGCGGCCTGTTCAGTGACCCCGGCCAGTCTCGACTTCGGCACGGTGACGGTTGGCAATTATGCCGACGATACCTTCACCATCACCAACACGGGCGGCGGCACTCTCGCTGGCAGCGTCAGCGAACCGTGTAGCCACTTTGCCATCGTTTCCGGTGGCGGCTCATACAGCCTCGGCGCCGGGCAGTCGGTGGTGGTCACGGT
>JBDRBC010000035.1:0-2636 GCA_043823125.1 bacterium | reverse complement strand
GCCACCGCCCAGATGGCCATTCTCCAGTTCATGCAGGCCGGTCGTGACGAGGCGGCGGTGCCGTCCACCGTGCACTGCGACCACCTGTTGCTGGCGTATCAGGGAGCCGAGAAGGACAAGGCGGCGGCCCTGATCACCAACCGCGAGGTGTACGATTTTCTTAGCAGCGCGGCCGCGCGCTACAACCTGGGCTTCTGGAAGCCGGGCTCGGGTATCATCCACCAGATCGTGCTGGAGAACTACGCCTTCCCGGGCGGCCTGATCATCGGCACCGACAGCCACACGCCCAACGGCGGCGGACTCGGCATGATCGCCTGTGGTGTGGGTGGCGCCGACGCGGTGGATGTCATGGTGGGCATGCCGTGGGAGGTGAAGCACCCCCAGCTGGTGGGGGTCAAATTGACCGGCGCTCCGAGCGGCTGGACGGCGCCCAAGGACGTGATCCTGAAGCTGCTCGGCATCCTCACCGTCAAGGGCGGCACCAACAAGATCATCGAGTACTTCGGACCGGGTTGCGAGGCGCTGAGTTGCACCGGCAAGGCCACCACCACCAACATGGGGGCCGAGCTGGGGGCCACCACGAGCGTTTTCCCTTACGATCACCGCATGGCGAAGTACCTGCAGGTCACCGGTCGTCAGGGGCTCGCCAAGCTGGCCGACGCCAACGTCGACCTGCTGCGCGCCGATGACGAGGTGGCGGCCGAGCCCGAGAAATTCTACGACGAGATCGTGGAGATCGACCTGTCCAGTCTGGAGCCGCACCTGGTGGGACCGCACTCGCCCGACATCGCCCGCCCGGTGAGCCAGATGGGCGCCGACTGCGAGCGGGAGGGCTACCCGGTGGAACTCTCCGCGGCCCTCATAGGGAGCTGCACCAATTCGTCTTACGAGGACATCTGCCGCGCCGCCGATGTGGCGCAGCAGGCGCTGGACAAGGGGCTCGAGATGCAGGTGCCGCTCTGGGTTTCACCCGGTTCGGACATGATCTACGAGACCATCAAGCGTGATGGGCAGCTGGGGATCCTGGAGCAGGTCGGCGCCAGGGTGCTGACCAACGCCTGCGGGCCATGCATTGGCCAATGGAAGCGGGATGATATGCAAGAGGGCCAGCGCAACAGCATCATCACGTCGTTCAACCGCAATTTCAAGAAACGCAACGACGGCAATCCGGAGACCCACTGCTTCATCGGCAGCCCGGAGATCGTGCTGGCTTACGGCCTGGCCGGACGGCTCGATTTCGATCCACTGGCGGACACCCTGACCAGTAAGAGCGGCGCGGCGGTCAAGCTCGACCCGCCGGCCGAGGCGGACGAGCTGCCGCCCAACGGTTTCGTGACTTCCACCGGCGGTTACCAGGCCCCTCCGGCCGACCGCACCGGGATCAAGGTAGAGGTGGATCCCGGCAGCGAGCGGCTGGCCTTGCTGGAGCCGTTCATTGCCTGGGACGGCAAGGACTACCGGGAGCTGCCGCTGCTGCTCAAGGTGCAGGGCAAGTGCACCACCGACCACATCAGCATGGCCGGGCCGTGGCTGCGCTTTCGGGGGCATCTGGACAACATCAGCAATAACATGCTCATCGGCGGGGTCAACGCCTTCACCGGCGAGGTGGGCAAGACCCGCAACCAGCTCAGCGGCGAGGACGGCCTCTCCATTCCCGACGCGGCGCGGCAGCTCAAGGCTGCCGGGCAGCGCTGGGTCGTGATCGGTGACGAGAATTATGGCGAGGGCAGCAGTCGCGAGCACGCCGCCATGTCCCCGCGTCACCTCGGCGCGGCGGCGGTCATCGTCCGCAGCTTCGCCCGGATCCACGAGACGAATCTCAAGAAGCAGGGGATCTTGCCGTTGACCTTCGCCGCTCCGGCGGATTACGAGAAGGTGCAGCAGGACGACCGCATCAGCCTGACCGGCCTGGGCGGCCTGGCGCCGGACAGCCGGGTGACCATGGTCCTGCACCACGCCGATGGCGGCACGGATGAGGTGTCGCTGAATCACACCCTGACCATCGAGCAGATCAAGTGGTTCAAGGCGGGATCGGCCCTGAACAATATCAAGGCCCAGCACGGCTGAGATAACGTTATGCGAATCAGACCCTCCGGGGCCGGATCGACCTTTCTGGCGGTGGCTTTCGCGGCCACCGCCACGAAACTCTTGCTTATCTGGCGCGGCCTGCCCGAGACCAGCCTCATCGCGGACGACGCGTATTACTACTTCACCATTGCCCGTAACTTGGCCGAGGGACTTGGACCCACCTTCGACGGTTTGGCGTCCAGCAACGGTTTCCACCCGCTGTGGCAGTTCCTGCTGGTGCCGCTTTTCCGGTTCGGCGGTGACGATCTGTGGACCCCGGGTGCGTCTCGCCCTGAGCCTAACGATGGTGTGCGACCTCTGCAGCGGCTGGTTCATCTACCGGCTGGTGGTGTGGTGGCGTTCACGCTGGCTCACGATCTGCGCCGGGACAGCGGTTGCGGTCATGGCCCCGTGGTTCGGTTGGTGTTTCGTTCGGTTCGGCAGTCCGGTGCAAGTTTCGGGACTGGTGAAGCTCCACAGTGACGGCCTGTTCGGGGCCTTGCCTTGGAGCTGGCACAGTATGCCGGCCGCCCTGGACAGCCTGGCGCACCTGCTGTTCGCCCCGTTCC
>JBDRBC010000034.1:0-4008 GCA_043823125.1 bacterium | reverse complement strand
GAACCTCGCAGATGCCAGACTTGGCTGGCCTGGTAATCCAACACCAGTTCACCGCCATAGATTTCACCCCTGCCCCAGTTGTTGAGGGTTATGGGCATGACGAGGTGTAGAGGATCGGTCAGGACGGTCTCGGTCGGCAGTGGTTCGGTGGCTCGCAGGTTGTCGTAGACGCCGAAATGGATGGCCAGATCCAGGAAGAGGTTATCCGAGGGTTCAATCCGGTAGCCCAGTTCACAGGCCAGCAGGTCCTCGGAATCGTAAGTTGATCTCCCGCGGGACTCAATTAAAGCCAGAGGAGAACCGGGGTACAGTGAATCTGGCGGTATCATCTGCATGATCGCGTGGAGATTACGCTCGGCGATGGATGGCGTCCGGACTGCCCGGGCCATCGCCAGCCAGACCGTGTGGTTGGTATGCGGCGTCCAGAGCAGCCTGGTGGCGGGCTGGACCTCGATGCCGGTGAAGTCGTTGTGTTCGATCTTGGAGCCAAGGGTGAGCTGTAGACGTTCGGCGATCAGTTGGATCTGGTCCTGGACGAAGGTGCTGTAGAGATTGGTCTCGCCGTGCTGAGGGTCGAAGTTGAAGGCGAAGTTGCCGAATGTGCGATAGATGTAGTGACGATAACCACAACCCCACACGATGTCGTGCCGCTGTCCCAGGGCAAATCGATGATGAAAATCGAGGTTGAGGTTCTTCTCGTCTCCATTGACGACCACGAAGTCAACATCCTGGTAGTCGAAGTACAGCTGCAGCTCCAGCTCAGAGTCAGGTGATTTTTCGTGTCTCCAGCACGACAGGACATGAGCGGTCTGATTATTGTGTTCGCCGGTCTGGGTGCTCGTATAGGGTGGTTCGAGGTCGATGAATACCTGGTTTGCCTGGAAGAGGACTCGTTCGCTGAACGCCCCGAGCACGGTGAGTTCATCCCGTGGGGAGAGGTCGAAGTCAGATCGAAAACCGCCATGATAGGTTTGGCAGGCGTCATTGGCGATCCCGCCATTCTCGAGGAGGGAATCGTCACTGTCGGAGTACTTCACGAAGGCGCGATACCAGGCGTCCTCGCCCAGACGGCCCCCCTGTCGCAAGACACCAAAGCCTTGATTCTCGCCACCGTAGCCCACGGTGGCCAGTCCACCCTGAGTGGATGCCGCCGACTTGGTGATTACGTTGATGACGCCGTTGACAGCGTTGGCTCCCCAGAGGGTAGCACCTGGTCCGCGGATGACCTCGATGTGTTCGACATCTTCCAGGCAGATATCCATGGTCTCCCAGAAGACCCCCGAAAACAGCGGGGTGTAGACATGGTGTCCGTCCACCAGCACGAGCAGCTTGGTGGAGAATCGACTGTTGAATCCGCGTGAACTGATGGCGAACTGGCTGTTATTGATCTGCGCCACCTGCAGGCCGGGAACTAATCGTAGCGCTTCCGAAAGTGTCGTGATGCCGAGGCGCCGGATGTCCTCCGCAGTGATGACATAGATGGCGGAGGAGGTATGGGCCAGCCTCTCGGTTTTTTTGGCGGCAGATGTGACCGGGATATTGAGTAGCTCTTCGATACTCAAATCGGTCAGATCCTCGGCATAGCCGTCCTCATCAGTTGTCTGAGCAACTGCTGTGGTGGCGACCAGGACGGCCGCGAGCAGTATCCAGACGTGCTTTCTCACAGTGGACCTCCTCACCGGGGAAACTTTTACCCACGCTTCACGTCGGCTTTGCAGCCGTGAACGCAATCAGTCTGGCGACAGATCAAATTAACCCGGATCCCGTATCGCCAAACGACAAAAGCAGAGTCGTGTATTTTGGACGTGTGTGAGAATGCAGGATTCAGACCACGGCACAGAGATTCCGGCCATCATGCCGGCGGTATTCGCCGCCACGGACTGAGGGCGGGTGCGGGTCAGGCGATCACCATCCGCCGAAAACGCCAGATGGACAGGGCGAGAATCACCACCAGATACAGTGCCAGTGCGCCGAGCAGGGTGAGGTTCTCCGCCACCCCGTAACCCCGTCCGATCATGTTGTGGAAAATGGTGATGGCCTGGCCGGTAGGCAGGATGGTGCCGAGTTTCTGCATGAAATCGGTGACCACTTCCAGCGGCCACCACAGGCCACCCAGCGCCGCCAGCATCAGGGAGATGGCGGTGCCGAGGCCGTCGGCCTGGGCGGGGGTCTTGCACAGCGTGCCCATCAGCAGCGAGGCCGCGGCGCTGACGCTGGCAAAGAGCACGACCACCAGGATCAGACACCCGGGCGCATCGCCGTAATCGATACCCCAGAGCAGACTGTTGGTGACGAGCAGTATCGTCGCCTGGACCAGCCCGATCAGCAATCCGGACAGCAGGTACCCGAAGGCCAATTCGCTGGCCGTGGCCTTACTCTGACGCAGACGGGCCAGAGTACCCGATACCCGCTCCTGGACCAGGTCCTTGGCCGACAGGAGCAGGAACATGAACACGAACATCAAGGTGTAGGCCGGTCCCAGATGCTGGTACGACTGGGTCAACGGGAACTCCCGGTCGGGTCGACGACCGAGCACCTGGACCGCGAGGGTCACCCGCGGTGTTGCGAGTTCCGCGTTGAAGCTGGTCTCGTCGAAACTGCTGGCGCGGCGGCTCTCGGGCAGATCGCTCGTCGGATCGACCAGTGAGATGGCGGCGGCGCGACTGTTCACGGACAACACGGCTCGTTCCAGCTCGGTGCGGACCGTCTGGGAGCTGAGCCGGTCTGAATCGTAGTAGAGGGCGAGCTGGGCAGTGCCGCCGCCGGTCAGGCTGTCGGTCAATGTCGCCGGTACCACCAGGATGGCCGTCTCCCGGCCGTTCTCCAGCCGGCGCCGGGCATCGGCTTCGGCGATGGTCGTGTCGGAGCGGACGATCCGGAACCGGTCGGTTTCCGGAAGTGATTCGAGTAGCTGGCTGATGACCTGGCAACTGTCGGGATCGTAGACCCGGAAACTCGGCGGTTCGCTGGAGCCGCTCCAGTCGCCCATGAGGCTGCCCATCAAACCCGAGAACATGAGCGGCACCGCAAACAGCCAGATGAGATTGGTGCGGTCCTTGAGGATGCGGAGCAAGCGCAGTCGAATCAGGAACATCACGATGCGGCCGTTCATGCCAGACCTCCCCGGCGACTCCGGATCCGATAGCTGATGAGGCTGGCCATCAGAAACAGGGTGGCGAAGCCCAGCAGGATCAGGAGCGGGGTGGTCACCGCGCTCAAGCCGGCATCGTGAGCGATGACCTGGTTGAAGGCGGAATTCGCCCAGTAGTTGAAGGTCACGCTGCCCAGACGTTGCAAGAACAGCGGCATCTGCTCCACGGGCAGGAAATTACCGCCGATCATGGCGGAGGCGAGGATGAAAATGGTCGACACGGTGTCCATGACTTTTTCACTGGGGCAGATGACCGCCAGGAACAGGAAGACACTGCTACCGGCCAGGCAGCACAGGAGCGTGATGGCCGGCAAGGCGAACGGATCGGGCCCCAGGTTCACCCCGAAAATGATGGCGCCGGTTCCGAACAGGAAGAACAGTTGCAAGGCGCCGAAGATGGCGGCGCTCCCCCATTTGCCCCGGAGGATCTCCTGGCTGAGAGCCGGGGTCAGCAGCTGGCGCTGGAACGTGCGCTGGACCATTTCCCGGTGCAGGTCCCGGATGCCGGCCGCCACGCCGAACATGAGGAAAAAGACCGCCATGCCGGGCAAGAAGTAGTCGAACAGATTCTCGCTCGCCTGCGCGATTTCGGTCTCGGCCTCCCAGTTGACCTTGTCCTGTACCTGCAGGGAGATTCTCGGTTGAGCCAGCGCCTGGGACAAGGCGCCGTGGTGGGTGAGGACCCGTTGCATGTTGTTCCAGGCTCGTTGTCTTTTCTCGACCTGTCCGTCGTCGATCCAGGCGCTCCACGCTCTGCCGAGATCGTTGCTGAAGTAGTCCGCCAGATCCGATTGCGGATCGTCGAATTCCCGGTAATCGTCGGGCCAGAGGGCGTTGTGTGCCGCTTCCCGATTCTG
>JBDRBC010000033.1:0-39891 GCA_043823125.1 bacterium | reverse complement strand
ACCCTGATAAGCCGAGGCGGTGACGACAGCGCCTTCGATGAGGACCCAGTCGCCCTGTGTGTAACCACCGGTCTGTACGTCGTAGATGGGGCCGGCCTGGACGGTGCCAGCCAAAAGAATCAGAGCGGACATGATCACGATCGCTTTCTTCATGATGAACCTCCAGCGATTGTTAAAAGGAAAAAGACCCCAGGCAAACAGGGAAATAGCATCGGAATCGCACGATTCCCAGTCAGGAAACGCGCATAATTCCGCTACTTATGTTCTGTAGGTTAGCACGTATTATCCAAAAATTCAATCACACAGACAAGACCATTCACAATCCCGCAATATTCCAGGGACATCGGTCAGACGGTGTCTCTTCGGCTGAGACCGGCCCCAAAAAGCGTAGGGACGAAGCCCTCAAGCCTCGTCCCCTCGCTCACCTTTGGTTGCTGTCCAGGAGGTTTGGTTGCGTTCTCTCTGACCAGCAGGTTATCCTACGCGCGGCACTGGAGAAGGTTCCCGTTCAATTCCGCAGGGCAGGAAAAAAGAATGGCCAAACCCGAGCTGACAGTGGTGGTGCTCTGGCACATGCATCAACCGGACTACATCGACGGGAAATCCGGCGACTCCGTGCTGCCGTGGGTTCGTCTGCACGCCTTGACCAGTTATTACGACACCCTCCAGACAGTTCGGGAAGTCCCGGAGGCTCGGGCCGTGTTCAACCTGGCGCCGATTCTGATACGCCAGCTCGAACTGCAGGCGTCCGGGCGTACCGCGGACCTGTTCATGGATCTGGCCCGGACGTCGCCTTCCGACCTCTCGAGCGCCGAGCGAATGCTGCTCCTGCAGCGGTTCTTCGCCTTCAACCACCGGCGCCGCTTCGCCGAGATGCCGCGATTGGGGGAGTTGTGGCACCAACGTGAAGCCCTGGGGGGCGAACTCAGCGCCCAGGATGGGGGGCGGTTCCAGGATCGCGAACTCCGCGATCTCCAGGTTGGCTTCCTGCTCGCCTGGACCGGGCAGACCTTGCGACAACACGCGCTGGTGCGGGCCCTCCTCACCAAGGGGTACGACTTCACCGAGGCCGAGAAGCACCAGCTGCTGGATCTGCAACAGGAATTCCTGGGCGGGATTATTCCTGTTTACCGGGCGGCGGCGCGGGAGGGGAGCATCGAGATTTCCTGCACGCCGTTCACCCATCCCATCTTGCCGCTCCTGTGTGACGGCCGATCCGCTCGGGAAGCGCGTCCCGACCTGGCGCTGCCGGCGACGAACTTTCGATATCCGGGCGACGCCTGGTGCCAGGTTCGTCAGGGGCTTGACGAAACGGAACGGCTAATCGGTATCCGTCCCACCGGCATGTGGCCCGCCGAAGGGTCGCTGAGCGAAGAGGCGATCCGTGTCTTCGCTGTCGAGAACATCAACTGGCTGGCCAGCGATCAAGAGGTGCTGATCGAGTCCTGGGACGGGGACCTGCCGCCGGGAAAGCAGTACCAGGCCTTTCGCCTGCCTGAGGCCGGGTCCCCGGCACTGTTTTTTCGCGACCGAGAGCTGTCGGATCGTATCGGATTCGTCTACGGCAACTGGCCGGTGGCCGAGGCAGTGGCGGATTTTGTGAAGCGCTTGCAGACGATCCGCGAATCCTTACCGCCGGGGCAGTTCGTGGTGCCGGTGATCCTGGATGGCGAGAACCCCTGGGAGAGTTACATCGACCACGGCATCCCGTTCTTGCGAGCCTTGTACCGGGACGTGGCCGCTGCTGACGGTTTGCGCTGGGGGACCTTTCGAGAGTATCTCCTGCGAATGGACGAGACGTTGGCCGTGCCACTCCCGCGGCTCAAGGCCGGTTCGTGGATTCGTCACGATTTCACCACCTGGATCGGTGACCGTGAGACCAACGCGGGCTGGGATCTTCTGCAGCAGACCCGGGAGTGGCTGCAGCCGCACCTGGAACGGGCCGGCGTGTTGGTGCCGGTGCGGTTGCCGGGACGTGATGAACCGCTGGACGCCCCCGATCCGGTGGTTTTGAGTCCCGAGAGCGATACGGACCTGGCGCGAGCCTGGACGGCCATGGCCAGCGCCGAGGGCTCCGACTGGTTCTGGTGGTACGGGGATGAACACCACACCGATTTCGCGGGGGAATTCGATACGCTGTTTCGCACCCACCTGAGCAATGTGTACCGCTTTCTGGGGGAACATCCGGATCCGCGACTGCAGATCTCCCTACTGTCCGGTCCGCCTCGGGAACGGGGATGGCCTCCCCGCTTCCCTCTGGAAGTCGAGCTGGACGGTCGGGTCAGCAATTATTACGAGTGGCTCGATGCCGGCGTCTGTGAAGTGACGGGCGGGCAGGCCATGCACCGGGTCGACGTGGGGGTGCAACGGCTCTATTATGGCGGAAACGTCGCAGTACTTTGGCTGCGGCTGGATCCCGTGGCGGAAAGACAGTGGTCGGAACTGGCGGGGTGTACCGTTACCCTGCGACGCTGTGATCGTCCAGCCGTCACTGTGCAGCTGCGGTTCCCGCCGGCGCCCGGTGTCTCGGGGCAGCTGGAACCGGTGATTCCACCCGGTCAGCAGGCAACGACTGCCCGCGGGGTCTACGACCGGATCGTGGAGATCGCCATTCCGTGGGTTGACCTGGAACTCGCCGCCGGGCAGCAGTGCACGTTCATCGTGACCGTGAGCCACGGTGCGGATCCGGAACTGGTGATCCCCACGGCCGGGACTCTCGCCTTGCGAGTGCCGAGTGGCCCCACCGACGCCGAGGACTGGTTGGTCTGAAGCGAACCCATCCGGACCGACCCGGATCGATCCGGAAACGACAATACGCAACGGGACAGGAACCACATGTCCGAACTCCGGTACGATCCGATACAAGGCCGCTGGGTCATCATCGCCACCAATCGCAGTCGGCGCCCTCACGATCTGATCAGCTTTGCCGAACCGGAGAAAACGGCGACCTTCTGTCCATTCTGTCCTGACAACGAACACCGTACCCCGGCGGAAGTTGTCGCCACCGGGCGTGCCCCGGCCGCCGATCCGAACAGCTCCGGGTGGCGTATCCGGGTCGTGCCCAACCGGTACCCGGCGCTGACCGTGGAGGGGGATCTCGATGCGCAGGGGGTGGGACTGTTCGACCGGATGCGCGGGGTCGGCGCCCACGAGGTGGTGATCGAGTCGCCACTGCATGATCTCGATCTGGCCACCATGCCGGAGGAGCACCTCGCCGAACTGCTGACGATCTGGCAAGACCGGGTACGGGATCTCTTCCGTGACCGCCGCCTGCGGTACGTCCTGGTGTTCAAGAATCACGGGGTTGCGGCCGGCGCCACGCTGGCCCACCCGCACAGTCAGGTCATCGCCACACCCATCGTCCCGGGGGCGGTGGCGCGGGAGTTCACCCTGGCCCGGGAGCACTATGCCATCAAGCAGCGTTGCCTGTTCTGCGATGTGGTGCGGGAGGAACTGGAGCGTCAGGACCGGGTGGTCCGGGTGGACGACCAGTTCGTCACCATCGCGCCGTATGCCAGCCGTTTCCCCTTCGAGCTGATGATCCTGCCTCGCCAGCACCAGCACGACGTCTTGTCGGCGGACCGCTCACTGCTGCAGGGACTGGCGCGTTCCTTGCAGGATGTCTGTGGACGCCTCAAACATGTCCTGGAAGATCCACCTTTCAATCTGGTACTGCATACGGCACCGAACCCACATGCATTCCGCACGTTCAGCGAGGAGTGGCCGACCCTGGCCGACGATTTTCACTGGCACCTCGAAATCCATCCGCGTCTCACGCGGGTAGCCGGTTTCGAGACCGGGGCGGACTTCTACATCAATCCGACCGCACCCGAAGCCGCCGCCAGCTTCCTGCGAGAGGTGGCCTCTTGACACGGGACCGGAACCGAGCAAAGGTCAACGGGCGTCGATGGGTGATGGCTGGACAGCGGCCTGGCGAGGTAGGAGTAATTCGGGCCTGGCGAGAGGTTTCCTGGAGACGGTCATGCGGATTCTGATGGTTACTGCGGAGTATGCGCCCCTGGCCAAGGTCGGGGGACTTGGTGACGTGGCGGCGTCCCTGAGCGACTCCCTGGCCGCTTGTGGCCACGACGTACGGGTGGTCATGCCGCTGTACAGCGATCTGGACCGGGAGGTCCATGGGATCAGGCCGTTGAAGAAGGCGCCGAGGTTCCAGGTTCGCCTCGGGGCCGCGGTGCAGATGGGATCGGTTCAGGTCAAGGGGAGTGGGCGGACGGCGGTCAAGGTGTACCTGCTGGAGAACGAGGCCCTATACGGGCTGCCCGGCGTTTACGGCGGCACGGGGGGGCTTTCGGTTCGTGACGGCCTGCAACGCACCGTCTTTCACAACCAGGCCGCGTTGCTGTTGCCGACCTTGCTGGACTGGACTCCCGATATCATCCACTGTCACGATGCCGAGGCGGCACTGGCGGCTGTCTATCACCGGTACTGGTATCGCAACGTCCCCGAACTGGGCGTGGCCGGGACTTTGCTCACCATCCACAATCTCGCCTATCAGGACGTCCACCCGCCCAGCGCCGCGGAGTTGATCGGGTTGCCCCCTGCCTTGAGTGTCTATCCCGGGACACTCGAATTCCACGGTCAGCTCAACCTGCTGAAGGCCGGTATCCTTTCGGCCGGACTGGTCAACACGGTGAGTCCCACCTACGCACGCGAGGTGGTGGCCGATTCGGCCCAGGGTTGTCAACTGGACGGGGTGCTCCGGAAGCGCGGTGCTGCTTTCAGCGGGATACTCAACGGCGCCGATCTGTCCACCTGGAATCCGGCCCGTGATCCGTTTCTGCCCGCCCAGTACACGGCACGGAATCTGGGCGGCAAACGGCAGTGTCGGGAGGCCTTGCTGGAGGAACTCGAACTGGAAGCGGCCGACGGTCCCCTCGTCGGCATGGTGACCCGGCTGGTGGATCAGAAGGGTCTGGATCTGGTGCTGGCGGCGGTGGAGCCCATGGTCACGGCCGGCTTCACGTTGGTGGTGCTGGGCACCGGACAGGAGAACTATCGCCAGGGATTACTCACCGCCGTCGAACAGTATCCGGGGCGGGTTGCCTTCTGTGATGTTTTCGACGAGGCGCTGGCCCACCGGATCCTGGCCGGTTGCGACCTGTATCTGATGCCGTCACATTTCGAGCCGTGCGGCTTGACCCAGATGTATGCCTTGCGATACGGGACATTGCCCCTGGCTCGCAAAACGGGTGGTCTGGCCGACACCGTGGTGGACAAACGCCAACCGGACGGCAACGGATTCCTGTTCGACGATTACAAGGTGGAGGCCTTGCTGGCCGCCTTGACCCGAGCCCGGGTGGCCTGGGACGATGACGAGGGCTGGCGCCGCTCGCAACAACGCGGCATGGCGATCGATTTCAGCTGGGACAGTTCCGCGGCGGCGTACCTCGACCTGTACACTTCCCTGCTGTCACCCGAGGCGGAGAACCATGAGTGAGGATCGACCGCAACAACTGCTGGAACACCTGCTCGGCCCCGCGCTGCTCGCGAGCAGCGAGCCGATCCTGGTGGTGGACGTGGAGACCCGGATATTGGTGGCCAGTCTGGGGGCCGGTCAGCTGCTGGGTCGGCACCACGCCGAGCTGGTGGGGCAGGCGCTCTCGCAATTTGTCTTCCCGCCACCGGATCTCGAGCGATTCAAGTTGGTGGGGAAACATCGGAACGGACGTCCTTTGGAACTGGAACTGCTCCACCGCGATGGCCGACAGATTCCGGTGGAAGTGCATTGCGATGTCTTCGAAGACGCCCGGAACGATTCCCACTGCATCGTGGTCATTCACGACCTGAGTCAGAATGAAAACCTGGAGCAGGAACGGGCCGCCCGTCTGGCCAAGCTGTCCCTGCTCAACCAGCTCAGCGAGGCGTTGCACGGCGCCCAGCTCACCCTGGAGCAGATTCTGCAAGCGGTCCTCATCTGTGTCACGGCCGGGCAGGGCCTGCGGTTCAACCGCGCCTTCCTGTTGCTGATAGACGAACAGAAACGCGAGCTTCGAGGCGAAACCGCCATCGGTCCGTCCAATCAGGAAGAGGCGGCGCGGATCTGGAGTGATCTCGCCATTCAGCAGTTCGACCTGTTCGAGCTGTTGATCCATTACGACAGCTCGCTGCAGCAGAAGGATGTGGTGGTCAACGAGCTCATCAAGCGGCTCAGCGTTTCGCTCGATCGCACGGAACACATCCTGGTACGGGCAATGAACGAACGGCAGGCCTTTCGGGTTTTCACCGAAGGGGTGGACATTCCCGGCGTGGAGGACCTGCGTCACCTGCTCGGATCGGCCGTGTTCGCGGTGGCGCCGCTCACCACCCGCCAGGGGCCGCTGGGTGTGCTCGTGGCGGACAACTCCATCTCCGGCAAGGAGATCACCGACCTCGACCTGGAATTCCTGCAGATGTTCGCCAACAAGTCGGCCAACGCCATCGAAAACAGCCGGCTGTATCACGAGCTGGAACGGCGGCTCGAGGACTTGCGCAAGGCGGCGCGCCGCCAGAAGGAGGACCAGGAATTGCTCCTGCGCATGGAGCGATTGTCGGTCATGGGCGAGACGTCCGCCATCGTGGCGCACGAGCTGCGCAACCCGCTGGTGGCCATCGGCGGTTTCGCTCGGACCTTGCACCGCTCGCTGGCGGACGACGATCCGAACAAGCAGTATGCCGCCATCATCACCGAGGAGGTGGATCGGCTGGAGCGGATCATCCACGATTTGCTCGATTTCATCCGTCCGCAGAAGCTGCTCCGCAAACCGGTGGTCCTGGACGAGCTGGTCAACGAAGTGGTTCGCCGCTACGAGGATAAGCTGGCGGAACAGAACATCACCCTGGCCCTCGATCTGCAGGCGCCCCGGGTGGAGGTGCACATCAATCCCGGCGAGATCCAGCAGGTCCTGCAGAACCTGGTGCTCAACGGAATGCAGACCATGGAGAACGGCGGTCAACTCACGGTGCGGACCCGGGCCCAAGAGGCCGGTATTCTGGTTGAGCTGCTGGACGACGGTCCCGGTATCCCGGACGATGTCTTGCCCCAGCTCTTCGTGCCGTTTTTCACCACCAAGACCTCCGGATCCGGATTGGGGCTCACCATCAGCGCTCAGATCATCAAGGCCCACGGCGGCAAGCTCACAGCGAGACAGCGCGCGCAAGGTGGCGCCGCTTTCCAATTCTTCGTGCCGTTACCGAAGCCGCCGGGCGGGAACGACCGGCCGCTGACAGATTCTACGGAGTGAGGAAATTTCAGACACGATTCGGGGCAAAATTTGGGTAGCCGACTCTGCATGCTTCTGCTCTGTTGGAGTTTATGGCACCCTCGCGAGTTAACCCTCGAGAGTGTGGACAAGGAGGTACAATATGCATAAGGTCCTGATCGTGGACGACGAACCCCATTTGCGCTTGCTTTACGAGACGGAACTTCGGGGAGCAGGGTTCGAGACGATGACTGCCGCGAACGCGGAGCAGGGGCTGGAGTACGTGGAGACCATGAAGCCCGATCTGGTTGTCCTGGACATCCGGATGGCCGGCATGGATGGTGTCGAAGCGCTGCAGCGTATTCTGGATCGTGACAGTTCAATTCCGGTGATTCTCAACACGGCGTATTCCAGTTACCGGGAGAACTTCATGACCTGGGCAGCCGATGCATATCTCACCAAGTCGTCCGATGTCACGGAACTGGTGGAGAAGGTAAGGGAATTGCTGCAGGGCGACATGGTGCAGAATTGACTCTCTCGCCAGGGACAGCTGGGCAGTGCCGTAAGGGGAGCGCTGACGCTTGAGTACTCTGCAGCCATTTCGACGAACGCTGACCATTATTCTTGCCGGCGGTCAGGGCGAGCGCCTGTATCCCCTCACCAGGGATCGCTCCAAACCGGCCGTCCCGTTCGGTGGAACTTACCGGATCATCGATTTCACCCTGTCCAACTGCATCAATTCCGGCTTGCGGCGGATCTACGTCTTCACCCAGTACAAGTCGTACTCCCTCGACAAGCATCTGCAGCGGGGCTGGAACATCTTCAATTACGAGACGGGTGAGTTTCTCTACCGGATTCCTCCCCAGCACCGGATCGGGCAGAAGTGGTACGAAGGGACCGCCGACGCGGTGTACCACAACGTCTACCTGCTGGAGCGGAACAAACCGGAACAGGTGCTCATCCTGTCGGGTGATCACATCTACAAGATGGATTACGGGGCGTTGCTCACCTTCCACCTGAGCCACCGGGCGCCGTTGTCCCTCTCGGCCGCCGTGGTGCCGAAGGAAGGGGCGCATCACTTCGGGATTCTGGAAGTGGACGAGAAGTGGCGGGTCATCGGTTTCGAGGAGAAGCCAACCAATCCGCGCACCATCCACGACGATCCCGAGCACTGTCTCGTGAACATGGGGGTCTACATCTTCGATACGGAAGATCTCGTGCGGGTGGTCTGTCGCGACGCCCGGAATCCGGATTCCAGTAACGATTTCGGCAAGGATATCATTCCCAAGATGGTGGCGATGAAGCAGGTGTACGCCTTCCCGTTCCGGAATCCCAGCGGCCAGCCGGATTACTGGCGCGACATCGGGACCCTGGACAGCTATTACGATGCATCCATGGATCTCGTCTCGCGGAAGCCCCGGTTCGATCTCTATGATCGAGAGTGGCCGATCCGGGCCTGGGAGCCGCCGGTCCCCCCGGCCAAGAGCGTGCACGGTTTCACCGAGGACGGCAGCTTGCCCGGCATAGTGACCAACAGCATCATCGGCGGCGGCACCATCGTCTCGGGAGCTCGGGTCGAGCGCTCGATCCTGGGGACCAATGTCCGGGTCAACTCCTACTCCCGGGTCACCGATTCCATCCTCATGGAGGAAGTCAACGTCGGCCGGTATGCGGAGCTGCACAACGTCATCGTGGACAAGCACGTGAAGATACCGGAAGGCATGATCATCGGTCGGGATCTCGAGCGGGACCGGGCGCTTTTCACCGTCACCGAATCCGGTACGGTAGTGATCCCGCGGCAGATGATTCTCAAGGATTAGGTTGCCGGAACCGGCAACGGAGAGACATGAGCAAGAACAAGAAAACCCCACCTCGTCAGCAAAAGCCGTCCGGACGTGGCGAGACTTCCTGGCCTCCGCTGACCGATCTGGAGGAGGAGGTCAGCTTCATCTGCTTGCGGTTCTTCCGCGGGGACTGGGATCTCTACCTCGATTATCTCACCGGGCCTCGCGTCACTGACCCGCAACGCGAACGTGATCTGCCGGTGGTCTCCCGGCTGAAGCGGCGCGACCAGCAGACCGACTACCTGGCCGCCGTCCTGGAAGACGAAGTGGTACTGTCCGCCGAGCGGTTCGGGTTCGAGGACCTGTATCGACTCTGGGAACTCTGCCTGCTGCTGGACCCTGCCCTGGACCCGTACGGTCACCAGGTGGCGGCCGGCACATACCCCGAATCGGTGCCGGAAACCGGATCCGACGAGACACCTCCCTCACTGCACTGACTTCCACCAACCTGCCGTATCGGCTGCCAGCCGCTGTCGCTGTGGATCAAAGGCGGTAGAACTCCGTTCGTCGATCCTTCAGCACATCGTTCCTCGGCGTGATTGGTTGATGCGCCAATTCGGGATCGATGGTGGCCAGCGCGGCTCCCTCTTCCGGATCGTCCAGGCTCGCCAGTCGTTCGCCGCTGGGATTCACCACTTGGCTCCGGCCGATGAATGTCAATTCGTCGCCAGTGCGGTTTTCGCTGCCGATGCGGTTGGCCGTGACCGCGAACACCCGATTTTCTATGCAGCGCACCAGCATGGAGTGGGGGCAGTGGGGCAGCACCAGGTTGGACGGATGGATCAGCACGGTGGCCCCGGCCAGCGCCAGGGTGCGCGCCGACTCGGGGAAGATCCAGTCGAAGCAGATCATCATTCCGATTTTGGTACCACAAGCCTCGTGGACCGTAAACCCGAGGTCGCCGGGGTCGAAGATATCTTTCTCGTTCCAGAACAGATGGATCTTGCGATACAGCGCCCAGCTCCCGTCCGGCCGCGTGAGCACACAGCTATTAAACAACGAGTCGCCGCTCCTCTCGGCCAGCCCGGCCACCAGATGGAGGTCGCGCTGGGCGGAGACCTCCAGTAACCGCTGACAAGTTGGGCCGTCAGGGATCTCCTCGGACAGCTGGCGTAGCTCGTCCCGTGAGCGGAACTGATAGCCGGTGGTGCACAGTTCCGGCAGTACTGCCAGATCGCAGTCGTCTGGCAGTAAGTCGATTCCCCGCTTGATGTTGCCGTCGATATCTCCGAAACGAGGCGAGGTCTGAATGGCGGCGATTTTGATCTGGCTCATGTTTTCTCGACTCCCGGTTCAGTCTGGTTCGTGGGGGCGATTTGCCGCTGGCGAGCCAGCTGGCCGCCAATATACCAGCCACCGGCCAGGCCGGCCCAGGCCAGAATAACCTCTGTCATGTCGCCCGGCCATGGGCTGATCGCTCCCACCAGCAGTTGCAGCAACAGGACCGCACCCGCGGCCGTGATCACTGCACACCAGCGCCTGGCGGGACGCGCCACCACGAGGTGGATGGCGGCCCCCAGCGGCAGGAAGCGGACCAGTCGCGCCGACCATTCACCCAGCGCCGTCACCGTCTGGAGCTGGGGGGCGGCGAGGAACGGGATCGGCTGGAATCGCCATGGGCCCAGGACGGGCGGTATGCCGTGCAGCAGGGATTGGAGCACCTGGGGCGCCAGGGGACTCACCGTGTCGGCAATCAGATAGACGAGGTACCCGACGGCGAAGCAGCGTCCCAGCGCGCGTCCAGTCAGGCCGAGCTGGTGTCCCCAGAGCAGCAGCGCCGCCCCGAGACCACAGGTACACCACGAGACAACCGGCTCGATGAGTGTCAGATCCTGGGAAACCACGAACAGCTTCGAGGCCTCGCTCACCAGAACCAGTAACCCTCCCCAGCCTAAAACCCACAACAGCGGGTAGGCGCGACCGCGCAGGAGCTGTGCCGTGGCGGCACCCCAGAACAGGTAGAGCCAGGCGGCCTTGATCAGCGCCAGCCACGGGGCGAGACCGCTGGCTGGCGGGAACGGGGTCAGCAGATCCAGATTCAGCGTCCGCAGGCTGTGGCGGATCCAGGTTTTGCTCAGACTGAGATCCAACGGCAACAGGGCGCCCAGAAGAGCTGCCGTGGTCAGGCCGAGTACGATCAACGGCGTCGGGTCGTGGCGCAGGTGCGCCAGGAAAGAATCACAGGCGGCATCGAACAGCGCTCGTCCTGGCCGCAGGGCCACCAGCACTCCCAGACCACTACCCACCGTGTTGGTGATCAGGTCGGTGGTCTGGGCGAACCGCATCGGCGCGAACAGTTGCGTCGACTTGATGGCCAGGGAAAGACCCAATCCACCCAGCACCAGCCACGGGAGTCGGTGTTTCCCCGCGCGGGTCAGCCACGAGGAGAGGGTCAGTAATAATCCGAACGGCACGAACAGGGCGATGTTGCCCACGATGTCGGAACGGGCGGAGACGAGACCGTCCGGGCCCCGAAACGGCAGCAGGGTGGCGCGTTCCCAGCCTGCCGCCAGCTGCGCCGCTGACCAGTTGAACCGGAACGGCAACATGGTCTCGTAGAGAATGAACAGCAGGGTGAAACCGAGACACCAGGCGACAGCGACGGAGTATCGCGATTGACCGGGATGTCGGTGGGTTGTCATGGCGGTCCGTTCCCTGTGGGCCGCAACATCTCGTTTTGCCCCGAGTCGGCAGTCAGCAAGGACTCCAGACCGTCCAGCATGACCGGGCGGCTGAACTGCTGGCCCACCAGTCGCCGACCGGCTCGGCCCAGGCGGGAGGCAAGGGCGGGATCGTGCAGCAGTTGCCTGATGGCTTGTGCCAGCGCCCCGGGATCACGCGGCGGCACCAGCAGTCCCGTCTCGCCGTGGCGGACGATTTCCGGCAGGGAGCTGGTCCGGGTGGCCACCACCGGCAAGCCGCACGCCGACGCCTCGGCGGCCGCCAGCCCGAACCCTTCCTCGTGCGACGGCATCACCAGCACGGAGAGCCGTTGCAGGAACTGTTCGGCGGGCTCCATGTAGCCGAGCAATTCGACCCGGTCGGGAAAAAGCAAGCTGGCTTGCCACCGGGTCAATTCCTGACGCAACGGACCGTCACCGGCCAGCAGCAGACGTGGTGGCTGCGGCCATGATTCGCGCTCCAGGGATTCCCAGGCCCCCCTGAGTTCACGCAACCCTTTGCGGCCGATGAGTTGGCCGAGAAAACCGACGGTTGGTTCGGTGGTCGGCTGCTCGGCCGGCCGGAAACGGTCGGTGTCGATGCCCTTGTACAGGAGCCGCACCCGCTCCGGATTCAGCCACGGCGCGCTGGCCAGAGTGGTGGCTCGGGTGGCGTAGGAGTTGACGATGACCAGGCTGGCGATCCGATTGAAATACCAGCGGTAATACAGCTTGTCCTTCAGTGGGAAGTCGCTTTCCCGGAGTGCGAACACCGTCTTGATGCCCGCCAGTCGCGCCGCGACACCAGCCGCCTTCAGGTCCTTGGTGAGGTTGCAGATCACGGCTGCCGTACGGTCCCGACGGAACCAGCCGTAGAGACGCGCCAGCGTCCACGGAGCACTGTCGAAGCGGATGGGGATGGCGGCGATGGGAAATTCATCCCGTCTGGCCCGACGCAGCAGTTCGCTATGAGGCTGGGCCACGAACGCGGCCCGGTATCCGCGCTCCCGCAGACCGTGGGCACAGTCCAGCATCCAGACCTCGGCACCGCCGAACGTTCTGATGGAGTTGACGAAGTGGATGGTACGCTGGAGCATCACGGCCTCATGACGGGAAATCGTCCAGTACGGCCCGGGAACCTTTGCATTGCACCCAGGAATCGGTATTGCTATCTATAAACCACTTTGGAGACCAGGGAAAGTCTGTTCGGACTCACTCTGGACTCACACCGGATTCGTCCTGAACCGCGCGGCGACCGCAGCCTGGTCGCTGGTTCGCAGAAATCCTCGACCGGGTGGGAGGTGATCTTGGCTGCCTACGATCGTGTGCTTCGCCTCGTGGGAGAGGATGGCGACTCGGTCCTGGCCTGTGGTGCTTTGCTGGCGCGTGCCGCCGCTCGGGGCGGGTCCTTCGTCCACACCTACCACACCGCTGATAACGAACTGCGGTGCGGGACGGTCCAGTGCCAGGTGCGGCTGAGTGACAGTCCGGTACAGGCCGTCCGGCGCCAGATCCACTTGCTGCTCTTTTTCAGTGGCGGGGATTTTACCGCGCACAAGACGGATCTGATCCCGGGCGGAACGCTACTTTGCGATCCCCAGCGCCGGCCGGAAGAATCGCAACCGGGTCTCGGTTGTTGTGAACTCCCGCTGACGGAACTGACCCGGGAATCCACCGGCGACGATCAGTTGCGCTATCTGGTGGCCGCCGGCGCCTTGCTGAATCTGCTCGGGATTCCGGCCGAAGCCGGCTGCGAGGCGGCGGTTGGCGATCAGCTGGCGGATGAAACAACGGATACTTCCCGGATCCGAACCGCCATCACGGCCGGCTATCACCATGCCGAGCAGTTCCTGGCCGCCTCCAGCGTGCCGTGCGACTGGGATCCCGCCTTCGCCGCCGAGCACGACCCGATGTTGCTGGACGGCAATCAAGCGGTGGCCCTGGGTGCTCTGGCCGCCGGAGTGGATTTCGTGGCCGGACATCCGCTGGCGCCCGCCACCTCGATCCTCGACCATTTGAGCGGGGAGCTGTCCCGCAACGGTGGCGCCTTCCTCTGGATGGAGGACGAGCAGAGCGCCGCCGCCAGTCTGGTGGGGGCGTCCTTCGCCGGCAGACGCTGTTTCACCGCCAGCTCCGGTCCCGGACTGCTACGGATGGGGGAGTCAGTGAGCTTCGCCGCCATGGCGGAGACACCACTGGTGATCGTGGACGTCATGCGGGCGGGACCGGCCACCGGTTTGCCCACCCGCACCGCCCAGGCGGATCTGGATTTCGCCCGGTACGGCACCAACGGGGAGGCGCCCCGTTGTGTCATCGCTCCCGCCACGGTGGCGGACTGTTTCTGGCAGACCGTCCGCGCGTTCCGCATCGCGGAAACCTACCAGCTGCCGGTTCTGCTGTTGACCGACCAGGCGCTGGCTTGCAGCAGCCAGATCGTGAATCGTCCTGATTTCGAGACGCTGGAACCGATTCAGCGGTTGCGCCCCGGACCAGGTCAAACCCGCGACGGCTTCGCCCGCTACGCCGTCAGCGAGACCGGCGTCTCGCCCCAGCCGATACCGGGCCTGGACGATCTGCCGTACGTGGCCTCCGGGTACGAGCACGATCCGTTCGGTCGGCCCGACAGCGGAGCGGCGAATCACCTGGCCATGACCGGTCGGCGTTTCCATAAACTCGCAGTCCTCGGGAAACGGATCACCCAGGAGCCGGTGCTGGAAGTGGAGCGGGAAGGGACAGAGGTGGGGATCATCGGCTGGGGGAGCAGTTACGGCGCCATCACCGAGGCGCTGCAGCGGCTCGAACTGCGGGACGGTGTGGCCGTGGCGCATCTGCATCCGCGGCTGTTCTCGCCCCTCAATGAATGGCGGACCCGGCGATTCCTCGGCCCGTTACGCAAGATCATCTGCCCCGAACAGAATCACACCGGCCAGTATGCGCGGATTCTGCGCAATCGATTCGGCGTCACCGCAGTGGAGCTGTCCCGACAGGATGGCTGTCCTTTCACCCCCGGCGATTTGTATCGCGCCATCAAGGAGGAGTTATGATTCCCGGCGGAACTCCGGACGCCCGCCGGGCTCCGGACCATGAAACCCTCTGGTGCGCCAGCTGTCAGGACCGGACGGTGCAGACTGCCCTGAGCGATGCCTTGACCGCCTGCGGTCGAGCGCCGCATGATACGGTGATCGTCACCGGAAGCGGGTGCGCCGGACAGTTTCCCCACAACCTGTCCGTATACGGTATCCAGGGAGTGCACGGCCGGGTGCTGCCCACAGCGCTGGGAGTGAAGCTGGCCAATCCCGATCTGACCGTGATCGCCGTCACCAGTGGTCCTTTCGGATTCAGCGCCGAGTCTGGTTTTTTACCGTACCTGGCGCGGCAGAATGTCGATCTGGTTTCTCTTTATCTCGAGGATCCGCCACCGGATGTATTTGCCACTGCAACTCCACCCGAATTCACGGGATCCTCGCCCGCCGTTGCGGCGCCAGTGAACCCGCTCCGCGACCTCGGCGCCGATTTGTCGCTCGGCTGCGGCGCCGATGTGAGTTTCGTGGCTCGCGGGTACAGCGGGCAGCCAGAGGAACTGAGGCGACTGTTCACCACGGCGATCCAGCATGTCGGTACCGCGGTGGTGCAGGTTCTGGCGCCGTGTCGCTTCCTGAGGTCGCCGTCGGAACTCGAGGCGATCTCGGCCCGTTGCGCCCCGCTGCCCGTTGCCGATCCCACCGACGATCTCGGCACAGCCATCGCCCGGGTGACGTCCCGGTCGCCGTTCTGGCTCGGCCGATTCCGGTGTCAGGAACGTCCCGCCCTGGATCGGCAACTCGCGAGTGGATCGGAACGGCTCGCAACCGATCCGGACCTGACCGCGGTGTGGCGTCGAATCCGGAACGTCAACCGGACGTGATAACCCCCTAGTGAGGTGTCGGACAGTGTTGCCACGCAAGCAGGTACGACTGGATCCGCGATTACCCTGGCTGGCGGATCTCCGCATCTTGCTCAGCCCCATGTCGGGGGTCACGGACCGGGCGTTCCGCGATTGCTGCCGACCGTTCGGCATGGACATGGGATTCTGCGAGTTCGCTTCGGCCGCCGGGTTGTGCCACGAGAACGAGGCCACCTGGCGTCTCATCGATACCGAGGGCGAGGCCGGGTTGGTGGGGATCCAGATCTTCGGATCCGCGCCGGAGCAGATGGCGGCGGCGGCGCGGAGTATGGTGGGGCGCCGGCTGGATGTCCTCGACCTCAATTTCGGTTGCCCCGCCAAGAAAGTGGTCAAGAAATGCGGCGGTAGTGCGTTGCTGGCCGACGTGCCGTTGCTGGCCGATATCGTGCAGGCGGTGGTGGCGGAAAGCCCGGTGCCGGTGACCGCCAAGATCCGCAGCGGCTGGGACGACCAGAGCGTGAATTACCAGGAGGTCGGGCTGCTGCTGCAGGAACTCGGTTGCGTCTGGGTGACCTTGCATAGTCGGACCCGCCACCAGAAGTTCCGCGGCGAGGCCGACTGGACCCACATCGCCAGCCTGGTGGAAACCCTCGACATCCCGGTGATCGGCAACGGGGACGTGGTGGACGCCGCGACCTACCGGGCCCTGAAGTCTCAGACCGCGTGCTACGCCGTGATGGTGGGACGGGGCGCCATCGGCAATCCCTGGCTGTTCCAGGTGATGGCCGCTGTGGAACAGGGTGCGCCGGCGCCGGCGCCGTCCTGGGCGGAGATGTGTGAGGTCATGAGTGAATACATCCGCACCGAAGCGGCGTCACGGGGCGAGCGCTCGGGGCTCCTGGTCACTCGCAAGCACATCGCGCGCTGCTTCCGGAACTACCGGGGGGCGGCGGCGTTGCGCAAACGGCTCTTCAGTGCCGAGTTCACCACCGACATGCGCGCCATCCTCGCCGAGGTGGGGGCGGCGGGCCAGCCCCTGGCCGAATCCCCCGAGTTGACGAACCCGGGGGACAGCCGGCAGACTCGGCACGAACCCGATGTTGACCCGGCGACCCGGGAGGGAGAACCATGACGTCGTCGTTAGCCAGTTTCCGAGCGATTCCCGGCGCGGCCTGTTGCGTGGGTCTGCTCTTGATCCTGACCTTCACCGCCTGCAGCAAGAAAGTGGTCACCACCGCCCCCGGGCGGATCCAGGTAGAGCCGCGAACCATCGTGCACGAGGTGGCGCCCGGTGAAACCCTGGCGCTCATCGCCGACAATTACTTCGGTGATCCCTCGCGATCTCACCGCATCGCCAGCGATAATGGTGTCAGCGATCCGGAGCAGCTCCTGTCCGGATCCATCCTGTTGTTGCGGTTCACGGAGGAAGAGTGGCAAGTGGCGCAGCGACGCGCCGCGGCCATGAAACCGTACAATCGCGGAGTGGAGTTTCTGGAGCAGGAGCGGCTGGAAGATGCCGAGCGTGAGTTCGGGCTGGCGCTGGAACTGGTCCCCGATCTGGTCAGCGCCCAGTACAACCAGGCGCTGGTGGATCTGAAGCGCGGCCGGAACGAAGCGGCCGAGCAACGACTGGCCTCCCTGGTGGCCTTACGTCCTGACGATCTCGACTTTCTCTATTCTTACGGTCACGTGCTGTTCCTGGAAGCGCGTTTCGCTGAGGCTGTGGATATTTTTGCCCAGCTGCTCGGTCTCGATGCCCAGCATCGCCGCGGCGCCTTCGGCTGGGCGCGGTCCCTGCAAGAAGCGGGACGGGCGGACGAGGCCATCCTGGCCTGGGAGAATTACCTGACGCTGGACAGCAGTTCCCGCTGGGCCAATCAAGCCCGCCAGAACTTGCAGGAATTACGGGGTGAATGATTCCTCCCCAGCCCTGCTTCGGCTTCGCGACTGGTCCCTGATCAGGGAGACCGCCTCCGGTCCGATCACCCTGCTTTCACACATCGACCTCTCCCTGTTCCGGGGCGAGCTGGTGGGATTACTCGGCGCCAACGGCTCGGGCAAGACCTCGCTGCTCCACTACCTCGCCGCGGAGGAATCGCCGCTGGCCCTGCCGGTGGGACTCGTCTTCCAGGATCCCGATGCCCAGATCGTGGCCGCCACGGTGACTGAGGAACTGACCTTCGGTCGGCCGGATGTGGTGGTGGCGGAGCTGCTGGCGTTGTACGGTCTGACCGGTCTCGACCAGCTCGACCCGCGACTGCTCTCCGCCGGTGAGAAGCAGCGACTGACCGTGGCGGTGGCGCTGGCCGGCAACCCCGAGATCTTGCTGTGCGACGAGCCGACTACCCTCCAGGATGCGGAGCAGGCGGCCTGGCTGCTGGATTTCCTGGTGGACTGGCCACGACGATCGGGGGGAACGATTCTGCTCGCCACCCAGCGTGAACACGAGGCGAGATTGTGCGACCGGGTGGTGGTGCTGGAACAGGGACACATCGTGGCCGAGGGCGAGCCGGCGTCGGTTCTGGCGCGGCCCGAGGTCGCCGCCGTGCTGGGCTGGGACGATCCGAATGCCACTGCAACCCCAGCCAGCGATGCGACAGATGGTCGCCCGGCGACTGATGAAAACCCGGGAGCCGTGGTGGCCGAGTGGCGCGATGTCACGTATCACTTCGCCGCCACCGGCCGGGGGTTCCGGGGCGTGAATCGCAAGATCCAACCCGGGGAGCGACTCGGGATCACCGGCGCCAACGGGTGTGGCAAGAGTACGCTGCTGTACCTGACGGCCGGGCTGCTGTCGCCCAGTGCCGGACGATGTTACCTGGGGGACAAGCCGCTCTGCGAAAAAGGACCTCACGACCTGGATCACAATCTGGCGCTGCTGGCGCCCCAGTTTCCCGAGTATCTCTTCACCCGAACCACGGTGGCGGACGAGATCAGTCTCGACCCCGTGTTGGCGGCCGGCGGGGTGACGCCGCTCCTGACCGGCGCCGGGTTGCCGGAGCGGTTCGCGTCGCGGAATCCCCACGCGCTGAGCAGCGGTGAACGGCGGCGACTGGCGCTGTCGCTGGTCATCCTCTCCGGCCGACCGCTCATCTTGCTGGACGAACCCACGGCCGGTCTGGACGGGCGCGGGCGGCGGCGATTCCAGCAGTTGCTCTCCCGGTTGCCGCGCTGGACCGCACTGGTCATCGCTTCCCACGATCGGCAGTTCCTGCGCGCTTGTGGCTGTACACTCCTGGAGCTGGGGCCGGCAGGTTTACGGGATGTGGCGGCGGAGTGACCCGACTCCGCCCGGGACGGATCGGGAACGATCAGGTCGTGGTCCACCCAATGAATCCCGCCTTCACGCACCCGGAAACGAGATGCTGCTTGCTTCCCTGGGTTCCCTCCCCTAATATTTTCGCGAACTCGATATTCTCCACGATTCCTTTTAATGCGGTCCGGCGAGACCCCAAAGGGGGATACGTTACCTGGATCCAGGCATGGGGCTCATGACCGTGCCTCTTTTTGTACCCACCGGCCGGCCACGCGAACGATTGGAGTTTTATGGGTTTCGTCAAAAAAGCCCTGATCATGGACCCGAACGAAATGCGTCGGGCCATCAAGCGGATGGCGCACGAGATCATCGAGGCCAACAAGGGGACGAAGGACCTGGTCCTGCTCGGCATCCAGCGGCGGGGGGTCGATATCGCCAAGCTGCTCGGCGAATCGATCCTGCAGGTGGAAGGCGCCGAACTGCCGCAAGGAGCGCTGGACATCACCTTCTACCGGGACGATCTGTCCACCCTCGGGCCCACCCCGCGGGTCGCTCACACCGAGTTACCGTTCGACGTGGCGGAGAAGATCGTGATTCTGGTGGACGATGTCCTCTACACCGGGCGCACGGTACGCGCCGCGCTCGACGAGATCATGGACTGGGGACGCCCGCGGGCCATCCGGCTGGCGGTGCTCATCGATCGTGGTCACCGGGAGTTGCCCATCCGCCCCGATTTCGTAGGCAAGAACGTGCCGACCTCCCAGCGGGAGATCATCAAGGTCCGCACCCCGGAGCGGGACGGCAAGTTGGAGGTCGTGGTGGGGGAGGTCAACGCTGAATGATCCTCAAA
This sequence comes from bacterium, assembly GCA_043823125.1. Taxonomy (GTDB): domain Bacteria; phylum Krumholzibacteriota; class Krumholzibacteriia; order LZORAL124-64-63; family LZORAL124-64-63; genus JBDRBC01. Next base: position 20,199 of record JBDRBC010000033.1, on the reverse strand, counting down.
CGGAAAGACGTACTGGGGCTAGAAGAGATCTCCGCCGAGGAGATCCTCGGGATCCTGGAGGTGGCCGGCCGTTTCCGCACGGTCTTCGATCGGCCGGTGCGGAAAGTGCCCATCATGCGCGGGCGGACGGTGGTCAACCTGTTCCACGAGCCCAGCACCCGGACCCGGATCAGTTTCGAGCTGGCGGAAAAAAGACTCTCGGCCGACATCGTGAACTTCAGTGCGGCCACCAGCAGTTTCACCAAGGGTGAGACCTTGCGGGACACGGCCGAGAATCTGGCCGCCATGAAGATCGACATGTTGATCTGCCGGCACGCTTCGCCGGGCGCCGCCCAGTATCTGGCGAGAGTTCTGGAGAGTTCGGTCATCAACGCCGGTGACGGCACGCATGAACATCCCACCCAGGGCCTGCTCGATATCATGACCATGCGACAGCGTCTCGGTGATTTGCGGGGCAAGAGGGTCACCATCATCGGCGACATCACCCACAGCCGGGTGGCGCGATCCAATATCTGGGGACTGACCAAGCTGGGGGCCAAGGTGACCCTTTGCGGTCCACCCACCATGATGCCGTCCCACATCGAGCGGATGGGAGTGGAGGTCGAGTACGACCTGTTGCGCGCCGTGGCCGAGGCGGACGTGGTGAACGTCCTGCGCATTCAGCTCGAGCGACACAGCAGCCAGGCCTTCCCCAGTAATCGCGAGTACCACAAGATGTTCGGCATCACCGAGGATGTGGTGCGCACCATGAAACCCGAGGCGTTCGTCATGCATCCCGGCCCCATGAATCGGGATGTGGAGATCAGTTCCGAGGTGGCCGACGGCCCCCGCCAGGTGATCCTGGACCAGGTAGCCAACGGCGTGGCGGTGCGGATGGCGCTCATTTATCTGCTGTCCGGGGGTGATCCAGGCGCGTTGGCCGGATCGGCTAACTGACGGCGGTCCGGTCATCAGAAGAGAGGTCTTGAATGGACTGGAGCTGGAAACGGATTCCCGCCGAATACCTGGTGGTCAACGCCAGGCTGTGTCGGCATGGTAAGTTGTCCAAACGCAAAGGTTTTCTGCACGTGCGTAAGGGAACGGTCGAGGCTTTGGGAGTGGGCTCACCCGCCATGGACGGGTTGCCCGTGCTGGACGCGGCCGGGTTGATCTGCGCCCCGGGGCTGGTCGATCTGCACGTCCATTTCCGGGAGCCGGGCCAGGAAGAGAAGGAGACCGTGGCCAGCGGTAGCCGGGCCGCCGCCGCTGGCGGGTACACCAGTGTGGTGACCATGCCCAATACGGAACCACCCATCGACAATCCGGGACTGATCCGGTACATCATCGATCGCGGCCAGGAAGCCGGATTGTGTCGCGTGTTTCCCACGGGAGCCATCAGCGCCGGGCGCGATGGTAAGGCCCTGGCCGAGTTCGGCGCCATGATCGAAGCCGGCGCCGTGGGATTCACGGACGACGGCTCACCGGTGACCCACGGCGGTCTCATGAGCAACGCCCTGAAGTACGCCAGGATGTTGTCGGTCCCCATCATCACCCACGCCGAGGATCCCACCCTCGTGGGCAACGGTGTCATGCACTCCGGCTACTGGGCCACACGTCTCGGTCTGCCCGGCATGCCGAGGGCCGGCGAGGACTCCGCCATCTTCCGTGACGTGGAGCTGGCGCGCGCCAGCGGCGGCCACCTGCACGTGGCCCACGTTTCCACCCAGGGGGCGGTGGAGATCATCCGACGCGCCAAGGCGGAGGGGGTCAACGTGACGGCGGAAGCCACCCCGCACCACTTCGCTCTGGACCACTCCCGCTGCCGGAACTACTCGCCACTGTTCAAGATGAATCCTCCGCTCCGGGAGACCGAGGACATGGCCGCGGTTGCCGAGGGGCTGGCCGACGGCACCATCGACTGTATCGCCACCGACCACGCGCCGCACACCAACACCGAGAAGGAACTGCAATTCGATCAGGCGCCGTTTGGTGTCATCGGCCTGGAAACCGCGCTGGCGGCCGGGATCACGTATCTGGTGAAAGACGGACGGATGGACCTGGGGCAGCTCATCGACCGGATGTCCGAGTCTCCGGCGAGGCTGGCGCACCTGCCCGTCGGTAAGCTGGAAGAAGGAGCCGAGGCCGACTTCATCCTGTTCGATCCGGACGCTACCTGGACCGTGGCAGCGACCGGATTCCATTCCCGAAGCCGTAATTCAGCCTTCATCGGTGAGACCTTGACCGGCCAGGTCGTGGCGACTTTTCTGCGCGGGCGGTTGACCTTTCACCAGGATGAGACTAGCGTGAGGAAGTGATTATACGCGCCGCCCCTGACGCTACCGAATCCGGGAGGACTTCTCAGTTGCCCAGACATATGATCAGGCGCGGTCTGTTTGCCGGGAGCCGAAACACGGCTTCCCCCGGCTGGTGGAGTATCTTGGCGACCTTTCTCCTGGTGACAGTGCTGCTAGGCGGGTGCGCCAAGTACAACACGTTCTTCAACGCCAATCGGGCGTTCCGGCAGGCGGAAGAGGAACGTGAGGATATGATCAAGGAACGCAAGGACGTCAGTGAGCCCACCAGCAGCCAGCAGCAGAAGTACGAGGAGGCCATCCGCAAGTGCCAGAAGGTGCTCGACGAATATTCGGGTTCCAGCCTGACCGACGATGCCCTGTTTCTCATGTCCAAGTCGTACCACCGCTTGAATTCCTACCGTATGTCAATCCGCAAGATCGATCTGCTTTTCGCCAACTATCCCGCCACCCCGTTCGAGGAAGAGGCCATCTATCTGCAGGCGCTCAACTATCTCTTGATTGGCGACATTCCCGGTTCCAGCAGCTTGCTCGAGCGGCTGGACCGCAACTACCCCGAGAGCCGTTTCCAGGCCGAGGTGTTGCGCGTGAGTGGCGAGAACAGCTACGTGCTGGAAGAGTGGGAAGTGGCGCGCGCGAGTTTCACCGAGTACCTGGAGAAGTATCCCGACGATGAGCAATGGGACGACATCGCCTTCAAGCGCGCGTTGTGTTCCTGGGAGCTGTTCGATTACCAGGTTGCCGGCGACCAGTTCGCGGAGGTGACGTCCGCCACCGAAAGCCGGGAGCTCGGATTCGATTCCCGCCTGTTGCGCGCCCGCACGCTCTGTCGGGTGGGACAGTACACCGAGGCCGCCGACATCGTGACCACACTCAGTTCCGAGGCGGAACTGTATCAGGCCCAGGGCAAGGTGACCCTGGTGGAAGCGGAGAGCCTGTTCCTGCAAGGTCGTGATGACGAGGCGTCGCCGCTGCTGGAGAACATGCCGCAAGAGTGGCGCATCGGGGATGTGGACGCTCGGGCCAACGATCTGCTGGGCTGGATCTCCGTGAAACGCTGGGATCTGGAACGAGCCCGGGAGCACTTCCAGACGGCCGTCAAGGGCGCGGTTTTTCTCGAGGACCCCGACGCTACCCGGAACATCTACCGTCGTTTGCAGGACTATCTCGCCGCCGAACAGAGTCTGGACAGCGCCCAGCCGGACAAGATTCCCGGGCTGAAACTTTTGCAGGCCAATTCATTACTCTTCGGCATGGATCGTCCGCGCGCTGCCCTCGATCATTACTTCGAAGTCCTGGATCTGGCCGAGACCGACAGCGCCACCGCGGCGCGAGCCCTGTACGGGGCCATGGTGGTCTACCAGGAGCGCCTCGACCTGCCCGATTCGGCGGCGGTCATGATAAACCGCTTGCGCACCGAGTACCCCAGAAGCGCCCAGGCGTATCAGCTCGAACACGGCAAGTCCGCCGATCTGCTGAGTTTTCTCCTCGATCGTCGCGAGGCCGAGCGGCGACAGGCCCGCTTGCTGCCGGCCGCCGCCGAGGATTCCGCTGCGGCTGCCGTGGACTCTCTGACAATTGCCGATGACTCGGTGATGGTTGCTGCGGACTCTCTGACAGTTGCCGATGACTCGGTGATGGTTGCTGTGGACTCTCTGACAGTTGCCGATGACTCCATGACGGTTGCCACAGACCCGATGCCGGTCGCCATGGACTCCCTGACGGTTGATAGTGACAGTGCTGGCACGATCACCACCGAACCAGTTCTCGAATCGCTTCCCGCGCCGCTTTCCGAGCAACCACAGCCTACGACACCCGATAGTCTGGTTGTGACGACACCCGCCGTTTTGGACTCCAGTGTCACGTCGGGCGGGGAAGCCAGCGTGGACAGTATCAATCCGGGGGAGGGCCGGTGACCCACTCGCTGGAGGCAGGTCGGAGCTGGATGTCGGGAACAGTGGTGGCCAACGGCCCACTGTCCGACGGTCTATTGCGACTGGATCTGGAGTTACCGCTTCCCACGACTTTCCAGCCGGGGCAGTTCGCCATGCTCAACCTCCCCGGCGCCCAGGAACTCATCTTCAGCCGGCCCTTTTCGATTTTGGCCGCACGTGATCGTCGGGTCTCCTTTCTGTACCGCGTGGTGGGCCGAGGAACTCGGTATCTGGCCGCGGCTGAACCGGGGAGTCTGATCTCGTTCTTCGGCCCCCTGGGAAACGGTTTTCCGCCTCGTGAGGGTGATCACCCGGTGGTGCTGATCGCCGGTGGGGTCGGCCTGCCGCCGCTGTACGCCTGGTTCGAACAGCACGGGACCGAATCCGATCTGGCCTGTTTCGGCGGGCGCCACGGCGCCGAGGTGCCGTGGGATCTGCTGGCCGACAGGTGGCGGGTGAGTGTGGATCGGGCGGCGCAGGTGCCATCTGGACGGCAAGCCTACGAGGGGTTGGTGGTCGATCTCTGCCGTGACCTGCTGGTCCAACGGTCACTGCCCACGGCCACTCTGCTCACCTGTGGGCCGTTGCCGATGCTGCGGGCGGTGGCGGACCTGGCGGTGGAACTGGGCTGGCCCTGTTTCGTGTCGGTTGAGGAGCAGATGGGATGTGGTTACGGCGTCTGCCGTGGGTGCGTGGCGCCGGACAGCGCCGGCGGAAATCTCACCGTTTGTCAGGATGGACCGGTTTTCCAGGCCGAGCAGCTCGACTGGAGCCGACTGGGCCACGGAGAGGGGGTCTGAAATGCCGACTCCGGACTGGTGGCAGACCGATCCGCGTGCTCCCCTCACCATAGGTCCCCGTAGTTTTCCGGGCCGGATCTGGACGGCGTCCGGCTGTTTCGGGTACGGCCTCAACGGTTTCGATCTCACCTCTGTGGAGTACCCGTCCGTGTATGACGGCCTGGGGGTGGTGGTCACCAAGACCGTCACTCCGGCGGCGCGGATCGGCAATCCCATGCCGCGGCTGTGCGAACTCGCCACGGGTGCGCTCAATTCCATCGGTCTGGAGAACCTCGGGCTGGCGGAGTTCCTGGACCGGATCGTGCCCGAGCTGGGGCGGCGGGAGGTGCCGTTCGTGGTCAGCCTGGCGGCCACCCGACCCGAACAGTTCAGTGAACTGGTTACCCAGGTCTCTTGGGCCGCGGCCGATCTCCCGCAGTGGCACGGTGTGGAACTGAACCTGAGCTGTCCCAACGTGGCCGAAGGCGGACACGATTTCGGCAGCGACCCGGATACGGTGACCCGGTGCGTGGAGGCCGCGCGGCCTCACCTGCCGGACCGCGCCCTCATCGCCAAGGTGACGCCCAATGTCGCCCGGATAGCTCCCCTGGCCGCCGCGGCACGTGAAGGTGGCGCCGATGCGGTGGCTGCCATCAACACCGTGGTCGGTCTGGAAATCGATCTTGACACTGGCCGGCCAGCGCTTCCGCGTCGGTACGGCGGCTATTCCGGCCCGGGCATCCTGCCTATCGCTCTGGCCAAGATAGATGAAATCGTGCGTGAGGTGGATATTCCTGTCATCGGCGTCGGCGGTATCGCCACGGCGGAGGATGCGTTGAAGTTCTTCGCCCTGGGAGTGGTGGCCGTGCAGGTCGGTACCGCTCAGATGCGCGATCCGTTCACCGTGGCCAGGATCGCGGCGGAACTCTCCTCGGCCAACGACGACGCGTCCGGCTGAATCACCACTACCCGAGAAGAAAACCAGGTTGTGCGGAGCGGACGGAACCGTTGTTTCAGCCCGTCGGGGGAGGATCGTCTGCGTCGGCGTCCAGAGCGGGCAGGTCGTCCAGATCGATTTCCAGATCTTCGGGATCCAGTTCAAGATCGAGATCCAGATCGAGGTCCCCGTCCAGCTCCGATTCCAGGACCGCCTCCAGCTCATCCGGCAGGTCCTTGTCCAGCACGTCGTCCAGGTCGGAGTCGGGGAGCCCGTCGGGGAAGTCGGCCTCCAGCAGGTCGATGACGGAATCACCGCTCATGAGCAGCTTTTCCGCCAGATCCGTGCCGATCTGGACCGCATTACGAGCCAGGCCCTCCTGCGAGGACCGATTCAGAACACCGCCGCGCAAGGGACAGATGGACCCCTCCACCCGGATCTGCCGCCGGTTCACCTGGGCCAGGGCGCTGATGGGCAGATCCTGATCGGAGGCGAACCGTTGCATGAAGGCGTTCTCGGCTTCCATCTCGAGGAAGGTGGCCTGGTCGTGAATGGCCTTCAGGATCTCGATGGTCTCCTTGTCCTCCTCCCGCGCCAGGATGGCGAGAATCCCCTGACCGCAGCTGGGCAACATGATCTCGGGGAAGAAGATCTCGGTGACGATGCCCTGGATACCGAGATGTTCCGTGATGGCCGCCGGCAGCACCAGGCTGTCGAGCTGGCAACGCCGGAGTAGCAGCTCCAGGGCCGCTTCCACGCCACCGGTGATGATCTCGATTTCCATGTGTGGGTAGAGGGTCAGGAGCTGGGACTTGGTGCGCAGGTTCAAGACGCCGACTTTGGCGTCCTCGGGCAGTTCGTCGGCGATCTGTCCCTGGCGATTCAGCAAGGCGTCGAACGGGGTGTTACGCGCCGGCACGGCGGCGAATATGACCCCCTCCCGCAACGGCAGCACCAGATCCGCCGCCCGCTGCACGATACAGCGGAATTCACCGGCCAGCAGGTGCTCCTCCAGGAATTCCACCTCGGCGGCAGTGCAGGCGAGGAACGGTTCGTCACTCGTTTCTTCGCCGGAAATGGGTGAGGAGATGACATGCATCTGGCAAGTCAGACGCGGATAGTGCGTCTGGATGCGATTGATCACTTCCTGGGTCTGAGCCTTGGCCAGCGAGGTGGCGAAGGTACCGAAGCTGAGTGACAGGCGGCCTTTCAAGGCAGTGAACCTCCCTGGCGTGACTAAAAAATCAGGCCCCTTCGGTTTGCAGGAAGTCCCGCACCAGCTCTCCCACCCGCTTGGCCTCGGTCAGCGGCAGGGCGGCGTAGATGGGCAGGGTGAGGATGTCCCTGGCGGCCTGTTCGACCACGGGCAGGTCGCCACTCACCCGACAGTACTCCGCCAGCGGATGGTGATGCAGGGGGGGATCGTAGTAGACACCGGTGTCGATATTGTGGGCGGTCAAATGGTCGCGGAGGCGGTCGCGTTGCTGGGAGCGGACCCAGTACTGATGGTGGGTGACCCGCATCCCCCGGCCGCCGTTGGGCGGCGCGAGCCGGCTGGCCTCGGGAATGTACTCGGCGTAGATGGCCGCCACCTGGTCGCGATCCTGCTGCTCGTCGGCGAAGCGGGTGAGACGCACCCGCACCACCATTGCGTGTACCTCGTCGAGCCGGTAATTGAAGCCGGGCAGCAAGGTCCCGTTCACCGTCACCGGATCATGTCCCCGTAACTTGCGGATCAGCTCGGCGTCGTCCCGGCGTCGACAGAGGATCAGACCGCCGTCGCCGATACTCGGCAAGTTCTTGGTGGGATAGAAACTGAGACTGCTCATGCGGGCAAAGGAACCGCAGGGTCGGCCATCGTACAAGGTGCCGAACGCCTGGGCCATGTCGACGATGATTTCCAGGTTGTGATTCTCGGCCACCTGCATGATGGGATACATGTCACACGGCGCGCCGAAAATATGCACCGGGACGATGGCCTTGGTCTTGTCTGTGATGGCCTCCTCGATCTTGGTCGGATCGAGATTCAGATCGGTGGGGCTGATGTCGATGAGCACCGGGGTGGCGCCGAGCCGGATGATGGACTCGATGGTGGCCACGAAGGTGTACGGGGTGGTGATCACCTCGCTGCCGGGACCGACCCCGGCCACCGCCAGCGCCAGGTACAGCGCCGATGAGCCGGAAGACACCCCTACAGCTTCCGGGACCTCGCAGGCCGCAGCCATCTCTGCTTCCAGGGAGTGGACCTCCTCGCCGAGGATGTACTGGCCCGAGAGCAACAGCCGCTCGAAGCCGGCCATGATCTCGTCCTTGCAGGGAAGCATGGGGGTCACCAGGTCGTACCGGGTCACCTTGCGGTTCTGCTCCATGGACATGATTTCCTTTCACACGCCGGGCTGTTCAGAAATCCCTCTGGGCCCAGTCATAGGGGATGTCGTTGTCGTGCGGATCGACCCGGAATTCATCCGGGTCGTCGTACTTGTACGTGTGCGTCGGACAGTTTACGATCAAGGCCGTTTCGGTGCCGACCCCCTTCATACCGTGCAGCACACCTGGCGGAATGACCAGGAGAATATTGTTGCGTTCTCCCATGAAGAACTCGTTCACCTCGCCGCTGGTGGGGGACTCTTCGCGACGATCGTACAGTACTACCTTGGCCATCCCTTTCACGCAGACGAAGTGATCGGTCTGCTGGCGGTGATAGTGCCACCCCTTGACCACGTCGGGATAGATCGCGGTGAGGTAGATCTGGCCGAATTGCTGGAAAAACGGGTCGTCGGCCCGCATCATCTCCATGAGGTAGCCCCGCTCGTCGGGGATCAGCTTGAGCTGCTTGACGTGTACGCCATCGATCATCGTCTTGCTCCTGTTCAGGTCGCGTCTGATGGAAACGTCCGAACCTAACGATCGCTAAGAATGCTCAGGTCGGCCGAAGCAGTCGTACTTGAAGCCGCTCTCGGTCACGAGGGCATGGGTGTACACGTTCCGGCAATCGAGAAAGGCGTTGCCGGTCATGATCTTGGCCAGGTGCATGAAGTCGAGCTGCCGGAACTCGTTCCACTCCGTCACCAGGATACACAGTTCCGCGCCGGTGGCGGCGTCGTAGGCGGATTTGCAGTAGCTCAGGTCGGGATAGTGCCGCTTGAACTGCTCCATGGCCACCGGATCGTAGGCCCGGACGGTGGCGCCCGCATCCAGGAGCATCCGTGTCAACGGGATGCTGGCCGCGGAGCGGACATCGTCGGTATTGGGCTTGAACGCGACGCCGAGCAGGGCGACGGTCTTGCCCTGCAGATCGGGTACCATCTGCTGCGCCTTGGCCATGGCGCGTCCCGGGAGGTCGGTGTTGACCGCGATGGCCGATTTGACGATGCGCATGTCGGTATCGTGGCTCTGGCCGATGTGCACGATGGCGTTGGTGTCCTTGGGCAGGCAGGAGCCGCCGAAACCGAGACCGGCGTGCAGGAACTTCGGTCCGATGCGTTTGTCGAGTCCCATGGCCTTGGCGATGACCGAGATGTCGGCGCCGACCTTCTCCGCCAGGCCCGCCAGCTCGTTGATGTACGAGATCTTCACGGCGAGGAAGGCGTTGGAGGCGTACTTGATCAGCTCCGCGGTTTCGATGTTGCATTCCACCATGGGGGTGTCCAGCAGATAGAGCGGCCGGTAGATGCCGCGCATGACATCCCGCGACCGTTCGCTCTCCACTCCGACCACCACGCGATCGGGGCGCATGAAATCCTCGATGCTCGACCCTTCCCGCAAAAACTCCGGATTGCTGGCCAGGTCGAATTCCACCGGTGCGGGCAACGACTGCTCGATCACCCGCTCCAGACGACGGGCGGTGCCCACCGGAACCGTGCTCTTGGTGACGATCACCTTGTATTTGGTGAGCAGACTGCCGATCTCCTGGCCCACTTGCATGACGTAGGTCAGATCCGCCTCGCCGCTATCGGACATGGGAGTCTGCACCGCGATGAACACCACGTCGGCCTGGGCCATGCCCTCGGCCAGGGAGGTGGTGAAGTGTAGACGTCCGGCGCCCGCGTTCTTGAGGACCAGCATATCGAGTCCCGGCTCGTAAAACGGAATGACTCCCTGGCGGAGCCCCTCGATGCGTTCTTCCAGAATGTCGACACACCAGACCTCATGACCGAAATCAGCCATGCAAGCGCCTGAAACCAGCCCGACGTAGCCGGTACCCACCATACAAATGCGGATCATGAATGCTCCTTCCTGACCCAGTCCAACATCTCACGCAGCGTCACGTGGAAATCACGTTCCGGTCGCCAACCGGTACAAGCACGCAGCTTGGTGCCATCTCCCACCAGGTAGGGAATGTCCGACGGCCGGCAACGATCCGGATCCGTGGCAATATCGATCTTCCGCCTGGCTTCCTGAAGGAGTATCTCCAGTCCGCCCTGAATCGTCAACGCCTGGCCGGAGCAGATGTTATATATCTGACCCGGCTCGCCGCTGGCCACCAGCTGCCGGTAGGCTGTCACCACGTCACGGACATCGAGATAATCGCGCCGGGGGGAGAGGTCGCCCACCGCGATGACCGGCGCGGCTTCGCCGCGTTCGATGGCCACGATCTGCTGGGCGAAAGAGGGGAAAACGAAGCGACCGTCGTGGTGGGGGCCGGTGTGACTGAACGGTCTGGTCACGATGATCGGTAAATCGAATGAGCGGTGATACTGGAGACAGAGCAACGACTGCGCCGCCTTGCTGACGCCGTAAGGGGAGACCGGTTTCAACCGCATTCGCTCGTGCAGCGGTTTCCCCTCGGCATGCGGACCGTACTCCTCGCTGGAGCCGGTGGCCAGCAGGGTGGGCCGTTCCCGGTCCGGCAAGGCCCGGATCGCCTCGAGCAGGTTGAGGCTGCCGCCGAGGTTGCAGCTGAAGGTTTCCTGCGGATTGGGAAAGGAGTAGCCGGCCGAACTCTGGGCTGCCAGGTGATAAACGGTCGCCGGTTGCCAATCTCGCAGAAACCGTTCCAGAGCCGCCGGGTCGTCGAGTCCGCTGGGGAAACAGGTCCATTCGCCTACAGCGCTGCCGTAGCGGATACCGCCGGGGGAGGAGGAGTCATCGCCGAGCCTGCGGAACGGTCCGGCCTGCTCCGGTGGACTCTGCCCGGTCGGGATCAGACTGAGTCCGACCACTCGCTCGCCTGAAGCCAGCAGCTCGGTGATGAGCCAGCCCGCCACGAAGCCGAGGGCGCCCGTCACGACGATGGGGCCGGGTCGACTCATGATCCCTGGCCCGCTGCTTGAATCCGTTCCCGCCAGTAGTTCAGCAAATCTTCCATCGTCTGGGAGAACGGGATCGTGGTCTGCCAGCCGGTGTCGGCGTGGAACTTGGCGCTGGAGCCGCGCAAGATCGGCACGTCCGAGGGACGGAGCCGATCGGGATCTTCTTCGATGGTGATGGCCACGCCGGCCATGGCAATGAGCTGGTCGAGGATGTCGCCAATCCGGATGTCCCGACCCGAGCAGAGGTTGTAGACCTCGCCTTTCTTTCCCTTCTGCAACGCCAGCAGGTAACCACGTACCATGTCCCGGACGTCCGAGAAATCGCGGGTGGCGTCCAGGTTGCCCACCTTGATGACGGGGGGATGGAGACCGGCTTCCACCTCGGCGATCTGGCGAGCGAAGTTGGAGCAGACGAACACCTCGCCACGTCGTGGTCCGGTGTGATTGAAGCCGCGCGTGCGCACGATATCCAGGTCGTAGCTCTGCACGTACTGGAAGGCGAGCAGATCCTGGGTGACCTTGCTCACGGCGTAAGGACTGAGGGGGCGGAGCGGATTGTCCTCGGTGATGGGAACCTCGTCCGGATACACCAGGCCGTACTCCTCGCTGCCGCCGGCGATCTGGATCCGGCACGCGAGTTCCGCGGACCTGACGGCTTCGAACAGATTGATCTGTCCGCGAACGTTGGTGGTGACCGTGGCGTCCGGCCCGTGCCAGCTCGCCGGCACGTAGGACTGGGCCGCGAGATGGAAGATGTAGTCAGGCCGTATCTTCTGGACCAGCTTCAGCATGGCGTGGGCATCGGTGATGTCGCCATCGACGAGATGCACCTGGTCCAGCAGGTGGGTCACATTCTCCAGCCGGCTGCGCCAGCGGTAGAGGCCGAATATCTCGTACCCGCCCTCGGCCAGTAGATACTCCGCCAGATGGGATCCCACGAAGCCGGTAAACCCCGTGATGAGGACTTTTTTCATCGAACTCTCCTTGGGAGCGTGGCGTTTGCCCCGCTGGTCCTAGGTGCTCAGCAAACGCTGCCATTCCTTCAAGATGCATCGATCCATCACCACGTCCAGGCCGGCGGCTTCCGCTTTGGCCGCCGCTTCCTCGTGGACGACGCCCTCCTGCATCCAGACCACCTTGGCCGACACGGCGATGGCTTCGTCGACGATGGGGGGGACGGCCTCGCTGCGGCGGAAAATGTCCACCACATCGAGAACACCCGGAACGGACCGCAGGTCGGGGTACACCGTCATTCCCAGTACTGTTTCCAGCCGCGGATTCACCGGCAGCACCTCGACCTGTTTTTCGAGCAGGAACCGCGCTATGCGATGGCTGGCCCGCTCCGGCTTGTCCGAGATGCCGACCACGGCCACCCGGTGCGTCTCCGAGAGGATTCGCAACAAGAGGTCATCCGACAGGAACGGGGTATTGGCCTGATTGTCCATGAACAATCTCCCTCGAGCGGTCCCGGGTGGGATCAATCTTGCATAACTCCGGAACAGAAAGATCGGGAAACGGGGCGAGCCTCGATCGCCACCGCTACCGGCAGCCGTGGAATTCCTTGCTGGTCTTTGGACTAGCCCCTCGATTCGCGATCCGCTGGATCGACAAACCGCTCGCGAGGGCCTGGGGGCGGCCCCGAAACGGGGAAAAAGCCAGACAGCGGAAGGAAAAAGTTTCCGGCGTCGTCCCGGTCGACAAGTCCAAAAAATGTACCTGCCCGGCGCACGCTTGTCCAGGGATTCCAGGTACCGAAGATCGGTCAGCTCACCCTCCAGGTGAGGCGACACGAGAGGCGAACAGCGATGATTATGCAGGAACACCCACCTTCCCGGCGACTGCGTGTGGTGACCATCAATTCGCACCAGCCGTACCTGTTCAATCTGAACGGACTGGCGCACGATTTCACCATCATCGACCAGGGGCTTAGCGGCTTCGGTTGCCAGTGGAATTATGGTGTCCGACCGCTTCCCGATCATTTCCGGCTGGTCTCCCAGGCCGAGGCGGTGACGGCGGCGCAACACGAGCCGTTCGACGTCGGCCTCGCCCACAACATCACCGACTTGCTCGCGCTCAAGGATGTCACCGAGAAGCTCGTGCTGTTGATTCACTGCAGTCTACCCGGGCGGCTGGCCAACGAGGCGAGCCATACTCGGGCGGAAGATTTCGTCAAAATTATGGAACGGTACCTGGAACACGTTCCCGCCCGGATCGTGTACGTCTCGGCGCTCAAGGCGGAAACCTGGGGCGGCCTGAACGGGGTGGTCATCGAGCACGGCATCCAGCCGGAACTGTACACCGGATACAGTGGGGAGAATCCGGCGGTACTAAGGGTGTCGAATATGCAGCGGCAGCGGGATGTGATCCTGAACCATACCCTGCAGCAGGTGGTCCTGAACGGGATCCCCAATCAGCTCTTCGGCTGGAATCCGGATGTCCCCGGCGCCACTTGCACTTCGAGCTGGGAACATCTCAAGGACATCTACCGGCAGTATCGATGCTTCCTGCTCACCAACCATCCGGAAATGGAAGATGGGTACAATCTGGCGGCCCTGGAAGCCATGGCCACCGGGATGCCCGTCGTGACCACGCCGCACGCCACCTCACCGATTCGGCATGGTGAGAACGGTTTCGTGGGCGAGACCGTACCGGAACTCCGCCAGCACCTCGGCCGGCTGTTGCAGGACGCCGAGCTGGCTCGACGTCTGGGGGCGGCGGCCCGCCGTACCGTGCAGAGCGAATTCTCGTATGTCCGTTTCCTGGCAAGCTGGGACATGCTGTTGCGACGGACGGCTGCCGACCCGGCGACTTCGGCGCCGGAGTATTGTTCACACACTGAATCCCCGGCTCAGACCGGAGCTGCCGAGCCCCTTCTCGCTTCAGAGGTCGATACCCCGCGGTTGACCCTGATTCCAGGCGGGAGACCGGAATCCGCCGGCCCGAATTTCACCGTCTTGCCCCGACTTAGAACCGTGACCACCGGTTGTTCCACCGGATCGAGAGCAGGATCACCCAGAAACACGGAGGACGACTCCAGTTGAAAGACTGCCTGGCAATCATACCGGCCTGTCACAATCTGGCGGCGGGCAGTGACTACCTCGCCGATCTCGGCGGACGCCCGGTGCTCTATCATACCCTCGCCACGGCTCGGGACGCGGCGCTCGATCGTATCGTGGTGCTCTCGGCGGAGGGTGAGGTGCTGAACATGTGTAACCGCTGGGAAGCGGAGTCCATCAGGCTCCCCGTTCAGCTGGTGGGCTCCGAAGTGCCCGTGGAATGGGTGGCGGCGTACGGCCTCAATTCCCTGGCCGCCAAGGGGTATGTCCCGCAACAGGTGATGTTGCTGTCACCGGAGCTTCCGCTGCGCCGGCCGGGTAGGCTGGAAGCGGCCCAGGCCGCGTTCGAGCGCGAGTCCGCGGACTCCCTCTTTTCCTGCAGCTGCGAGATGCCGCACTTCTGGCGCCAATCGCCCGGAGGGCTGATTCCCTTTTACGATCCCCGGGAGCGCACCATCCGCTCCGGTGGCGTGTCCGAACCGGAGTGGCACCGTGAGAACGGCTCCATCTATCTCTGTCGGCGGGGTGGTCTGCTCCGGCACGGGAACCGGTTGTTCGGCAAGATCACGATGCTGGAAATGGACCCGGAGGAGTCGCTGCTGGCGGTGGGTTCGGCCGGCCTGGCGGTGTGCCGGGTCTTGCTGGATCACGTGAATCCGGTTGCCGGGCAGGAGTGGGGTGATCAGACCGGCCGTTGCGCCACCACCTGAAAACACTTCCGGCCGACGATATCCTGGCGTAAGATCCGCCTCAGCCAGCCACCTGTCTTTTTGTCCTGCACTCGGGAAAGGGCGAACATGAACCCGGCGCTGATGACCGTCCTGTTGCTTTCCTCCCTGGCTCTGTTCACCAATACCATCGCGGACCGGATCTGGTTGCTCCGGGCTGCTGAACCGGAGCGGCGGACCGATAATTTATGGCGGCGGATCAAGGCGTTGCTCGTGGTCGGATTCGGGCAACAACGACTGCTCTGGGAGCGGGGCGCCGGCTGGATGCACGTCGGGATCTTTGCCGGTTTCCTGGTGGTCTCCATTCGCACCGTCACCCTCTTCGGGCGCGGATTCGATCTCGATTTCAACCTGCCGCTGCTGGGGGGCGGGTTGGGGCTGCTCTACGCCGCGCTGAAGGATACCTTCGCGCTGGTGGTTCTCGTCTCGATTCTGGTCGGGGTGTGGCGACGTCTGGTGGTGCGACCGGCGCGACTCCATCTGAGCCTCGAGGCGGTGTTGATCCTGTTCTGGATCGGCAGCCTCATGGTGAGCGACCTCATCGGCGATGCCGCGCTGTTCGCACGGGAGCCGTTTCATCACGAGGCTGGCGCCGCCTACGTCAGCTCGGCGTTGAGTGGACTCTTCAACGGTAGCAGCGCCGAGACCGTGGCGACGTGGTGGCGCTGGATGTTCTGGATTCACGTGTTTCTGGTGCTGGCCTTCTTGAACTTCCTGCCGTTCGGCAAGCACTTCCACGTGCTCACCGCCCTGCCGGCAACCTTTCTGCGACGGCTGACACCACCCGCCGCCTTGGACCGGATGGAGTTCGAGGGCAAGGAGAGCTTTGGCGTGGGCAAGCTCGAGGAGTTCAGCTGGCGCCGGTTGCTCGACATGTACACCTGCACCGAGTGCGGTCGTTGCGTGGTGCACTGTCCCGCCAATACCACGGGTAAACCGTTGAGTCCCCGCGGGGTCATCTGCGACGAACGGGACGCCCTGTACGGCAATGCGGACGAGATGCGCGAGGTGGGCAAGCTGAAAGCCGCTGGCCGGACCGAAGCGGCGGCGGCGCTGGCGGAGAAGATCGTACGGCCCGAACTCATCGGCGAGGTCAACGAGGAAGAGACCCTCTGGGCCTGTACCACCTGCGGTTACTGTCAGACGGTCTGCCCGGTGGTCATCGAGCACATTCCCCACATCGTGGATCAGCGGCGGTATCTGACCATGACCCTGGCCAAGGTGCCGTCGGCCCTGCAGAATGCGCTGCAAGGCCTGGAGAACAACTCCAATCCGTGGAACGTCGGATCCGCCGCCCGTGAAGACTGGATAGGTGATCTCGAGGTGCCGCGGATGCGGGACAAGGGTTCGGCGGAATACCTCTTTTTCGTGGGATGCGCCGGCGCCTACGACGACCGGAACCAGGACGTCGTCCGCACCATCTGCCGGCTCTTCAAGCGAGCCGGTCTCGATTACGCGGTGCTCGGCACCGAGGAGGGGTGCTGCGGCGATCCGACCCGACGGGTCGGCAACGAGTACCTGTTCCAGATGCAGGCGGAACAGAACATCGGCACCTTCCAGCGCTACCAGGTGCGGAAGATCGTCACTGCCTGTCCCCACGGCTACAGCGTGATCAAGAACGAATATCCTGACTTCGGTCTGGAGGGGGTCGAGGTGGTCCATCACACGGAACTGCTGGCGCAGCTCCTGGCCGACGGACGGTTGCCGGTGACGGGTGGCGTGAGCGACAGTGTCACCTATCACGATTCCTGCTATCTCGGCCGGCACAACGAACTGTACGACGCGCCGCGCCAGGCGCTGGGCGCCGTGCCTGGACTGCGGCAGGTGGAGATGGAACGTAGCCGGCGCGCGGGGTATTGCTGCGGGGCCGGCGGCGGCCGCATGTTCATGGAGGAGGACATCGGCACCCGGATCAACCACAACCGTATCGAGGAGGTGGCCGCCACCAAGGCCGCCCGGGTGGCCACGGCCTGTCCCTTCTGCCTGACCATGCTCGGTGACGCCATCAAGGAAACCGAGCGGAGCGACTCCCTCGCCGCCGTGGATATCGCCGAGGTGATCGCGGAGCGACTGCAGGATTGAGAAGTGACCACTTGCCCCAGCTAATCGGGATACCGTGGTGGCTGATACGAGACCGGGCGCGCCCACGCGGCGCGCCCGGTTCGGTTTGAAAACGACCTCACGTTCGCGGCGCCCGTTTTACTGCGGCACGAATCCCGTCTGGTTCAGGCCGCCGAAGCGGGTCCGGTCCATGGGGAACACCACCGCGTCCTTGATGCTTTCGGTTCCGGTCAGGTACTGCAACAACCGGGCGACCCCGAGCCCGAAGCCGGCCCGTTCCACTTGCTGCTCCGCAAACAGCGCGAGGTAGTTCTCGAACGAATCGTGGATCCCACGCTGGTAGTCGGCCACCAGGTCTTCCAGCTCGAGCAGGCGATCGCCAGGCTGATCCCGGGTCGAGCCGGCGCTGGCGATACGTTCCTTGAACAGCCTGGCGTGACGTTGTTCGGCGAACTCGCGGGCCCGCTGCAGCAGATGTCCGAACATGGTCCCGCCGTACAGCCGGCGCCGGAGGATCTCGTATTCGGGTTCACGAACCGAGCCGCCGAAGGTCTCGCCGGCGAACGGCAAGATGTAGTCCACGCAGACCACCACCTCCGGGTCCTCGCGATCGAGCTTCATGTTGAAGAACTTCAGGCTCTCCGGATAGTGGGTGACGTGCAGCGGCAGATCGCCACAGTAACGGTTCAGGGACGCCTCGGCCTCCCGGTCCAGATCGTCGCCGAAACTGTAGCTGAAGCCGCGTCGATTGAGCACCACCAGGGCCTGGCGATAGGTCAGGCGGGGGTGTTCCTCGTGGAGCATCCGGTCCAGGCGGGTGACGTTGTCCCCACCGATATCGTCGGCGTGCAACAGCGAGGCCACACTCTTCAGCAGCCGCTCCTGGAACTGGCACAGTCCGTCCAGATCGAGATCGCGTTTCTCGATCTCGATGAGCTTGAATTCGGTCAGGTGGCGGTCGTCCACCTTGAGCTCCCGCCGCATGCTCTCGCCCTCGCAGTAGACCGCGTCCAGGCCCTGGGCGATGACGTCCTCCAGGATGAGCTGCCCGGTCTGACGGGGAAAGGCGAGGCCCCCGAAGTAATCCAGGCTGAACATGGAGTCGACCACTTCACAGGAACCGGTGGCCGGGGTCAGTTCGGGCACCGGGATTTCCACGTACCCTTCCACTTGCAGGAAACGGCGGATCTCGTGCACCACGAGATTGTGGATATGGATCCGCTGTGGCAACGGCAGCGGCGTTCGTGCCTGACCGAGAATGCTCAGCACACTGGGCGCGGCGGCTCGATGTCCGGCGGGATCCATTCCGGCAAGGGGTGGGGGGACACTGGTGGGGAGCTGGTTGTCCGGCAAACCGGTTTCGGTTTGTAGGGTCATGGGAACCTCCTTCCGGCGCTCACAGACGCCGATTAAAGGTGGTTTGTGCGGCTTGTGGTCAGGACGACGGGCGGAAAACACACTAAACGCCGGGCAAAAAAATCCCCACGCCAGCTGGGCCGGGTGGGAGCTTGTGGTGCCTGCGTCGTCGGTCTTGCATCCATCACCTTCCGGGCTCACTGGCCGCGGTTAAAGGATTGACGGAACTCTACGTTTTCCCTGCGGGTGGGTCAAGGGCAAAACGGGAGATCCATCAGAAATGGAGTGCGGATCGGAGACGGCGCCGGGCTTCGACATTGTCGGCATCGACGGCGAGCACCCGCTCGAAGTAGTTGGTGGCCAGCTCGGGCTGGCCGGCGGCCTCGTACAGTAGGCCGAGATTGAGTAGCGGATCGGGATGTCCCGGGAGCAGAGCGAGGGCTTTTTCCAGGGCGGCGCGGGCCGACTCGCCGTTTTTGTTCAGCAGATGCCAGGCGCCGAGGCTGTTCCAGTACAGGCCCTGTTCCGGCGCCAGTTTCAAGGCGATGCTGAGGCCCGGGGCGGCGTCCGCCGGCCGTCCCTGGCGCAGGGCGATGAGCGCCCGGGCGTGGACCGCCTCGGCCAGCTGGGCGTCGTTCACCAGTGGCGAGCTGGCCACCGCCGACAGCTGGACCTCCGCGGCTTGCCACTGCTGGGCTTCGTGGAGCAGGAGCCCCGCCTTCAGGCGATGGGCCGGATTCTCCGGTTGCAGCTTCAAGGCGTGATCGATGGCGTCGAGAGCCTGGTCGGCCAGTCCGGCATTCTGGCAACTGTCGGCCAGCTCTGACCAGGCCTGGGCACTGGACGGTTCCAGCTCGGTCTTGCGACGAGCCAGCTGGAGATAGCGATTGGTCTTCTCGGCCGTACTGGTCAGCAATCCGAAATGGTGGATGGGGACCTCGAGACGACTGATGGTGCCGCCGAGTCGCAGCAAGCTGCTGTCGACCATTTCGTGCAGGCAGCCCTCGAACTGGATGCCCGGGTGATTGGGGAACAACCGCACCTTGCAGGTGGCCACGTAGCCCGGCGCCGGCGCCCCGTCGGGCAGCGCGTGTGGATCCGGTTCGGGCAGCTTGGTCCAGTTGCGCAGGCCGGCGGCCAGTTGCTGGTAGTTGCGCGTCTCCAGCTCGCCGCCGATCAGTGGCGCCGATCCGTCCGGTCGTGGTTGTCGGTCGTGGTCCAGCACCCAGCGGCGCAGGATCCCGCCGTCACGGGGCGTCACGATCTCGTCGGCGTCCAGCACCACGATCCAGCGTCCCGAACAGGCCGCCAGACTGACGTTGCGAGCCTGGGCGAAATCGTCCCGCCACTCGGTCTCCAGAAGTCTGGCCCCGGCGTCAATGGCCACCTCCCGGCTGCCGTCCGTTGATCCGGTATCCACCACCACCATCTCGTCCACAAACAACGACGCGGTGGCCAGACACTGTTCCAGGTCACGGGCGGCATCCCTGACAATCATGGCCAGGGAGAGCAGTAATTGCCCCTCGGGAGAATTGCTGTTTTCAAGCGACATCTTGGCAACTCGCACAATAAGAACCGGTTAGCCGGAACGGGTGATCATCCGCTTCATCGTGACTCCGGGGATGATGCAGTTTGTGTGCCTGGCTGACGCGGGGAAAAAACAAGGGACCGTCGGAACGGTCCCCTGTCGTGCGAATCTTGCGATTCTTTCCTGCGCTGGATCGACTAACCCTTCAGCTCGATCACCGCGTCCTTCAAGGCCGGCACCACGTCGAACAGGTCGGCGACGATGCCGTAATCGGCCA
>JBDRBC010000032.1:0-2833 GCA_043823125.1 bacterium | reverse complement strand
CGGACCTGGCGCGGGCGGTGCTGTATGCGACCAAGTACAAGCTGGACCTGCTCACCATCGATGGCGCCGGCGGCGGCACCGGCATGAGCCCGTGGCGCATGATGAACGAGTGGGGCATGCCGCCGGTGGAGTTGCATTCCCTGCTCTATCAGTACGCCAAGAAGCTCGCCGCCAAGGGATACGAGATCCCGGCCCTGGCCCTCGCCGGCGGATTCACCTTCGAGGATCAGATCTTCAAGGGCCTGTCTCTCGGCGCACCGTTCGTCAAGCTCATCGGTATGGCCCGCTCGCCCATCGCGGCGGCCATGGTGGGCAAGACCATTGGCCGGACCATCAACGACGGCCAGGTGCCGGTATACATCGAGCGATTCGGCACGAGCAAGGACGAGATCTTCGTTACCGCGAGCACCTTGCGCCAGGAACTCGGGGACGACGAGTTCGAGAAGATCCCGACGGGCGCCCTCGGCCTCTACACCTACTACGAACGCCTCGCCCAGGGGCTGCGGCAGCTCATGTGCGGGTCCAGGAAGTTCTCGCTGGAGTACATCTCTCGCGACGATATCGCCTGTCTGACCCGGGAGTGCGCCGACGTCAGCGGTATTCAGTACCTGACCGACGTGGATCGCGAAGAGGTTGAGGAAATCCTGAATAGCTGAGTTCGCTGTCACCTGGCTGGGTAGTGGCTGGTATCTCACGGTCGCGGCAACGGCGTGGTTACTCGTTCTGCTCCAGCCAGGTGCTGATTTTCGAATCTCGACTTCTCGGCAAGAGTGTCGGTTCACCTTGCAGCAGAGGGTGACATGGCTGGCAACGGGTTATCCTTCTACGAGACGGTGATGGCCTTCTTCGACAAGGCGGCCACGATCACCGGACATCCGCAAGGTCTTCTGGATCAGATCAAGTACTGCAATTCCATCTACGAGTTCAAGTTTCCTCTGAAGCTCGACGACGGCGCCATCGAGATCGTGCAGGCATTCCGTGTGGAACACAGCCATCACGAGTTGCCGGTCAAGGGCGGTGTACGTTACAGCTCGGGAGTCAACGCCAACGAGGTCAAGGCCTTGGCCGCACTCATGACCTACAAGTGCGCGGTGGTGGACGTACCGTTCGGCGGCGCCAAGGGGGGCGTCCGGATCGAACCCCGGAACTATACCGTGGAACAGCTAGAGCGAATCACCAGACGGTATACCGCCGAGCTGGTGCGGAAAGATTTCATCGGGCCGGGGGTCGACGTGCCAGCGCCCGATTACGGGACCGGGGCTCGCGAGATGGCCTGGATGGTCGACACCTACACGGCCCTGCATCCGGGCCACATCAACGCCCAGGCGTGTGTCACCGGCAAGCCCATCGAGCAGGGCGGCATCCACGGCCGCGCCGAGGCGACAGGTCGCGGCGTGTACTACGGCCTGGTCCGGGCGCTGTCCTACGCCGACGACATGAAGAAGCTCGGCCTGACCACCGGTATCGCAGGCAAGACCGTGGCCGTCCAGGGGCTGGGCAATGTCGGGTACTGGGCCGCCAAGATCATCCAGGAGGCGGGCGGTATACTGGTGGCCATCGCGGAATACGACGGCGCCATCCACAATCCCGCCGGCCTCGATGTCGACGAGGTGCAGCGCCATCGTGAAGCGTCGGGTTCAATACTGAATGCGCCCGGCTCCCAGAATCTGGAATCCACGGCTCAGGCTCTGGAGTACGAATGCGACATCCTGATACCTGCGGCCCTGGAGCGGCAAATCACCTCGGAAAACGCCGGCAGGATCAACGCCAGGATCGTGGCCGAAGCCGCCAACGGCCCGCTGACTGCAGGGGCGGAGAGGATTCTGAAGGACCGCGGCGTCATGATAATTCCCGACCTCTATCTCAATGCCGGCGGCGTCACTGTCTCGTACTTCGAGTGGCTGAAGAACCTGAGCCACGTCAAGTTCGGCCGGATGAGCAAGCGTTTCGAGGAGGGCTCTCACGCTGCCATGCTCGATGCCATGGAGAAGGTCACCGGTCAGAAACTCACTCCGGAAGAACGTGCGGTGGTCATCAAGGGCGGTGACGAGATCGATCTGGTCAGGTCTGGTCTGGAGGAAACGATGTACACCGCCTACGACTCGATCCGGGAGACATGTATGGCCCACGACGGTATTGTGGATCTACGGACGGCGGCCTTCGTCGAGGCCATTGACAAGATCGCGATCTCTTACATGCAGATGGGTATTTTCCCTTGATGTTATGCTGACCCGAATTAATCAGATAGACAGAGCACTAGATCCGATCTGAGTTTTGCCCTGCACTCGGCCCCGTTGCCTGCGCCCATCATTCCGTATCAGGATTCCCTCCTCTATCAGCACGGGCGACTCAGGTGCAAGTCGGCCCGGATTGTTCCTCTGGACTGTCGCCGATGTTTCCGAGCACAAGATCAATGATAGCATCCGCCGCCGCGGCCTCTGCGGCGACGACGCGGGTGGCGCCGGCTTCCTCCAGGCGTTTCACATCAGCGTCGTAGGCCGTACGCACGGTGATCCGAAGATCCGGCGCCGAATGTCGAGCCGCTCCGATCGCACGAACTGTTGCGTCGGGATCGTTGATGGCGATCACGAGTTCGCTGGCTTCGGCAGCGCCGAGATGCTCGAGCACCTCGGCGCTCGTCACGTCTCCGAAGCAGGCCGGCTCTCCCTGCCGAGCCGCGTCCCGAACATTCTCGGTGTTGAGGTCGACGATGATGTACCGAGTCCCGATCTGCGTGAGTGAGTGGGCCAGGTTCCGGCCAGTCAAGCCGTATCCGGCAATGATGACGTGGTCCCGCAACGACTCGGATTCCCGCAGCTCCTCTGTAGTGCGC
>JBDRBC010000031.1:0-5134 GCA_043823125.1 bacterium | reverse complement strand
GCCACCGTACCAATCATTGTAAGAGCAAGAAGCCCAGACTTGGTCGGCCTCCGGCGCGGTCACTGTGACCATTGTGGAATCATGGTGATCTTCCCAGGTATGATCGAATGGCACCGTATCGAGCCGCACCGTATAAGGCGGAATCTTCTGCTTCCAGTTCTGGAGGGGATTCGTGAAAAACGCGTTTAGGTCCACGGTGAGCGCCACATCCGGAGTATAAGAATTAAAGTCCCAATCGTACAGGTGACTGTAACTCCCCTGGAGACTCTGCATGATCATCTCGAGTTCGATGGCCTGAAAATCCTCGAGGTCGACCCGATGAATGTCTCCCGGTCCGATCTTGATCAGGTCGTCATGCTGAGGATCGGCACCATCAGTTTCCGCAAGGAGCGCGTCGATGGCCGTGTCGCAACCCTGGGCGGCTTCCAGGAGCAGACCGGGGACCATCTGCATCTGGGCCTGGCCATCGGTCGTGTTGAGGGTGAGGAAACCGGTGGAACTCTGCTCGAGAGCAGCGAGCAGATGGGCTCCAGTGTAATCGTCCAAACTCACGTCATAGCTGATGGCGACGCGGCAGCCCGCCTCCAGTCCCTTGAGTGCAGCCCAGAGCGCCAGGAAGTCCGTATTGTCGGCTTCCCGAGTTTCTTCCAGGAGATCGCCCTGCATACGCGGCGAGACATGGAAGACGAAATCGGGATCGAGTAGCACCTGATCGATATGATCCAGTCCGGTCAGCACCCGGGGGATGACCTTGTTCCGGATGATATCCTGAGCTTCAGAAACTTGCGGGGGCGCGGGGAGTTGCTTCAGATTGAGGTACGGCAGCATGCTGCGCCGGACCGTGGTGAAGGGGATATTGAAAGCGCCCTCCGAACTGGGGATCGGGCCGGGGATGGCGAGTTTCGGAGCTTCGGGGTCGACCTCGAACGGCACCAGCTCGTCGAGGTAGGCTTCCCAGGCATCGAAGGCGTCGTTCACTTCAGGGTCGACGGCGAGGGCGGCCAGATCGAGCAAGGTGACGGCAAAGTGGGCGTCCAGGTCGGTGGGATCGCAATCCAGGATCGACTCGTACAGATACAGCGCCTCGCTGAAATCCACGTCTCGGGGCGCCTCGGGATCCGGGCCGTTCAGGTTGACGAACATGGAGTTCTCCAGGCTTTGCCGGGCGAGTCTCCGCAGGGTGGGCATGTCGTCGCAACCCTCGAGATAGTCGATGATCAATACGGGGATGACCGGATTCGACGGGAGGTCGATGTCTTCCAGTTCGGGAGTGCTATTCGCGAAGTCCTCGGCATTGTAGCTCAGTGGACCAAAGCCACTGCCATCCAGCAAGGGGAGTGGTTCGGTGATCCCACTGCCTGGCGTCAATTCGATTTCGATGGCGTTGCCTTCGATGTCCATGCCATCAAGAGCGCCATCTGCGAGATCTTCAATCAGAGCAAGGGTCATATCGACTGGATTGGCACCTGCAAAGTCTTCGTAATAATAGGGATCTCGGATGAGCATCGAAAGCCCCCCCAACCAAGCGGCATAGGCCTTCTGATGTTCAGTAGCGGTGGCCCCCAATGATGGCAGGGTGGTGGTGACATCGAACTGGAAAGAATTATCCGCAGCGAGAGCCTCGACGGCCAGTTCCCAGGCCCGATCAGCGGTGTATACGTACTCGCCGAGTAAATGTCTTACTTTACCGTGCAAGAGATGAGTGAGCGGGGTGACGGCGACCGAAGTAGGATTGGTGCGCTTGAAGTAGCCTATGAGTTGCTGACCGGGGAGAAAGTCCACGGTATTCCCTGTCGCCTCATCGACGTAACTCCCGCCGGTTGCGACGACAAGAAAATGTTCTCCGGAGTGGTCTGCGCTAATTTCAGCGTTCCAGGCGCCCGTTGCATCTGTGTTGACCGGCCCGGCAACGAGGCTGCCGGGGCTCCCGTCGCCGGCGAGAGTGTGGATGTTTATGGAAGCACCGGTGACCGGGCCCTTGTAAAGGACACCGGATACCGAGGTAGGTGGTGGTGGATTCGGCCCCGGACCATCGTCAGTGCCACAGCTCGTGACCAGAAGCATAAAGGCAATTGCTACAAGTAAAAACAGTTTAGAACTGATGCGTCTCGACATGGATAACCTCCTGGAGAAACTTGGGGTAATGATCGGGATCAACCTGAGTCCGACTAAAATAGCCAGGCACAGAGTAAAAGTCTAGCGGTGATGGATTAGCATTGTCTGTACCGGCCGCGAGATAGTGGAATAATGATGGAGCTGTTACAATGGAAGTGCCTGGAAACAAACCAGAAGAAACACGCCCGCCATTTCCGCTGTTTGTGGTCATGGTGAAAATGTTGACCAGTCATGTGTTGCCACGCAGCAGCAACTCACTGCGCAAGCAAAGTATTCCAGGACATCTCAACCGGAAAATCTCAACCCGGTAATGACCCGCACGCCAACCAGGACAAACTCGGAGTCACTCCGTGACGGTTCTCCCGCCCGGGAACTCACCTCGACAAATTCAATGCCCGTCAAAACATTAATCTCGTATCTGATTCTTTTGCAGCAAGATACGGCCATATTGGCTGTTCGTTGAAACCGGAATGGATCTGGCAGTGACATCCATCAGCGGGCGAGAGCGCCCGACCCAACCCCAAACCCGGAAGGACGGACAGTCATGAATCAAATGTGCAACGAAAACATGGGAATTGCAGGTGAGGGATCGGCCTTGGCGGCCGATCCGATGGTAACGGTCGCTACTCCCCATGGGGTCGCGGGGTGGCTGAAGTTCTTCGTGGTCATGCACCTTTACATCGCGCCGATTCTCCTCAGCTTGAACATCCTCGTGTCCTGGTTCGGCTACCTCGTGCTGATGGAGGACTATCCGCGGATCGTCGTGGTGGGCATCATCGAAACCGTGGTGCTGGGGTTCCTGATGATCCAGGGAATTCAGGCTGCACGTGGTCTCCGTGACCTCCAGCCCGGCGCCGTTCAGCGCACCAAGAGCTACCTGCAGCTCTGTCTCGGCTGGTCGCTGGTCTCCATCCTACCCGCGATGATTTCCGGACTCGAGGCCGATGGGGTCTTTACCGACTGGCTGTTCCGGATCGGCTCCAGCGCTGTCGGCTTCGCCATCTGGTACTCTTACTTCAATGTCTCGAAGCGGGTGAAGAACACGTACCACGACTGTGATCTTTGAGCGGAGTGATGAGTAACGTCGGCATATTTCAACACGAGGTCATTCACAATGCAGGGGGGTAATAAACATGATGAACCCGAAGCAAATGTTGATATCACTGGTCATGCTGGCGCTGTTCCCGACCGCGGGCGCCACGACCAGCCGAGCGTGCGAGGCCCAGGTCGACACGCTCTGGTCCGAAACCTACGAAGGGAGCTGGACGGCGAACTGGCACGCCGATGGCGGCACCTGGCAGATCGGTCAACCGATCAGCGGGCCCGGGCGGCGCCTTCTGCCAGGAAAACTGTGCAGCCACGGTGCTGGGCGGCAACTACTCCGAACCGGTGGACAGCCGTCTCATCCGGCACACGTCGTTCGTGGTGCCGCCTGAATCCCAGAATCCTCGCCTCCGCTTCTGGCACTGGTACAGCTTCAGCACCTCGGATTACGGTCAGGTCCACATCAAGGTCGATGGTGAGTCCTGGCAGACGCTGTTCAGTAATTACACTTCCACCGGCAGCGGGTGCTGGACGCGACCGTTCATCAACCTGTCCGCCTACACTGGTCAGTCGGTCCAGATCGCTTTCAAGTTCCACTCGCAGATTTACGGTAATACGACGGACGAGAGCAGCGGTTGGTACATCGATCAGGTGATGGTCGAGACCGGGCCGGTGGAGTTCTGCAATCCCGAGGACTTCGAATCGGGACTCGGCAACTGGAGTGCCAGGCGCGGCACCTGGCAGGTGGGCGCCGGGCGCTGGGCCTGGGGGCGCTCACTCGGGGACCCAGTGTGCCGGGACTCGTTTGAGCGGCAACTACTACGAACCGGTGGACAGCCGGCTGGTCAGTCCGCCCTTCGTGGTGCCGGGTGCCGATCAGTCGCCGCGGCTTCGTTTCTGGCACTGGTACAGTTTCTCCACCTCTGACCTTGGCGAGGTGCACATCATGAAAAAAGGCGGTTCCTGGGAGGTCTTGTACAGCGATTTCACCGCCACCAGCAGCAGGGTCTGGTCCTGCCCATCGCTCGATCTCATCGCCTATGCCGACACCACCGTCCAGATTGCGTTCGATTTCCACTCGCAGATTTACGGTAACACCACCGACATCAGTTCCGGCTGGTACATCGACGATATCGAGATTGTTACCGGTCCCTACGACATCCCGGAAGGGTTCGACACTGGCCGGGGGGATTGGTCTGCCCAACGAGGAGCCTGGCAAGTGGGGACACCCACATCCGGTACGGGATCGGCTTATTCGCCGCCGTACTGCGCCGCCACTCGGTTGAAGGGGGATTATGCCGAGCCGGTACACAGCCGTCTGATCAGTCCGCCCTTCCTGGTGGATCCGTTGTCTTCCACCCACGCCTTGACCTTCTGGCACTGGTTCAACTTCTCGACCTCCGATTACGGCCGGTTGCAGATCAAGGCGGCAGGCGGCTCCTGGGAGAATTTCCCCGATGTCAGTGCCTGGACCGGTCCCGGAACGATCTGGACGTATTATTACGTGTCACTGGACGAGTACATAGGTGCGA
Organism: bacterium; assembly: GCA_043823125.1. Classification (GTDB taxonomy): domain Bacteria; phylum Krumholzibacteriota; class Krumholzibacteriia; order LZORAL124-64-63; family LZORAL124-64-63; genus JBDRBC01. The sequence continues at coordinate 443 of JBDRBC010000031.1, read as the reverse complement.
CGGTCCAGATCGGTTTCCTTTTCCATTCCCAGATCTACGGAAATACCGCCGACGTGAGTTCCGGCTGGTACATCGACGACGTGATGGCCAACGGTCTGGTGATGACCCTGCTTGCGGACTACACCGCCCAGCCTCTGCCCAGCGGCGAGGTGGATCTGTCCTGGGGTTTCAGCTCGGACAGCACTGACCTCGAGTTCAAGTTGCTGGCACAGTGCGGTTCAGAGAAATGGGACGTACCCGCCGAGAACATCAGTCCATGCCGGTACGCGGCCCGCGATGAACGCCCTCGCCAGCTCGGCGGCGGCGAGATTCTCTACACCCTTTTCTGCCGGACCGGTGACACGCACTGGCGGCAGTTGAGTGAGCAGCGAGTCGAAGTGTCATTACCGGCAGCGACCACCCGGCTGCTCGGCGCGTCTCCCAATCCGTTCAATCCCCGGACC
>JBDRBC010000030.1:0-3377 GCA_043823125.1 bacterium | reverse complement strand
GCCCGTGCCGTCGTCCACCAGCTCGTTGAGGGACGGCACGTCGTGGGTCAGCGGCAGCTCGGAACCGTTGATGGCCACCACGTCCCCCGGTAGGTAGCCGTAGACATTCAGATCCACGAACAACTCCACGTCGATATCGTGGCTGGTGAACTGGGACGGGTCCTCGTCGTTCCACCAGAAGTCAAGGGTGTCGGTGGCGCCGGTGCCCTCGGTGATGGTGTGCACCCGGTTGCTCCCCAGCGGTTCGTAGGTGGTGCAGTTGTGATTGAATTTCCACTGCACTTCCTGCAAGGCGGTCCCAGTCCCGCAGTCACCGCCGATGTGGAACACGTTCTCGTACTCCCAGATATCGTCGGTGCCGGTGTCGGTCATGTTGCCGGTGTCGCAGGTGGTGCCGAAGGTCAACGGCACCACGTCGCCCTCCACCGAGAAGCCGTCCGGCGGGCTGGAGTTGCTGGCCAGGTAGGCGCTCATCCGGCCCCGGAACAGCATGTTCTTCAGCAGGAAGCAGCCGACGTTGGTGACGCCGTTGTTGACGATGGTGTTGCCGGCCAGATCCTTCACCCCGGTCACGGTGACCTGATACAGGTTCCCGCTGGCCGACATCGGCACCCCGACCTCCAGGTGGACGATGTTGGGCTGGCTGGCGTCGCGGGTGGCCACGACCACCGGATGCGCCAGACCGTCGCCGCCGGAAATGGTGTAGTTGGCCGGATTCTGGGCCGACGGCAGGGCCACCGGCTCGTTGAAGTACACGTCGAAGAACGACTCGGCTGGGAAATCTTCCAGATCGGTGCGTTCCGTCCCGGTCACCACCGGCGGATCGGGATCGGCCGCGGCCTGCACCGTGTAGGTGAGCATGTCGGTGAGCGGGATCGGCGTGCTGGTCTCCCAGAGGGTGAAACTCGGGGTGCTGAGCTGACTGGCGTCGTTGGCCATGCAGTCCAGCGGCCCCTTGTTGGCGGCATCCTGGGTCACCCACATCTCGACGTTGATATCGTCCGAGGCGGTGACGCCGAGGGTGGCCAGCAGAATGCCCAGCTCCTTGAAGCCGCCGGTATTCCCCGCCCAACCGAGCGCGTTGGGACCCACCGCGAGTTCCGTCCAGGCCGAGCCGGACCACGAGTAGCCGGCCTGCCAGTTGTTGTCCAGGTTGATGTAGAACATGAAATCTGGCTTCAACGGCGCCAGCGTCCACTCGATCTGCCGGCCCCACGGATCCGTGGTGCCGCCATCGGCGGTGTTGACGTCGATGGCAATGCCGAGCTGCACCAGGGTCCAGCCGGCCTGATCGTGCTCCGCGCCGATGAACAGACTCACGGCGTCGTTGGTCACGTAGATGTCTTCGAGGTCGATGTTCGGAAACTGGGTGTCCGCGCCGTCCACGTCGATCACATTGCCGGGATCGAAATCGTTGATCCCGTCGATGACGATGGTCTGCGGCGTCTGGGCCCAGCCGACGGCGGCGGACAGCAACAGGGCCAGCAAGGCGAGGGTGACTCCGAATGAGCGGTAACTTCGCGACTGCATCTGGATCCTCCTTACTTGATGAGCGAGAGCGGACGGGCCTTGACCAGTCCACGATAACGTAAACAACAGATGTAGGTGCCGGCTGCGACGAGCCGGCCACTGTCATCCTGGCCATTCCAGACAACAGAGTGGCGTCCAGTGGGGAGTCGTTCTTCCAGCAGCATGGAGATCAGGCGACCCTGCAGGTCGTAGACCGCCACGGATACCTGGGACACGCCCGCGGTGGGGATCTCGAATTCGATGGTCGTGCTCGGGTTGAACGGGTTGGGATAGGCCGGAAAGAGCTGCAGATCCGCCGCCGGCACGGACGGCACCGGCGAGAGATGCAGGACATCCGGGATGCCGTCGCCGTTTCCGTCCAGATCGAGGGTCCAGACGGTATCGATTTCCGGCAAGCCGGCCGTCAGGTTGTTCGGCGCGGAGTCGCCGCCCAGTTCGCCGTCCGGTTCCGGATCCCAGCAGATGGCGGCGACGATGCTGAGCCTGGCCCCCGGCGGTACGGCGTTGTTGCCCAGTCCGTACAGGGTGTGCCACGGGATGGCCAGCTCGCTACCGCCGGCGTCGCCGTGAATGTGATAGGAGTCGAAGGCCGACAGGATCTCGCCGCTGCGATCCTGACTGGTGGTGGGCGACAGGATCTGCCAGAAACCGTCGCCATCGTAGGCCGACTGGTGCTGGTAGCAACCGTACTGGAAATCGGCGCGGAAGCCGGTGGCGCTGAACGACGCACCACGTTCCCAGGCGTCGATGGCCATGAGGTCGATCTCGCCGGTGAGCGAATCGGGATCCACGTCGAGGTAGATCAACCAGGAGTTGTTGCTCACCACACCGTCCAGGCCGAGGTAGAGGTAGACCGAATCCCAGCTCGCGTACAGACCGTCGATCTCGTTGGCCGCGGTCCAGGCCGAGTCGTTGGAATCGGGCAGACTGTAGCCGTACAGCCACTCCCCGCTTTCGAACCGGCCGTCCACGGTGATCTGGGTCTGCACGAACGGCACGGTCACGTCGTCGATTTCGGTCACCTCGAGATTGCCGTTGAGGTGCGTGTCCCGCACCGCGTCGGCTTCCAGCAGCAGGACGATGTGGGTCGGATCGAGAGCCTCCACCGCCGCGGCGGTGCCGAGATCGAGGGCGAAGGTCAACACGAACGAGGCCTCGGTCTCGAGCAAGGTGGCGCCCGCATCCAGGGTCACCTCGGCCAGACCGTCGCCGTCCTCGTCCAGACCGATGTTATACGGATTGACGGATACCGGATCACACTCCTGATCGAAGTTGAGGCGTAATCTGTCCACGGTGGGATAGTACTCGGCCGTGGTGGGCGCCGGACCGATGGTGTCGGTCACCATTGCGAAGACGGCCTCCAGCTCGGCGATCTCGCCCGACGGGTCGGGCGCGCTGGTGAGACCGGCGAACAGGCCGCACTGGAAGACACCGTTGCCCTTGATCTCATCGCCCTTCATCAAGGTCCCGCTGAATTCCTTCTGGTGTTCGGCGCCGCCGCCGTTGACCCAGGCGGTGGCGATACCGGTATTGGGATTTCGCTGTCCCATGTAGCCGGCGTGGCTGATGGGCCAGACACGATCCATTTCCGCATTCCAGATCAGGTTCACCAGCGAGGGCGAGAAGCCGCTCTGAACCCAGTGGGTGGCCGGCCCCACCCGATACACAACGTCGAAGTATGAACGACCGGTGACCAGGGCAATCTCCTTGGTGACCTCGGCTCGGCTCATGGTCACGTGCACCCGCGGGCCGCTGGCGGTGACGATCTGGATGTCGTACAGGTCGTGCTGGTAGTTGGGGCTCACGTCGCTCAAGGCGCCCACGTGGTTGTCGTCGTTGTAGTCCCC
>JBDRBC010000029.1:0-4577 GCA_043823125.1 bacterium | reverse complement strand
GACAGTATTCTCATCCAGTCGGGGACTGCAAACAACTCGACGGTTGGATACAACTCATCCGGCGGTCTCATGAACATATTCAACTGGGATTCCCATTTCATCATCGTCCATGAAATCGGGCATGCACTCGGGTTTTGCCATGAACACTGCAGGAGTGACCGGGATTCTTTCGTGTCGATCGATTGGGCCTTCATCCAGGGCGGGCAGGAACACAACTTCGAAATTGAGGGAAGTTCAGCCAACCTGGGCCCCTACGATTTCGATTCAATCATGCATTACGATGGCTGTGCCTTCTCCACCGATTGTCCGGCGGGCGCAACCTGCGATTGCACGAACTACACCATCATCTGTCTACCCGGCAATGAACAATGGCAGGATCTGATGGGGCAGCGGGACCACCTGAGCCAGTGGGACCAGTGGGGGATGGCTGCGGTGTACGGCGCCTCCTGCGGTGGCGAGAATTTTGTCCGGACAGGAGCGGCCCCACCCTGGACCGGAAGTCACTCGCATCCCTGGCCCTCGATTGGCGTGGCCCTGACGTCGGTATGCGCCGGCGCGGAGCTTCTTCTCTTCCAGGGCACCTTTCCCGAGTCTCCTCTGACGATCAATCAGGAGGTGAATCTGGTTTACCATGATGGACTGGTTGTCATCGAGTAAGACTGGTGCGGTTGAACGCCTGTGGCGGTATCGTTCGGATCGGAGGTTGAAACACGGACCGTCCTGAATTCGCGGCGAATCCGGGCGGCCGGAACCCACTCAAGCTACAAGCAGCTTGGCGCGGCTCCGGCCGCAACCGTGTCCCACCGGTCGAAACGGTCGTCCCACAGTGCTTCCAGAATCGATATCTGAACAGCTCTATTGCCAGACATCCCCTGACATTTGTCCGGTGATCGACACCCGGTTCAGGCCAGGATCCCGCCTCGCGTAATTTCTCCGTAATCTCCAGGTTGCATCATGAATGCGTGATAAGAGGACGGGGAAAGAGCTCGACGCGGAAGCGGGATGCACACAGGAAATCTCAATTCATCGCGGCAAGCTCTTCCGATTCACTCCACGAGACCTTTTAATGGGTGGTTAAAGATGAACAAGAGAATCACTGTCTGTTCGTTTCTTATGGCTGCAATCCTCTCCGTCTCGCTGGCCTGCCTCCTGGCCGGGTGCGGCAGCTCCACGGACCCGAACAATCCCCCACCCCCCGCGGAGACGGGCCTCTCGTCAAGCCAGCGCACAATTCTCAACAACGCCGCCGATACGTTCCTTGCCTTGCTCCAAACGGAAACGGTGGCAACGGCCAAGGCCACCCTGCTGGCTGACCTCGGCAGCACCGAAGGCATCGCCAGTGCAGCGTTGGCCGGCGACAGCACGACCATCTGGGTCGACTTCGATGGCGGGCAGGTGGCATCAATCAGGGTCCTCGACCAGTTCGGCGAGCCGCCGGCATATGACCCTTCCAACATGGTGGATCGGCTAGAAGGAACCTGGCCAGGCAAGACGATCGGGTCCGCGAAGGAGCTGTCCGCGAACCTCATGTCCGCAAAGATCGATCCGGGCGACTTCGCCTCGACACCGACTTCGAGAAAGGTTCTCCTCCTGAGCGCCGCGGCCGAGGAGTTCGCCGGGTCGGACATCTGGGTCTTCGAGCATTTCCGCGACTACCTGGTCGAGAACCACGGCTGGGACCCGCGGGATATCACGATCAGATACAACCGTGAAGCCGACGACTACAGCACGCTGATCTTCAACGACTTCCTCGATCTCGCCGACTACGGCGTGATCATCATCTGCGCCCATAGCTGGATGCATGACGCCCCGCAGCACGCGCCTCTCGATCCGCGGGAATCGTTATACGTGCAAGTGACGGCCGAGGAACCGTACCTCGCGCTGTACGACCCGCACGGCCATCCGGATGAGCCGTTCGACCTCGACGAAGAGTGGGACGAGGGGCGCGTCCTCTTTACCGTCGAGATCGACCCGTACAAGGAGTCGCGACGCAGCTACCTGTATATGCGGGACGATCTGTGGGTCGAGCATCTGGGCGAGCTGCCGAACAGCCTGGTCTTTCTCTGCATTCCGAACAGCGCGTGGCTGAGCGAAGTATTCAGCGACCTCGAGGTTGGGCACACAATCGTCTGGGACGGCATCCCCGCCACTTCCGATTGCTCGCTCAATGCCGCCTTCCTGCCGCTCCTGATGGCCCGGGACGATGCGACCGCGATCGATATCTGGGACGGCGGGGCAATCGTGCCGCTGATTTCGGGCGACGCCACCCTGATTCTCAAGCGCCGGCTGCTGGGTCTCAACGCGTTCTTCATGCCGACGTGGACGTTTGTCGGCACCCGTTATCACCCTAGCGGAACCGTCTCGGTCAAGGTCGAACTCACGTCATACACCAGCACCGCCGTTCCCATGCCCGAGATCACGGTAGTGCAGGACGTGCCGCACGTGGGCAAGGAGTTCGAGGACCTTTTCCCCGCTGAGGAGCTGACCTTCAAGGCGATGGCCCTCGATGTGGATGAGAACGTCCTGGCCGAGGTCGAGGAGACGACCACGCTGGCCGTCGGCGAGAACGTGATCGTGATCGACTTCGATGCCTATGGGATCATCCTGACCGCCGACCCCGCCTGGGCCGAACCCGACGGCGTGGACACTGCGGAAGTGACCGCCGTCATTCGGACCTTCCAGCCGGGCGATACCAACACCCCAACCGGCCCGACCGTTGCGGGTAAGGAGGTTGTCTTTTCGACCGACGCCTGGGCCACTCTGGTGGGGACGAATCCAGCTAGCACCGACATGAACGGCGAAACGAGCATCGAGATCACGGCTTTGCAGGAAGGCACCGCCACCGTCACCGCCAGGGTGGAAGAGGACGAGATCGAGGCGAGCATAGAGGTCGAGTTTGCCGAAACGGAGCCGAACATCTACGTCTGGCTGACCGGCAGCGCGAGCACCGCGGGGATCAACTACTGGAACGTCGATGAACCCGAGCATGTCATCGACGCGTACGAATTCCTCATGGACCGTTGGCTGAACGAGAGGCAATACAACAGATACAGCTTCGGCAACAACCGGCCGCTGCCGCTCTTCAACGACGGGATCGTCTGGGCCCAGCCGGGCGATACGATGAGGTTCGTCTTCACCGCAACGTACAACATCTTTACCGGAAACCCCGCCCAGATCGGGCCACTCTACATCCACTACTTCCGCGAAGGCGGCGCCGGCCACCGGGTCAAAACAGTCGGCACCTTCTCATCGACAACCGCGGGCGAGCAGTTCGAGAGGATACTCATCATCGACTGACGGCGGCCGGTGGGTACCGGAATAACGTTACCGTGATTTCGCTGGTGAGGTTGCGGTCGTTGGCGTACACCGCCCCCGCTCCTACGGTGCGGGTGCTATCGTTCATGGTGCCGGACAGGCCGTACAACATGATGTCGGACGACACCGCGCCAAAGATGACGTGCTTCAGCGACGCCTCGGTGCTGCCCAAGCTGGTGCGCATGTAGCCCGCCATGACGCAACTCGCCATGCCGTCCACCACGACGAGGCTGCCGAGGATGGCGGCTCCCGTCGCCCGCAGCAGAAAGATCAGGGCAGAGGTCCACCTATTCAGGAATCTCCGGATCCCCCGTCGAGCTGGCTGGCCGCGACGGCCTGCTGTTGTCCGCTGTCATCGGTTCCGCCGTGGATGTCAGCGAGCTGATCGTCATCGAGAACACGCAGAGTCTCTTGCTTCAATTCAAGGGTACTGGTCGATTCAGACATGGTCTCTCCTTCGGCTCTTCCTGGTGAGCCCGGCATGGATCCGGAACTCGTGATGCAGAAACGTTTCATCCGTAATCCACACAGGCGACGGAAAGAGCCGAAGTGGCTGGCGATTCTTTGGAATAATGCCCTTGCCGGTTCCGACTAGATCCGGTGCTCCTCGAGCACCGGATCCGGCAGCGGCTCCTCGACGCGGGGCTCCGGCCGATGGCCACGGTGACCAGCATCCAGCGCAAGAGCATCGCCAGAAAAAATGTTCCGTCGTCCATGGTTCTTCCTCCCCGGGTTCCGACGTGGAGTGTTCCCGCCGTCTCGAAGCTGCCCGGTCACCAACGATGTAGGCGCCGAGACTGCCATTTCGCTTGCACTCCTGGATACCCGGTACCGTTCCGTATCCTGCTCCGACGGGTGGCAAAGGACCGGCCCGACGGTGGCACTCTTCAGAGGCGACCGTCGGGCCGGGAATCAGAAACCAGGGAAGACCAACTAAAGCTGGTCTACTTCAACAACACCATCTTGCTGATCTGCGTCGTGCCGCCGAACTCCAGCCGGGCGTAGTAAGCGCCGCTGGCGACCGGGCGACCCGCGTCGTCACGTCCGTTCCAGACCACCGTGTTGTCGCCGGCGGGACGGGTTGCCCGGAGCAGCGTCCGGACGCGGCCACCAGCCAGGTCGTACACCGTCACCCGCACCGGACCGGCGGCGGGCAGCGCAAAGCGGATCGTGGTGGACGGATTGAACGGGTTGGGGAAGTTGCCGGCCAGACGCAGAACAACGGGCGAATCACCCGCAGCCGAGAGCGCCAGACCGTCGAC
>JBDRBC010000028.1:0-15015 GCA_043823125.1 bacterium | reverse complement strand
ACAGCCTCACCTACGGCACCATTTCCCTGATCTTGATAATGTCGTATATGGTGGTCGTGGGACTCCTGGGTGGCCTCTTGAGCCAATACTTCAAGATCTCCGAACAACCGCTGACCGTGGTGACGGTGGCGGGCAGCGCACTCGCCATCTTGCCGGTCCGACGGACCGTCCAGGGTTGGGTCGACCGCACGTTCTATCCCGCTCGTCGCGCCAATCGCGCCGCCATCATTTCCCTGGGACATGAACTCTCCGGTCTGATCGATAGCCAGAGTGCGGCCGAGACCTTGTTGACTCGCCTGGCCGCCCTGTATCGCCCGGAACGACTGTCGCTCTTTCTCAGTGAGCAGGACGGAGATCAGATCAAGGAAGTGGCTGGCATCTGCGCCGATCAACCGGTGCGGCCGGTGTTTTCTCTCGAGCGCTCCACTCATCTGGTCAATTTTCTCGACCGGATCCGCCGACCGGTCTTTGCCGAGGATTTCGAGGAACATCAGCCCACCGCTGCCATCGATCGGGATTCCCTCTCGTTTCTGCAACGACTGGGGTGCGAGCTCCTGGTGCCGCTGGTCACCAGGAACCAGCTTTCCGGATTCCTCTCCTTCGGCCCCAAGGGAAGCGGCGCTCTGTATACCCAGGACGACCTGGCGAATCTGCGGTTGTTATCGGTTCAGGCCGCCGCCCTGCTGGAGAGTCGGCGCCTATATCAGGAAAGCCTGGCGCGCAAGCAAATCGAGACGGAACTCTCGGTGGCCCAGCAGATCCAGGAGCGTCTCTTGCCGCCGGACCCATTTTCGCGGGACGGGTTGCTCATCTGCGGCCGGATGGACAGTTGCCACGAGGTCGGTGGCGATTACTTCGATTACTTCCCGCTCGACAGTCAAACCGTCGGTTTCGCCATCGCCGATGTTTCTGGCAAGGGAATCCCGGCGGCCCTGATGATGACCACCTTACGGATCGCCTTCCACGGTGAAGCGGTCCGGTTTCGCTCTCCGGAACGGGTGGTGAACCAGCTCAATCAGACCGTCAGCAAGCTCATGGCCGAGGGGCAGTTCATCTGCTTCTTCTACGGCATCTACTCCCTGCGGGACGGGAGTTTGCGGTATTGTAACGCGGGCATGGATCCACCGATATTATTCCGCCAGCACCAGGAATTCCTAGAAACGTTGAACAAGGGTGGTCCCGTTCTGGGTGTCAATCCCGACTATCGGTACCGCTGCGGCATGTTGACCCTTCGCGAGAACGATCTGATCCTCGGCTACACGGACGGGCTCACGGAACAGACCGACGAAGCGGGCGAATTCTTCGACGTCGAGCGGCTCGTGGCGACGGTCAAGCGACATTGGGATCTGCCGCTCGAAGAACTCCGCGAATCCATTTTTACCACCGTGAGTGAATTTGCTGGCCCCCAGCGTGTCGATGACCGAACAGTCATGTTGTTGAAAATCAACCCCTTATAACCCCACCACTGTCGGCGCGAATCTTGCATTCCCTTCATCACCGCGCAGAGCAACCCTACCTTTCAACCGGCGGTTGGATTTTTGGCTTCATGATGTGAGCTCTTGGCCGAAAGAAAGATTAGCCGCGAGAAAGATTCACCTTCAACTCGAGGAGGGACGTGATGCCAGAGACCATGATTCTGGTCATCGCCATCATTGATCTCTTTTGGTGGTTGAGAAAATGATCCCAGCAGGACAGAGTCCCTAGCTGAAGGTTTTTACCACAGCTAGGGACTTTTCTTTTTGTCTTTCGTGGCCCGCCCGACCAGTTCTCCCCCACACCACCGAATGCTGAATCCCGCTTATCCGTGCCGAGTAAGGCCCGTTATCCCCGCCTCGGGTTGCTCGACGAGTTTCACCAGCCTGGCGGTTACATGGTCAGTTCCGGCTTGAGCGCCTTGATATCGCTCAAATACACCGACCGATGCATGGCCCCGGTGTACTGCTTGAAGACCCTGCCATCGGGAGCGATGACGAAGGTGGTCGGGATTGATTCGATACCACAGTAGTCGGTGGTCACCGTGCCGTCGCTTATCACCACCGTGAAGCTGTACTTGTTCTGCTTGAGGTAGGGTGGCACGACCCTATCGGGATTCTTGTCCAGGGTGACGGCCACGATGGTGACGCCCTTTTCACCGAATTTATCGTGGATCTCTTGCAGGTGAGGCATCACCCGGCGACACGGTCCGCACCAGGTCGCCCAGAAATCGACGATGACCACGTCACCCCTGAGGTCACTCAAGGTCACCGCGTTGCCCATGAGATCATTCAGGCTGAAATCGGGGGCCATCTGTCCAGGGAGACACCCGGTGGTCACCTTGGTGCTCACCGGAGACGGTTGCCCTTCACCGGCGACCTGCTGCGGGCTGGCCTGCTGGTTCACCGGCTTGACCGCCGAGCCGATGGAACGGGTGGTCGTCTCGGGACTCGACTCGACAGTCACCCGGCCCTCGCTGGCGGTGTCCTGCTCCGCAGCTGTCTGCTCATCACCACCACCACAACCCATCAGAACCAGACCCAGCGCTGCCGCGAAAAACCACGGCGCGGGAGTACGCAACACTCTACTCACAGTTCAGTCCTTTCCCTCGAGATGACGCTCCCCCAGGGGAACGGAAGAAACAAACTTCGTCACGCCGCTGCTCACTGCAGATGTTTTTCCATGCGATGGTCCACGTCGTAGATCTTCACCACCATGCCATCACTTTCGGTGATGATCTCGAGGACGCCGTCGCCATCCATGTCCAGCAGTTCGATGCGACTACCAAAAACCTCGTCTTCCCATTCGACATCGCCGCTCCGGGCGTCGAGCACCTGACCGTTATTCAGGATGATCTCGTTACGATTGTCGCCATCCACGTCGCCGCACAGCATCCGAGTGGCCTCGTATTCTTGCATACTGGTCCACTCCCGATTGAAAGTGAGACCGTCCAGATAATGGATATGCTCATCGGCGTTGAGAATGATCTCGATGGCGTCATCGTCGTCGACATTGCCGAAGGTCATGGCGGTGATCTTTTCGAAATCGGTGGTCAAGCTCTCGTAGACCTGATTGAAGTCCTCGCCGCTCCAGACGTAGATCACCCCGGAACTCGAGCGGGCCACGATGGCGTCCTCGTAGGCGTCACCGTCGAGATCGGCCACCTCCACTTCATCCACCACGCCGTTGAGCTGCTTGCTCTTCCAGATCTCGTCACTGGCGCCTCCGGTCAGGTGGTAGACATGGACCACGCCGAAACGGTCGCCCATCACCAGGTACATGCCAACAACCTCGGTCACCGGTTCCAGCATGGCCAACTTGTCGAGACGGCTGGCGGCCCGGACGAGCTGCTGGAACTCCAGAAATCCGAGTTCCTCTTGAACTGCCTGGGCGGGGACAATATCGACTCCCAACTGCAGTGTCAGGAGCAGTACGAGCAGGGTGAGCAAACCACGGAGGTGAGAGATTCCTCTACGGCTCCCCCGCCACGGGAGTTTGTCCCGACGCGGGCGATCGTCTTGTGTCATGGAACAGATCATCGTCCTACCTCGTGGGTTCGGCCCCAGATCCCGGGGCCGTCAGTGATAAGGGAACGGGCGCTCCGGCTTTCTCTAACGCTTACCAGTGTAATGGAATTCCCGTCAATTCTCAAATATGGAGGTTAGACTCCGCCTTGCCTAGCAGTCAACCCGATCTCTTGCCGTCCAGCCGTGTGTCACCAGGGAAGGGGAATGCCCAGGCCGAAGTGGAGCGACCAGCCGGAATAATCCAGCTGCGCGTGACGGTGACGCCGCCACTGGCCTTTCAACACCGTGAGCAGATTTTCGCGGGGACTGTATTCGTAACCCAGCTCCGCCACCAGCGTGAACCAGGTGTCGCTCGATCTGCTGCCGTTGGCCCGGGGAAAGGTGACCTCCGTCCCCCCGATGCCCAGTCCGCCAAACCAGGAATTGCCGCGAGACCGTTGCCGCAGGCTCGTCCGGTATCGCCGGAACAGGAGGTCGGCGGCCAGGAGATGGCTCTTCTCGGCCACGGAACGATAACTGCCCTGCCAGACCATGGCGGTATTCCAGTCGTATAGGAATCCCCAGAAGTCCGCAGCGGCCGCAGGGCGGAAGAGGATGGTCACGCCGTAGCCGCGGGTCAACCCGTCGTAACTCGCTCCCCCTCCGACGGACATTGTCCCCAGCAAGAAAATGGGCCCCCGCCCAGGTGGTCTGTCCAGCGTCGCGTGCGGTTCGGCAGCCACAGCCAGACCACAATCGGGGAAAACAGGCAGAAAATCCAGCCAGTCGAGTCCGGAGAAAACGGCAAATATGACCGCTCCCCAGGCCCAGACCACAGGACCCCGTTTCATCGTTCTTGGTTGTCCGATGTACCGCAAACGCTTCATTCCCGGCCTTTCCATTGCTTCCGCGGCGGAATGCCGTAGAATTGTTTGCAAAGCCGGTGCCATCCGGGTAACGCAGGAGTCCAGAAAAGTGAGCAAAGATCTCGATGGCCCCATCGAACGACAACGAGGCGCTGAATCCCGGCAGCGACAGCTATTTGACCCTGGCTGCCGCCGGCATGGCTGAAATCAGGGTCCAGAAATCGCGCTTCCTGGCCGAGGCCGCGCCCGTCGACAGCCTGCCGGCTGTTCGTCAGGTGGTGGCTGAACTCGGTCGTCGTTACCACGACTGCCGTCATGTCTGTTTCGCCTGGCGAGGAGGACTCGGCCGTGAGCTTCAGGAAACCCGAAGTGACGGCGGTGAGCCGAGCGGTACGGCCGGCAGTCCCATATTGCTCGCGATCCAGCAAGCAGAACTCACCGACTGCGTGGTGGTGGTGGCGCGGTACTTCGGCGGCGTCAAGCTGGGAACCGGCGGGCTGGCTAGGGCCTATGGCGAAGCTGCGGCAGCCGCCCTGGCCAGGGCACCCCGTCGTACAGTGCTGCTCGGACACGAGTTCGCCATCCGGTTCCCCTACTCCCTGCAGAAGACCCTGGATCACCTGCTGGCGCAGCATGGAGGGAAATCGGTACAAGCGGAATACGGCGAGCAGGTCCAGTGGCGTATCTGGTTACCGGTCTCCACCTGGCAGGATTTCGCAGTAGCAGTGAAGGAAGCCACAGCCGGCGAAGTACAAATAAAGGCTCCGGCCTGAAAGCCGGAGCCCGATCGATAACAAACTACTCCGAGGTCGAAGACCTAGCTGGCGCGATCCATCTCCGCATAATCACGCATGTAGCGGAACGTCTTGGAGGAGCGGATCTTGTCGAACGCCTCCTCCTTAATCTGACGAATTCGCTCGCGAGTCAGCCCCATGATCTGACCGATCTCCTCGAGGGTCATTTCCTTGTCCGAACCCAGCCCGTAATAGAGCTTCAAGACCACGGCTTCCCGCTCCTTGAGATCACCGAGCATCCGGGCGACACTGCCCTGCAGGTCATCGTCCAGCACCTTGGCGTCCGGCCCCTGGCTCTTGGTATCCTCCAGGAAATCGAGATAAGTGGAGTCCTCGTCGTTCCCCACGAAATCGTCCAGGAAGAAATTGTCCTGCATCAGCGGCAGCGTGTCCTTGACCTCTTCGACGGACAGGCCCAGCCGGATGGCGATCTCTTCGGGCTCGGGCTTGCGACGCAGCTTCTGCTGGAGCTCCCCGGAGGCCTTCTTGATCTGATTGAGCACGCGGGCCCGGTTCAAGGGCATCCGCACAATCTTGGAATGGTTGGCCAGAGCCGCCAGGATGGACTGACGGATCCACCAGACCGCATAGGAGATGAACTTGTAACCGCGGGTCTCGTCAAAACGCTGGGCAGCCTTGAGTAGACCGAGGTTGCCCTCGTTGATGAGATCTTCCAACGGCACGCCGTAGTGAGCGTATTCCTTGGCGATGGAGACCACGAACCGCAGATTGGCCTTGACCAGCTTGTGCAGGGCCTTGTTATCGTCCGCGTGGATACCACGCGCAAGCTCGCACTCCTCGTTCCGGGTGAGCAACGGGTATGCCTTGACCTCATGGAAATACAGGTCAAGATTACTCATCAAACGTGCTCCGGCCGGCATCTGCTTGAGGGCGAGTTTCTTTCTCTTAGCCATTCTAACCTCTTCTACAAAGCCGCCTCGAGTGGCGGGGGACGGATGGGGTCCATTCTGGTGCTCGCCGTATAACAATTACCGTACCATTTATCGGGTAAAGAACGATCATTGCAGACAGCCTGTAACACACTTATTTACAACAAGTTAATTTCGCACAAACACGCTTTGCAATAACCAGGACTTTTTCAGGCCGCTATTTCTCGACATATTGTCAAAACCACACAAGTAATGGGAGTCAGTTTGTCAACAAAAACCTTGTTTCCAACTAACACGCAGCCGATGGCAACCAGAAGCACAAATCTCCGGCCAGAGAGTGATATAAAGTCCGGATTGGCGACAAGATTGCGGGTCATCGGATGGCGGAAAAACATCGTGATCTCGATTTCTGCTGGACACCGGATCTGGATTGAGTAGGCTCTGGCCTCGGGGTGATCCGAACGTATCGGACAGATAACGAAGCCGTGGTGCTTTTCCGGCGGTAATCGGTTGCAGGCCTCTGCCCCTACTTCGGCAACAGGATACCGTTCAAACTGCTTCCAGCGCATTGACAAAATGTCTAATTCTCGCTCGACTCTGGGAAAACAGCCGCGCCGCCAGGCGATCTGGCGGCTGGGTGGTGGACTCTGTCTCCTGATTCCAGTGCTCTGTGGTCTGCTTCTCGCCTGCCATACCCTTTCCGATCTCGATATCTGGCTGCATCTCCGGGTCGGTCAGGACGTGTTGTCTGGTGAAGGATTTCCCCAGACCAACCGTTATAGCTTCACCAATCCCGACTATCCCTGGATCAACCATGAGTGGGGCTTCCAGGTCCTGGCAGCCCTGGTGCACGAGTTTGCCCGGGATCCAAACGATGTCTTGCCCTGGAATGTTTTGCGATTCAGTCTGGTGCTGGGCCTGCTGCTGCTGCTTTTCGGGGGTGAGCTACGGTCAGCCGGTAACCCGGAGCCCACCGGCACTCCACGTGTGCGTTTCTCTCCGACCAGAGCGTTGTACCTCTTCCCTCCGGCCCTGGTGACCCTGTTCCTGCTCTGGCCACGTCTGATTCTGCGTCCGGAATTGCTCTCGTATCTCTTTTTCATCCTGGCGGTCCGCTGGATCGACGGCTGCGGTGCGCCAGCGAATTCCGCGTCCGCCTCCGCGCCGGCCTGGCGCCGATTCGTCTCCTTGAATCACGCGGCGGGGCGAACGTTCTGGCTCACCCTGGTCTGGGTACAGTGTCACGGGTTCTTTCTCCTGGTACCCGGACTCTGGCTCCTGAAATCCGTGTTACCTGGTCGGCGGGAAGGGGCGGCGCCACTTTCTGCGCAAGGGGGGAAACCGTCTTTTTCTCCTCCGCAGCCGGCAACGAGACGGATTTGCCTCATGGCCATGCTTTTTACCCTCGGGGCGGGGCTGTTGAGTCCCAACGGCTTGTCGGGCTTGCTCCAACCCGGGAAGCTGCTGAGCTCGCTACTGACGGGGCCGGTGGATCTGCGCCATACCATTTCCGAGCTGGCGCCGTTGTTGTCGTCTGGCAGTGCCCTCGGTTCGACCATCCTCTGCTTCCAGCTCAGTCTGGTCTGGGCAGGATTCTGGCTGCTTTTCACCCTCGGACGAACCTCCAGTCTGCGGATATGTGTGTTCGTACTGGCCGCTGCCGCCACACTGTACAGTCAGCGTAATCTGGGTTTCTATGCCGTGACCTTCTACTTGATCCACTCCGGTTGTGATCTCCGACGACCACTGCTTCTGAGCCGTTTCGATTGGTGGCGCCATGTCCGGCGCCTGACTGGTCGGACTGCTCGATTCGTTATACTGGGTGGCAGGATGTGTCTCGTCTTCTCCTTGATCGGCGCCGGTTTCTGGTGCCACTCCGTCTGGACGGACGCCTTTTACCTCCGGGAAGGTGTGGCTCGTCGGACCGGTTGGGGCGTCACGGCCGCCCACTATCCGTTCGCGGCAGTGGCCGCCCTGCAACAGCTCGGCAGCGGTCGGCAGCCACGCGTGGCCAACTCCATCGATGCTGCTTCTCTGATCATTGCCCGACGTGCCGGGCTGGTGGCCATCGACGGCAGGACGGAGGCCTATCCGGCGTCGCGTTGGCGGGAGTACCAAACCGGTAGTCTCGATCCCCAGACCGCCCTGCAATGGTATCATCGTCACCGGGTGGATGCGGCGGTGATCCGGCACAACACACCGGCCAATCGCCGACTCGTCAGGGCGATGCTCGTCAGCGACTCGTGGCGTCTGGCCGCCGCCGATGCCGCTGGCGTGCTTTTCCTGCCTGTCCGCAACCAGGTCGACCAGCCGCTGCCCGCCGCGGCGGCCATCCTCCAGAACCTGGCGGACTCGCTCGTAGCGATCTTGAGCAAAGCAGAGAACTCTGGCCGCGGCAATCCGGTGCTGCTGGCCGATCGTTGCCTCGGGCTGGGCAGTCTGCTCCGCCTGGCCGAGCTGGATGGGGCTGCCGGCCAGCTCTACCGTCACGGGCTGACCCTCTGCCCGGAACATCCCTTACTCAACCACAATCTCGGTAATCTGCTGTTGGATCAGGACAGGTTCGCCCAGGCCAAAGAGTATTTCGTGGCTGCCTATAGAGTGAATGGGCGACTCGTGGAACCGCGAGTGAACGAGGGGGTCTGCTGTTTTCGCCTGGGGGATCTTGCCGGTGCTGCCACGGCCTTCACGGCTGCCCTGGCTCGAGATCCGGAGCGAGTGGGTGTCTGGGTCAACCTGGCCGAAGTCCACCGGCGACATGGCGACAGGCAGAGCGCCCTGGCCGCGTACGATCGGGCACTCTCCCTGCAACCTGACGACCAGCGACTGCAACAGCACGTGTCCGAGTATCGATCTAGTAGGTGACCTGGTCTAATGATTGACCTGGTCTAATAGGTGACCTGGACCAGATACGTGAGTACGGTCTCCCCATCCGCGGGAACCGTCAGATCGAACCGGATCTGCGACGCGCTGAGCTTCCGGTACTCGTGTGAGGACTGGAGAACCTGCCAGTCCCCTCCCACGTTCTCGACGACCTCCACTACCACATCCTCGTCCTTGTGATTGCGGATGGTGAGTGCGAATTCGGATTCGTGCACCCGTTCGGAGACTCGCCGGTAATTGGTCCGGATGCGCTCGGCGGCGAGATCGAAAGCGAATCCGACTTTCAGCTCCACTTCCTCGTCACGAGGCGTGTGGTCGATCCGGTCTTCGCCCAGGAGCTGACGGCTGCCGCTGCTCGCCTGACCATATACTCGGAAGATCCCGGCCGGTAGCGGGATCCCCAAATGGTTCTCCTCTTCATTCTGGAAACTGTAATATACCGCCACCTTCTGCTCCGCGGCCTGCTGTCCACCGCCGCGATAGAAGGTGGCCTGGGTCTCCAGTTTGTAGCGACGGCTGACCTTGATGTCCTCTGTCTCGAAGAGCGAGATCTGCTTGATCTGGGCGTCCTTGAGAGTGGTCTGTCCCGGCAAACTGTACAGGTGGTAATCGTACAGCGCCTCCTCGGACACCGCGCCGTAGTCGGCCTTGGCGGCCAGCATCATCCGCCCGTCACTTGGCGGAACCGCGGCGGGCGCCTGATGAATATCACCCGCCACCAGATAAAGACGCGCCCCGGCGAACGTGGCACCGCAACGATTGTCCAGCGAGACCCAGGCCTGCAGGTCGGCCCGCGTACCCTCCGGACTCAGCTGCATCACATAATCCGCCGACCAGGAAAGGCCACGGGTCAGGTACGAAGCCTCCACGCTAGCGTTCTGGCGTCGCTCGGCGTCGGCTTTCCAGACCAGGGTCGGGCGGGCGCGGAGATTGTCCGGCAAGGTCGGCAAAGCGATCCGTCCCGGCACCATGAACACCACCTCTTCGTTCACCTCGTAGACCGGGCCGGCAGCCATGCCGAGCAGCCGGCCGGTAATTCGCGAACCGTCCTCCTGGATCCAGGACAGCTCGCGCCCCACGTACTTCTGGAGGATTTTCTCCTGGGACATGAGATCGAACTCGTAATTCTGTTCGATGATCCGCAGCTCACTGTCATCCGCCGTCCCGACCACCAGCGAACGCGGTTCGATCTGGGCGGGCACATCCTGGAATTCCAGCCCGAAAACCCCGCCGGGCAGGTCGATCTGGCGAACTTCACGTACCAGGGCCAGGTTCTGGTTGTAGATGGTGACATCCAGTTCCTGACGCGTATCGGCTCCGGACACGACACTGTTCTCCGCGGCAACTGCCGGCAAAGTCGCGAGCGCCAGAACTGCCAGACATATGGCCAGGAGGCATCTCGTCGCGGCAGGCGGTGCCGCAGGGGATAAACGTCTCATTGTTCCTTCCTCTCTTCCCGATCATGCTAGTCAAAGCTAAAGAGCGTGGGCTCCATGACGATCATCTTATAACACGACAGGGCTCCAGAGAGTTGCCCAAAATAAACGGTCCGTTCGTTTCACGCCGCGAAACGAGCAGCATGTCCCGCCTCGTGTCAATCGACACGACACGGTGGCGGACAATACGATCCTGGGGAGGCATTTGATGAGCAACACCGTTCTCATCGTGGACGACGCTGAATTCATGCGGGTGATGCTCAAAGATATCCTGTACGAGATGGGACTCAACGTGATCGGCGAAGCGGGTGACGGCAGGGAAGCCGTGCGCCAGTTCCGGAAACTCCAGCCCGACCTGGTGGCAATGGATATCACCATGCCAAGAATGGACGGGATCGCGGCCCTGAAAAAGATCAAGGCCGAAGCACCCGACGCCCTGGTCGTGATGATCACCGCCCTCGGACAGAAGGAGAAGGTCCTGGAATCGATTCAGGCGGGCGCCCAGGATTTCATCGTCAAGCCGTTCGACCAGGAACGGGTGCAGACCACCATCGGCCGTTTACTGGCCAAGGCGGTGGCGTGAGCCGCCACCAAGACGATCCCGAGTTGTACTATCCGTTCCCGACGACAAAGATCACCACCGCCCCCAGAATCAAGCAGTAGAAACAGAACTTCCAGAAATGCCTGGCGACCACCGCCTGCGCCGTCCACCTTATCGCCAGGAGTCCCACCCCGAACGCCGCCACGGCCGCGAGCACGAGCTGCAGCAGACCACTGCTGGTGGCGTATTCTCCCTCGAATAATTTCAGCGCCAGCGCTCCGCCGACGGCCGGCACCGACAACAGGAAACTGAAGCGGGCCGCCTCGGCGCGGGGCAGTCCCGACCAGAGCGACGCCGCGATGGTCGCGCCCGAGCGACTGATGCCCGGAGTGATGGCCAGGGCCTGGGCAATCCCGATGAACAACGCCTTGAGCAACGGTGGCGGGTGCGGCTGCCACGGTTCGGGCAACGACTGATCACTCCCACGAACAAACCGCGTGGAGAAGAGCAAGCAGGCGGTGACCACAAGCGCCAGTCCGGTCGAGAGCGGGCTGTTAAAGAGCCCCTCCACTGCGGACTTGAAGAGCAAGCTGAAAATCACCGCGGGGACGGTCCCGATACCCAGAGCGATAAGATACGACCAGGCGGGACGGTCGCAGGCAAGCAGACGCATAATCTCCCGCCGATACACCCAGACCACCGATCCCAGCGTTCCGCAGTGCAGAACGATCACCAGGAAAATGTCGCCTTCCAAGGAACCGAACCAGTGTTGAAGCAACACGAGGTGGCCCGAGCTACTGACGGGGAGGAACTCGGTCAGCCCTTGTGCGACGGCAAGAATCAGCAACTGTAGCCATTCCAAAAGGCACCCTACCTGTTCGGGGCAACGTTTCCCGATTCGCGGTGAAAATGGTTCGGCTCCACCAGCGCCAGCCGTGGACGGCGGTCAGCCGGTAAATCCCACCAGCAGGCCCAACCCACAAAACGCCCCACCCTTGAGCAGGGAACCGGCGAGATGACGCCGGCGCCACCGGCTGGTGGGAAGACACCAGAGGGCGGCCAGCACGCAGGCCAGAAATGCAGCCGCGGATATCTGCCCCCAGCTTCCCACCGGTTGACTCACCACCAGCAGACCGCCGCCAGTGAGCAAAGGTGCCGCCAGCAAAAGGAGTGCCCGCTGGTTATCGCACCGTCCGCCGGCAAGGGATTGATAGCCAACCTGGCGATCACCCACGGCATCCTCGAGATTTTTAATGAACTCCCGGAAGAAGATGAAGTACGCCACTGCCAGGATGATGGAGACATCGTGCAGCCGCAAACCGTCGGCCGCCGCACCAGGCAGGTAGACACTGGCGATGACCAGGGCGGCCCAGAGCGGCGCCCACCAACCACGTCCCTTGGCCACGGCTGAATATCCTATCCCCATCACGGCCCAGAAGAGCCACCACGGCCACCAGGCCGGCAACACCAGCAACCCCAGCCCCAGACCACCGACCAGGCAACAGACTGCGCCGTGCCGGGCTGCACCCGGCGCCAAACGTCCACTGGGGAGCGGCCTCCCGGGGCGGTTGATCCGATCGGCCGGAAAGTCGCGGATATCGTTCACCAGATGCGCGGCCAGGGTCAGCAGAAAGACACCCGCACCCAGACCACAGGCAACCGTGCCCAGGGGTTCCTTCCCCCCGTGCCAGTAACCGACCATGGCCAGCAGGGCGCAAGCGAACCCGTTATGCGGGCGAGCCGCCTGGAGCAGTCCGCTGACCGTGTCCCATCTGGAGCGAGAATGGCGCCCGGTCATCAGGTCCTGCCGCGGCCTTGGGGTCTCGCACTGCTGACAGCGCGTGACCGCTGATAATGCCGGCGTGCTTCCTGATGCAGGCGGAGTGCATCGTAGGTCAGGGCGAGCTGATAGTGGAGTCGGCTGTCCTCGGGGAACGACTCCAGCGCTCGTTGCAGCGAGGTGAGCGCCTCGGTGTACTTGGCGAGTTTGTGCTGACAGACACCGACGTGCAGATGGACCCTTACCAGACTCGGATTGAGGCGATAGGCTTGCTGGTACCGAGTGATGGCCTCCCCGTAGACACCTTTTTTCATCAGGCAGAGACCGGCGTAGTAGTGACCGAGGGCGTAGTCGTCGGCCAGCTTGATGCAGGCCTCGAAAAAACCGAGTCCCGTTTCGTATTCCCCCATGCTGTAATGGACCAGGCCGAGATTGTGGTACCCCTCTGCATCCGGCGAGACAGCGATGGCCGCCTCGAAGGAGCGAATCGCCTCGGCCGTCCGGCCTTCTTCCGCATAGATGGCGCCCAGGTTGTGGTGTGCCTCGACACTGGCGGCATCACACAGAATGGCCTTCTGGTAAGCGCGTACCGCGGCCTCGCGCTGGCCGAGACGATCGAGGGAAACCCCCAGGTTGGTCAGATACCGTCCCTGGTTCGGATCGAGCTCCACCGCTTGCGTAAAGGCGGTGACGGCATCGGTCAACAGGCCCATCTTGCGCTGGACACAGCCGAGTCGGTAAAACCACTCGGGAAGGTCAGACTCGGCAGCTACCGCCTGATTGTAGGCGTGCAGACCGGACGACAGATCGCCGGCTTCCTCGGCCTCGCGACCCCGCTGGAACCACTCTGCGGCTGTGAAGAGGGCCTCGTTGCCAACGCTAGTTTTCATTTCTGATTTCGACATGGGGGCACTGTATCTCAGCAACGGCCATTGGTCAATGATTGGTTATTCGCCACAGCGGCAGGTGGGAGCAGATCGTGCGGTTGCCCAGACTAGCAGATCTTGGTGGTGAACAACGCGGTCGATCTCAGCTGAACATGGTATCGGAATCGACCACTTCGATCTCAAGGATGATCCGAGCCGAACCGAATTTCTCCAGCAACCGCTTGGGGATCCGGACCGGTACCATGATGGGCGGCCGCAGGTCCTCGAAGAACAGACCACTCCGGTCTTCGGAAACGATCTGCAGATTATGGAGGTCCGGGGACAGACCGTTGACGACCGGTTCGACGGATTCCGATCCCGCCTTCCGGGTCTCCACGTCGATCTCGGGAGGATTCGATCCTGGCGCGACTTCGACGTACTGATCGGTATCCTCGACCGCTCTACCCTGGACCAGATTGCTGATGGTCAGGCTGAGGATGGCCTTGAGCGACTCCTTGACACCTTCACCACGTGAGATGCTCGCGGGAAACGACAGCAGGCCCCACGGATTGAGCAGGCTCTCCAGGCGATCCACAGGCAAGCAGTCCGGCTCTTCGCGGCCGTTGTACTGGATCACTAGCGGAACGGAGGTGATATCTTCACCGAAGGAATCGAGAAACGCTTTCAGGGTCTCGAGAGAACTGAGACTCTGATCCAGGCGTGAGGCGGCGGAATGGGCCAGGAAGACAATCCCATCCACCTCGAGGTTTTCTCTCTGGTGACCGGGGTGGAACTGCTCCTGCCCGGTATCGATTGCCTCCACCAGAACATTCCAGTCACCGTGCTCGCTGGTGTGCAGTCTAAATGCAATCTGCCTGCCCGGTCGCTCGGTGGCCAGCGCCAGTCGATTCTCCTCCGGGATGGAAGCGACGATCTGCTGTAGATTACTGCGCTTCCCCGCCCCCTGCGATCCGTAATACAGGAGCCGGCAGGTCCGCACCGCGACTGTGGACTGGTTGGACACTTGCCCTCCTCCAGCGGTAAATTCTGTCTTCCCAACCGAAGGATGCAACAACTGTGCCATCATGGCTTGCAGTATTTCGTTGCAAACAAATGATTTAGGCGATATTTTAATCGAGCCGCAAAAAAGGCAGGCAAATTGCATCGAGCCGAGCCGAGAGGGCCTCACCAGGCCCCTCCAGGTGGGGAGATTATGGGATTCTCCTCACCTGACAAACCACTGGAACCGGGACCAGAATCAAGGCAGGAGTGGTGAGAATGGCCAGCAATACGGACAAGATCCTGAAGACCATGTTTTCGCGGCTGTTACAGATCGAGGTCGAACCGCAACTCATCGGCAAGCTGGTAACCGTCGTCGACAGTGTCATGGAGCGCCTCGACGGAAATCTCGACCTCGAGACCGTACAAGGCCAGAATACCTTCCGCGCCCTGATGTGTTCGATGATCGTGCACGGCTGGG
>JBDRBC010000027.1:0-4677 GCA_043823125.1 bacterium | reverse complement strand
GGCGTCCAGGCCCAGACCATCAACAACCTCTATCTGGCCCTCGAACACGACCTGACCTTGATCCCGGTGATCAACAAGATCGATCTCCCGGCGGCCCGTTCCGATTACGTCTGCGAGCAGTTCGTCGACCTCATCGGGTGCGATCCGGACGAGGTGTTGCAGGTGAGCGCCAAGACCGGGGAAGGCGTACACGAGTTGTTGGCGGCCATCGTCGAACGGGTGCCGCCCCCGGCGGGGGACCCCACGGCGCCCGCCCAGGCCCTCATCTTCGACTCCGTTTTCGATCCGTACGTGGGGGCCGTGGCGTACGTGCGGCTGTTCGACGGCAGCATCGAGAAGGGGGATCGGATCCGTCTGATTCGCCAGCAGAAGGAGTACGAAGTGAGTGAGCTGGGCTGGTTCCGGCTCAAGCGGATTCCCCAGCCTTCCCTGCGGGCCGGCGAGGTCGGCTACCTCGCCACCGGCGCCAAGGATGTGCGGGATGTCCGGGTGGGTGACACCGTCACTCTGGCGGAGCGTCCGTGCGAGGTCGCCTGTCCGGGGTATGCCGAGGCCAAGCCGATGGTCTTCAGCGGTTTCTACCCCACCGACACCGAGGGGTACGACGGCCTCAAGGAGGCGTTGCAGAAGCTGCAACTCAACGACGCCGCCCTGACCTACGTGCCGGAAACCAGCGCCGCCCTCGGCTTCGGTTTCCGGTGCGGGTTCCTCGGCCTGCTCCACATGGAGATCGTCCAGGAACGGCTGGAACGGGAGTACGGGTTGAACCTCATCGCCACCCTGCCCAACGTGGAGTACGAGGTCGTGCTCAGGGATGGTGAGACGTTCAAGTGCGAGAATCCGGCTCTGTTGCCGCCGTTGAAGGACGTCGCGGAGATCCGCGAACCCATCGTGCTCGCCTCCATCATCACGCCGAAAGAGTACGTTGGCAACGTGATCCAGATCTCTCTGGAACGGCGCGGCGTCCAGCGCAAGATGGAGTACCTGGACACCGAACGAGTGAACATCGAATTCGACCTGCCGCTCTCGGAACTGGTGGTGGATTACTACGACAAGCTGAAATCGGTCACCCGGGGTTATGCTTCCCTGGATTACGAGTACCGCGAGCACCGCCGGGACGATCTCATCCGGCTGGACATCATGATCAACGGTGATCCGGTGGACGCGTTGACCTGCATCGTCCACCGTGACCAGGCCCACAACTGGGGACTGCAGCTCTGTCGCAAGCTGAAGGAGCTGATCCCGCGCCAGATGTTTGCGGTGGCCATCCAGGCGGCCATCGGCACCCGGGTCATCGCCCGCACGACGGTGAAGGCGTTTCGCAAGAACGTGACCGCCAAATGTTACGGCGGTGACATCTCGCGGAAGCGGAAGCTGCTGGAAAAGCAGAAGGAAGGAAAAAGGCGGATGAAGCAGGTGGGTTCGGTGGAGATTCCCCAAGAAGCTTTTCTGGCCGTATTGAAAGTGGAACGCTAATTTCAAGGAATGGCTGCGGCGGGAAACTCCGGATTGCCCCGACCGTATGAGGGGGTCGCGGCAAAATCAGCGAGTTGGTGTTGCCGCCCACAACCTCTTCCGCACCAGACTTGATGGAGAAGAACATGACCGATGCAGTGACTGATGCCAAGACCAGCCCCAGGGATAGAAAAGTTAAACAGGTCGTGCGACCGAGGTCGTGGCGTTCCATCTGGGAGTACGTCCGGGCCATCGGTCTGGCGGTGTTGCTGGCGCTGGTCATCCGTCAGGTCATCATCCAGGCCTTCCGGATTCCCACCGGATCCATGGAGAAGACCTTGCTCGTCGGCGATTACCTTTTCGTGAACAAGTTCCTGTACGGCGCCAAGACTCCGGATCGGATCAGACTGCTCGGACACACTCTCGTCGAGGGCCTGCCGGTGCTCAAACTGCCGGCTCTGCGCCAGCCGCGTCAGGGAGATATCATCGTCTTCCAGTATCCCCGGGATCCGAACCTCGATTACATCAAGCGGTGCGTGGCCGTGGCAGGCGACACGGTGCAGGTCCGGGACGGGATGCTCTACGTCAACGGTGCGGTGTACGAATCGAACTTCTCCGATCGCGACGGCGATCACTCCTGTGTGCCGGACTGGCGGCGACCGGATGCCTGCCCCAAACCGCGAACCTACCACGACCCGGGCGCTTTCCGGACGGGGAGCCCACTCAACCGGGCGTACGGCCCGGTAGCGGTGCCGGCGGGGCACCTCTTCATGATGGGGGACAACCGGTACAACAGCGCCGACAGTCGCTACTGGGGACCGCTCGATGTGGATCTCATCAAGGGGAAGGCCATGGTCATCTACTTCTCCTGGGACCATGATAAATTCCGGCCGCGCCTGAACCGCATCGGCGATCTCATCAGATGATTCGCCGCGGCGGGTTGTACATTCACCTGCCGTTCTGTTCATCGCTTTGCCACTACTGCCATTTCGTGCGCAGTGCCCTCCATGACCACCAGCTTCGGCGTGAGGTCGTCGCGGCCATCGGGCAAGAGTTCCGGCTGCGCCGCGAACGCTGTCAGGTCTTGCGGCAAGGCCGGCGCGCCCTGGAAACGGTGTACGTCGGCGGCGGCACTCCATCTTTGCTGGAACTGGGCCTGTTCCAGCAGCTCCTGACGGAGACGGCCGGTCAGTTATCCCGAACGGATCCGGGGGAGGTGACGGCGGAGGCCAATCCCGAGAGTTTCACCCCGGAGCTGGCGGACGGCTGGCGGCAGGCCGGGGTCAACCGGGTGAGCCTCGGAGTGCAGAGTCTCGACGATACCGTGCTGCACCGGCTGGGGCGCAACTGCAGCGCCCGGGTGGCGCGACAGGCCGTGGCGCTGGCTTGCCGGACCTTCTCGCGGGTGAGCATTGACCTGATCCTGGGACCGGGCTGCCGCCGGGAACCGCTGCTGGCGGGGCTCCGTGAGCTGGTGGCCGCGGGGGTGGGGCATGTCTCGCTCTACATCCTCGAGCTGTTTCCGGGGACCGAGCTGGCCCGGCAGGTCGAGGCCGGTCAGGTGCAGATGCCGCGGAGTTCCACTCTCGAGGTCTCGTATCTGGCGGCGGTGGCATTGCTGGCGGAACTCGGCCTGCCCCAGTACGAGGTGGCCAACTTCGCCCGTCCGGGTGAAGAGTCGAATCATAACCGGCACTACTGGTCACGGCTGCCGTATCTCGGGCTGGGGCCGGGCGCCCACGGTTTCTGGGGACGTCGTCGATACGCCAATTGTAGCGAGATCGGCGAGTATCTCCGGCGGATCACGGTCGGCGAATTACCGGAGTCGGAGGTCGATCCGTTGTCACCGACGGCGCGTCGACTCGAGCAGTTGATCTTGCCGTTGCGCACCCGTGATGGAGTACCTCTGGCCATTTTGCCCGCCGGCGCGCTGTTGCTGGCGAAGGGGGAGGCGGCGGGGCTCTGGGTCTGTGCCGACGGACGCCTGACGCTCACTCCACGCGGCTATCTCCAGATCGATTCCATCGAGATCATGCTGGCCAGGGCCCTGGCGTCTGCCTGACAGACTGCGGTCTTGGGGCCGCGCGCCCGGCAGGAGCGGTTCAGGAACCGTGCCGACAGACGTGGCTCGGGTTGACACCCGCGAAAGGGGCATATTACCTTGTTCTTGCCTTGTCTCCGCCCGGCAGGAATTGAATCCGGCTCTCGACCTGTTCCGAGCCATGATGTCGGCTTTGGTGAATCTCACCAACTTGCCAGGGGACCTCGTTAAGTGTCTGCTGTCCGACAGGTGATCATGAATAATTTGACGGCCAGGAAATCCGAAATCCTCTTGGCGTGCGTCCGGCTGTACATAGAAACCAGCAAGCCGGTCAGCTCGGGACTCGTGGCGCGTTCGCTCCAGGGAGCCTATTCACCGGCCACCATCCGGGCGGAGATGAAGTCCCTGGAGGAAAACGGTTTTCTCCTGCAGCCACACACTTCGAGTGGCCGTTTACCCACGGATCACGGGTATCGGATTTTCGTGGACCAGCTCCTCGCGTCCTGGCCGGTGCAGCACTGGGAACACCCGCGGCACCTGCAGCAATTCGTGGCGTCGAATCTCCAGCGACTCAGCGGGAGCGGACAGGCGGCCAAGGTGCTGGCGGAATTGCTGAGCACACTGACGGCCAATATCGGGATCATCCTCGGACCGTCGTGGGAATCGATCCGGGCGGAACGGGTCGATCTCTACCCCAAGGAGGGACGGCGCATCTTGATGGTTCTCGTGCTCGAGAACGCGCTGGTCCGTACCGGGGTGTTCACCTTCGATCGCGAGTATCCACGCGCGGTGGTCACCGAGGCCGCACGGATCCTCTCGGAACGGATCGCCGGGCGCACGGTGGCCGCGATCCGCGCCGGGATCCTCCACTCCTTCGACGCCGCTGCTTCCCCGGCCGGCCACTGCGCCTCGGCGCTGGCCCAGCGCGGCCGGGAACTGTTCGCGGATGCCGAGGCCGGGGAGATCGAGCTGGAGGGCGTGGCCAACTTGCTGGACGAACCGGAATTTTCCGACCCGGGTCGGCTGAAGGCTCTAGTGCGGTTCATGGAATCCCCCGGCGCCATCCGGGAGGCGCTTACCCGTCTCAACCTGGAAGCCGGCGAGGGAATCGGGGTGTGGATCGGGACCGAGAATCCCATCGACGATCTCCGCTTCTTCAGCTTGCTCTCCTCGCCGTTCGA
>JBDRBC010000026.1:0-2945 GCA_043823125.1 bacterium | reverse complement strand
ACGCGGGGCTGCGGGTGCTCGACATCCTGCGCAGCATCAACGGCGTACCGCTACGCGACAACAGCACCGTCACCCCGTCTGATCTACGAGGCCAAGGTCGGCAGCGAGCTGGAATTCGTGGCCGAACGGAACGGTGAGTCTTTCGAAGGGGTCATCGTACTGGAGGAGGAGGCGGAGCGGGAGGACAGGCGCTGACGCGTTGATTCCAGCTCGCAAATCCTGGTCGGATGCACCCCAGCGCGGGTCCTGCAACCCGAAATCCGCCCATTCTTTCTGCCCGGACATTTCCGACTAGGCGCGCGCGCGCTGATTGGTTATCGTGGGCCCGGAACGACTCCGGCTCACTCCCACAGAGGTTCTCATGATTCCGAGATATCAGACCGACGAGATGACCGCCATCTGGGCGGATCAGCGCAAAATGGAGATCTGGCGCGAGATCGAGGTGACGGTGTGCGAGGTGCGGGCCGACCGGGGCGAAATCCCGGTCGATGCCGCCCGGACCATCCGCGCCAAGGCCGATTTCCGGCTGGAGCGTGTGCTGGAGATCGAGGAGACGGTGCAGCACGACGTCATCGCCTTCCTGACCAATATGGCCGAGTACATCGGCTCCGAGGCGCGTTTCGTCCACCAGGGCATGACCAGTTCCGATCTGCTCGATACCTGCTTCGCCCTGCAGCTGCGTGAGGCGGGCGGTGTGTTGCGCCAGGCGCTGGTGACACTGCTCGACGTGGTGGAGGCCAAGGCGCTGGAGCACCGTCGGACCGTCATGGTCGGCCGCAGCCACGGCATCCACGCCGAGCCCATCACCTTCGGTCTCAAGCTGCTGGTGTACTGGTCGGCGTTGCGGCGGGGACTGGCCCGGCTGGACAGCGCCATTGCGGAAATATCCTTCGGTCAGATCTCCGGCGCCGTCGGCACTCTGGCCCACCTCGATCCGGAAGTGGAGGCCGAGACCTGCCGCCGGCTCGAATTGCAGGTGGCCCACGTCTCGACCCAGGTTTTACAGCGCGATCGGCACGCCGCATTCCTGACGGCCGTATCGCTGGTGGGCGCCACCCTGGAGCAGATGGCGGTGGAGATCCGCAACCTGCAACGCACCGACGTGCACGAGGTCGAGGAGCCGTTCGGCAAGGGGCAGAAGGGGAGCAGCGCCATGCCCCACAAGAAGAATCCCATCGTCAGCGAACGGATCACCGGCATGGCGCGGTTGCTGCGCGGCTACGCCCATACCGCCGTGGAGAACGTGGCCCTGTGGCACGAACGGGACATCAGCCACTCCTCGGTGGAGCGGATCATCTTCCCGGACGGCTGCCACACCCTGCACTACATGCTGCTAAAGATGAGCTGGTTGATCGACGGTCTGGTGGTGTTCCCGGAACAGATGCGGGAGAACCTGGAGAAGGTGCGGGGTATGGTGTTCTCACAACCGGTCCTGCTCGCTCTGACCGACGCCGGGTGCAGCCGCGAGGACGCCTACGCCTGGGTGCAGCGGTGTGCCATGCGGGTCTGGGACGAGGACCTGGATTTCCAGGCCAGTCTCGCCGCGGATCCCGACGTGAGTAGCCGGCTCCCTGGCGACAGCTTGACCCGCTGCTTCGACCTGGACCATCAACTCCGGAACGTGGATCACATCTTCGACCGGACCCTGGCCTTGAAGGAGAATTGATGCCACGTCTTTTTCCCGTCCGGTCTTTCCGGCGCCGGGGAGACGCGGGCCGGGATTACTCCGCAGACAGCCGGTCACCCTGCCACCGGGCGGGTTGGTTGGTCGGCTGGATGCTGTGCTGGCTTTTGGGCTTGGGCTGCTTGACGGCGTGTGACCGGACGGACCGGATCGATCCTGCGCCCCTGGATCCGGCCCTGCGACAGGAGCTGGAAACCTGGCTGACCGTCGCGGGGGCGCCGCCGGTGGAGTACGTCTGCCAGCTCTTCCAGCGGCACGATGTGATTTTCCTGGGTGAACAGCACCGGATCCGTCACGACGTCGAGCTGGTGGCGGCGTTGCTGGCGCCACTTCATGATCGGGGTGTTTCGGTTATTGCCACGGAGTTCGCCCGCCGGGAGGATCAGGCGCTACTGGACTCCCTTGTCACCGCCCCGGTCTGGGACGAGTCCCTCGCGCGCCGGATCATCTTTTTGCAGAACGTGGCCTGGGGATACTGGGAGTACGTGGACATTCTGCAGGCCGCCTGGTCTCTCAACCACGAACTGCCGGCCGGAGAACAACCGCTCCGGATGCTGGCACTCAACGGTTCGCCCGATTTCAGCGTCATCAAGAGCGTGGCGGATCGGGAGAATCCCGAGTTCATGGCGGAGGTGTGGGCGCAGCAGGACGAGGCCGACTGGGCCGAAGTGGTCCTGACCAGTGTCGCCGCCGGGAACCAGATCCTGGTTCATTGCGGCATCCATCACGCCTTCACCCGCTTCCGCCAGCCGAAGGTTCGCGACGGCCGGTTCGACGGATTCGGCCGCACCCGCCTGGGCAATCACGTGTACGAAGCCATCGGTCAGCGCGCCTGTACGGTGTACCTGCACGCGCCGTATCAAGACGAAACGGGGTACGGCGGTCCCAACGTACACCCGGCTGACGGGTCACTCGACGCCTTCATGCTCGATCGATCGGGCGGACCGTTCGCCGTCGGTTTCGACGTGAGCGATTCTCCCCTGGGGGCTCGGGTCATCGAACACGCCGTCTACCGGTACGGCTACACCCAGTTCCGCCTGCGGGATTTCTGTGACGGCTGGATCTACACCAAACCGATCTCGTCGTATCAGGGCATGACCTACCTGACGGACTGGATTCACGACGGCAACCTGGAGTACGCCCGCCAGCAGGTGCTGAATCCGCGCATGCGTGACTACGGTCTCGAACGGTTCAACAGTGCCCTGGCGCGCGACGCCGACCTGATCCACAAGTACGGACACTTGCGCTGAAAGGGGAAACG
>JBDRBC010000025.1:0-13313 GCA_043823125.1 bacterium | reverse complement strand
CCTTGCCGGGCTGCCAGGGTCAGGGTCGTGTCGTTGCAATTCCAGTAATTGAGGAAATAGCGGTTGTCCGCGGTGCAGCGGCCCGGCGCCCGTCGGTTGCACTCGTCGCAGTTGTCGATATTCACCCAGATGCAGTGATTGCCGAACATGTCCACGGTCAGGTCGTCTTCGACGATGGTGTTCTGGGCCACGTCAATGGGGACACACGAGTCGTCCCAGTAGTCGGGGTCGTGGCTGTAGATATCGTTGCGACCGGTGTTGGGATTGATGGGCAACCATTCCCGGCACATGTAGGTTTCCCGACCACCGACCCCGGTATCGCGGTTGAGGTCCAGGTCCCAGTAACTGCCGTAGTACGTCCGGGCGACTTCGGCGCAATGGAGCAGCATATCTTCCCGGTCGGCCCCCACGACCATGGCGGCCTTGATGTTGGTCGAGCGTTTCGACCCCAGCGCACCCACGGGACCGGTGGAGATGAGGAAACGGTAATCGTTCTCGTCGCCCGGCGCCGTGTCGGCGTCCCACTCCTCGCGGCTCATGAGTTCGTAGCGTTCGGCGTCGTTGGTGGCGTCGCCGCCCATCTCGTACGGCTGCTCGGCGGCGAAGGCCTGGAACGAGCGGATCCCGCTGCCGGTGAGGAACATCATGCCGAAGTAGCCCGGGGTGGTGGAGTTTGGATTCCCGTCGTACATGTAAGCCACTGACACCGACTGGAAACTGCCGTCGCCGGCTCGGACCTGCCCCTGGTAGGTGCCGACCAGGTCGTTGTTCTCGATGTTCTCGTCACCCCGCTGGCCGATATCGCAATCCACCAGGAAGCCAAGGTACACGGCGTCGATGTCCGCGCTCCCGACGTTTGTGATGGTGAAGTCGAAGGCGATGAAGTCGTCGACGGATTCATCTTCCCAGGCGTAGGCTCGCATCACGACCTTCAGACCGAGCGGCTCGTGATCCGGGTAGATCTCCTGGGCGAGGCCCGTGTCGTCGTACATGGTGCAGACCATCATCTGATTACCGATCTGGGCGAAGTCCTCGTCGATCAGCCCGTCACGGTCATCATCCCGGCCGTTGAGCAATTCCTCGTCCCGTCGGTCGTCGCCGTCGTCGTCCGCGTCGAGATCCGGCGGCGGTTTGCCAGTGATCTCATCGTACCTGATGGGACGGACTATCCGGCAGTCCTTGGCCTCGTAGATGGTGTCTTCCACATCGTCGCCGGGGCGGAATTCCGTCTCGAATTGACCGGTACTGACGAAACGCTGTCCCAGCCGCACCCCGCCGACCCACAGGCCGGCGGCCCAGAGATACTCGTCGCCGGTTCCGCCTGGCCACTGGCCGGAAGGGGCGTCGGCGTAGGTGGAGATCACCGAGTACTGAGAACCGATGAGACCGAAATTGGTGATGTTGATGTGCAGCTCGCCCACGTTCATTACGTAGGAGCCGTCGATGACGTGCACCCCGTCGGCGAGGTGACGGTTGGCCACGCGATCAGCCTGGACATCGTACCAGGCATAGGCAGTGCCGAAGCCGTTCCCCAGCAGCAGGAGCAAGGTCGGCAGGACTCCCAGCCACCGGGACCAAGGAGAGGGAGAGAACCGGCACCGGGTGCGACTGCCCGAAACCGGAGCCGAAGAATGACCCCGGGTGGTCACGGTCCCAGCAAGAGTCCGAAGTGCTCGGACAGGAGCCACTGGATCGCCTGTCGGGTCTGCTGATTGTCGAAGCGGTACGGATCGAATCCCCAAACCACGTCTCCCTTACGGCTCGGCTTGTGCTCTTCCAACTTGTGCGAGATGAACCCGGTGATGGCACCGGTGGTCACCGTGCGTCGGGTCTCCAGATTCAGGCAGTAGCTGCCGCAGGTGGCGGTGACCTGGGAATTGGTCAGGTAGTTGTACGGCCAGCCTTCATCGCCGGCAGCGGCCATCACGTCATCCACCCAGTCGAACCGGCTGTACTGACGGAACATCGGTTCCACGCACGGTTCGTCGTCACACAGTTGCGGTCGCCAGTAGGTCGGGCGCTCGGTGGTGTTGGTGTCGTACATCTCGTCGTTGCCCCAGAACCACGGCTCCAGTTGATTGTAATAGTCGAAATCCTGGTCCATCCAGTCGATGTTCACGTCGGTGTAGATGGTATCGGGAAAGATCCCGCCGGCCGGCATGTGGTGAGCCTTGAAATCGGGATCGAGCAGGAGGGCCTTCACGCCGGCGCAGACCGAGGCCCGAGCGCCGTTGGCCACAGAGGGCGAACCGGAAGTCTGGTACACGTAATATTTCGGCGTTGTATGATCCAGCGTTGCCAGTCCCAGGCCCTTGTACGGATACCGTTCTTTTCCCACGTGCTGGTAACTGCCGTCAAGCAGGAGTCTGAAGCCGAAACCGACCCGGTAGTAGGTGCTCCACCACCCGCTGCCGGTGTTCAGGTAGACCTCGTCCGTATCGAACACCCAGGGCAACATCCAGCGGCTGTCCTCGACGAACTCGTTCAGTACGCGTTCGCCCACCAGGAACAGGTTGCCCACTCGTTCCTGATAATTGTAGAGCCAGTTGTAGGGGTCGTAACTGGATGACGGCCGGAAGTTGTCCCAGATGAAGTTAAGCTGCGCGTGTCGTGAAGACCAGATGACCAGCCGGTAGTTGACGATATCGCGGAAGGTCAGGTCCTCGCTCTCGGTGTCGATATGATCGCCCACGTTGTCCCAGCCCATGACACGGTCGAGAGTGGCGTCCCAGAAGAAATCACGATACCTGTCCCGGTCCAGGGGGGTCACCATGTCGATGGCGCGCCAGCCCTGGCTGGCCTGATCCTTCACGTCGTCCACGAGCAGGACCGGCGCCTGGGCCGCCGGATCGGGGACGGGCACCACTTCCAGATTCCAGATGTAGCGGGTCATGAGATTGGAGTTGTCCCAGGCCTGGATGGTCAGGGTGTGGGTCCCGGAGCCGAAGGAGGTGGCCGGCGTGCGAACGTGTTGCCAGGTATTACCTTGCTCGATGGCCCAGTGGGGATCGAGAACGTCATCGGGATCGGCCACGTCCCAGCCGTATCGGTAGGCCTCGACTTCCCCCGAGTAATGTTCGGACGTGGCGATCCAGCGGAAATTGAGTTCCTGGCCGGGAGTAATATCGTAGGCACAGTGCCCGTTGAGTCCCGAGGAAGCCTGATTCCCGAGGTGCGTCTCGTACATTTCCAGCACCGGTGACATGGTCTTGGAGATGAAGATGTTGTGCACGTTGCGGGAGTAGGTCCGCTCGATGCTCTCGGCGCCGGCGATGTCACGGGCCTGGATGGCGAAGAGGTAGATGATCAGCTCACCGCCCGGTTCGTGGGAGGGGAGCTGGGAAAAGGTGACCAAACGATCCGCGGCATTTTCCGGATACGGTTCCCAGTCACTCCAGCCGGGATCGTTGAAACTGATCAGGTCGTCCACCCTGAGGTTGAATTCGTGCTGGGTGCGGACATAGTGATCGTCCAGCCAGGCCGGCTTGAAGATGTGTCGGATCTCGGCCGGCCCCCCGTTCTCACGATCCATATCGCTGCCCGTGTACCCGAGTGTTACCGTGGGAGGCATGGCCTGCGCGTCCAGATAATCCGACAGCGAGATGGGGCGGTCGACCCGGATCCGGGGCAAGATGGTGGTGGACGTGAAACTGAGTATGGCCGGCGTCGGGTCGACACCGCCATGTTCGTCCACGGCCCGCACGAACATGGTGTGGCTCTGAAACGAACGCTGGTTGAGCGGATCCAGCTCCGAGTCCTCGGGGTAGCCCGGGATATCGGCCGACACGAAAAGAATCGTGTCCGCGCAGGTGGTGAAATACCAGGGATTGAGGCTGGCACCGGTGGCGGGATCGGCGGTCAAGGTGTCCTGAACACTGATGCCATCCGTGCCGTTGTCGCTCAGCCGCCACTGGAAACCCTTGAGGGCGCCATCCGGGTCGTGCCCATCCCAGAAGAAATGCATGACGAAGCCGGCTTCCATCATGGCCGGATGTTCGCCGGTAATGAAGGTATTGGGCAAGGCGTTGGGAATTTCGACTCCACCGAGCTGTTGTTCGGGAGAACAGCCAATCAGGGAGAGTAATCCGATCGCCAGCAAACAAATCGGGAAGGACCGTGGACCCAGAACTGTCACCGACAACCTCCTCAGCGGTTCTCCCGGGTGGCAGGTCACGGTGACATGATCACCCGCGCAGGACCGGGATACGTACATTGAGGAAATCGGTTGCAAACACGGCGTCTTCGAGGGGTGGCGACAACGCGGCGATTACAGGACCGAAGATTGTGCCCCTGGAATATACGGGGTCGGCGTCAACTTGCCAAGTATCATGGGATTATTCTGTCAGGTATTACGGGATTTCAGACTGAATCGCTAGGTGACCGGGCACCCGGTTCAGGCACTCTCCACCCCGTTTGCGAACCGCTCCAATTCGACCCCCCGCCGTTGGAGTTCCGCGATGAAGCGAGTCGGCGGCACCACCAGTTCCTGGCACAACGTGCCGCGGGCAGTGATGATGCCCGAGGCCAGGAAGTGGGCGATGATGGCAGCCGGGAAACCGGTCATCCGTTGCATGGCGGAGAGCTGGAGGTCGCTGTCGTAACTGTCGATGATCCGGATGGAGCGCTGCACCGGCTGACCGGCGATAATGCCGTCGGCCCGGACCAGCACCAGCACCACATCGCTGTCGTCGTGGTCGAGTGTCTTCTCCAGCACGGCACCGAGAACGGCTCGGGGGGCCACACTGGTGCCGTTCACCTGGATCGGTTCCGAAGCGGTCAGACCGAGATCCCGCAGTAGCCGGATCTTCTCGTTATGCCCGCGGTAGCGAATGGTCTTGTAATCCAGATTACGGACCTTGCCCGCCAGACTCCTGGGTAAAGTCGAGACGCCGCCGGATGTCTGAAACGCCTCCAGTTCGCCGTAGGGAGCCGGGAAAGTCAGGGTCTCCAGTTCGGAAAGGCCCGATACCGTGGTGATCTCCCCGTCCCGGATGACCAGGCACGGCTCGATGTATTCATTGATCAATCCCTGCGCGGCGAACACCAGCAGGTAATTCAGCGGTGGGCGGGGGTGCTGGGGCAAACCCCCGACCCGGATTTGCAATCGCTCCACCTCGTCGAACTCGCCGTGGAGATGGTGGGCCAGGATCCCGGCCATGCCCGGCACCAGACCACAGTCGGGCACGATGGCCACATCGCTGGCCCGGGCGGCTCCGTCCAGGCTGAACTGCCGCTCCACCACGTCGTTGTTGCCCCCGAGATCGAGAAAGTGGGCGCCGGCCGCCACCGCCTGGCGGGTGAGATCCTCGTTGAACCAGTAGTTCACCGCGCTGATGACCACGTTGTTGCCTGCCATCAGCGGGGACAGCTTCGCCTCATCGCGGATATCAAGCACCGCTGTTTCCAGGCGGGAATCGTTGCCGAGCCGGTGTTGGAGACGTGTTATCGCCGCCTGATCCTGGTCGGCCACGATCAGCCGTGAGGTTCCCTCGGCCGCGTGTAGCAGATCGTAAGCGATGGCCTGGCCTTGCAAGCCGGCTCCAAGCAACAGGTAACGCATGGATCCCTTCCTTACTCAGTGGACGAAATCTAAAATTATGCCTCAATGGAGGAATGTCTGGGCCAAATAAATATGCCAGGCGTCATCGCAGCAAGATTTTCGCCTCAATATTCCCGTTCAGGTGCACGATACCTTTGACCTCCTGCCTTCAGGCGGCTACTATCGCCACTGGCCATAACCGGCATCCGGTTGCTGCGAGACCCCCATATAAAGGAGCCGACATGGAAGGCAAGGTTCTGCAGGCACAACTGCTCGAGCTGATCCGGCGAACGTCCGCCGAATTGCCGCTCGACGTGGTGCGGATACTGGAGAAGGGACATCGCAGGGAGCAGAAAGGCTCGTCTGCCAAGTACGCCCTGGGGGTGATCCTGGACAATATCAAGCTGGCCAAGGGTAAGTCCCAGCCCATCTGCCAGGATACGGGATCGATCATCTGTTATGCCGGGCTCCCGCCCTGGCTGGACGAAGCCACGTTTTGTCGTACATACGAGAAGGCGGTGGTGGAGGCGACTAAGAAGGGGTATCTGCGACAGAATTCGGTGGATTCCATCACCGGCAAGAACTCCGGCAACAATCTCGGCCCTGGCAGCCCCAGTTTCCATCTCCACCAGTCCAGGTCCAAGAGCCTGCAAGTCCGCATGATGCTCAAGGGCGGCGGCTGCGAGAACACCGGGGTGCAGTACGCCCTGCCCGACGCCCGCATCGGCGCCGGGCGTGATATCGAGGGCGTTCGTCGCTGTCTGCTCGACGCTGTGTTCCAGGCCCAGGGGAAGGGGTGTGGCCCGGGTGTGCTCGGCGTCTGTATCGGTGGCGATCGCGCCACTGGTTACACGGCATCCAAGGAGGAGTTCTTCCGTCAACTGGACGATACGAATCCCGACTCGAAAATGGCCCGCCTCGAGAAACGGATCCTCATGGAAGGCAATAGTCTCGGCATCGGGCCCATGGGTTTCGGCGGCGCCACCACCTTGCTCGGCGTCAAGATAACCCACCGGAACCGCTTGCCGGCGTCGTTCTACGTGTCGGTTTCCTACATGTGCTGGGCTTTCCGGCGCAACGGGTTCCAACTGTCGCAATCGGGTAAGATCACCCGCTGGCTGTACGATTCCTGAGCCTTCCCTGAAGGAGACGATCATGCTGCTGGAAGCACCGTTTACAGAAGATAAGATCCGCCGACTCCATGTCGGCGATAAGGTCGAGATCACGGGGATGATCTACACCGGCCGCGACGCCGTGCACAAGTATCTGTACGAGGGGGGAAAACCGCCCGTCACTCTCACCGACGGCATTGTGTACCACTGCGGTCCGGTGGTGGTGAAGCAGGGCAAGAAATGGGTCTGCAAGGCGGCCGGCCCCACCACGTCCATTCGTGAAGAGCCGTACCAGGGGGAGCTGATGCGCCGGTACAAGATCCGGGCCGTCATCGGCAAGGGTGGTATGGGCGCGCGGACCCTCGCGGCCTGTCACGATGTGGGCGCGGTGTATCTGCACGCCATCGGCGGCGCCGCCCAGGTGCTGGCCGAACGGATCATCGAGGTGCCCAACGTGCACTTTCTCGAGAAGTTCGGTTCGCCGGAGGCCATCTGGGAATTTCGGGTGGAAGAATTCCCCGTGGTGGTGACCATGGATTCCCATGGTAATTCCATCCATCAGGAAGTGTTGAACAGCTCAGAGGCGGCCCTCGGCAAGCTGTTGTAGGCCGAGCGGCCTCGTGACTGTTTTTTCCGTTGGTGGTGTGGCGTGCTGAAGACGCCGACACCGCCCAGACAACCGAGGTAACACTTTGACAGCCGAGCAGTATCAGGCTTCGACTGCTGGATCCGATTCCCGGGTTGACGCCGGATTGACCCTGGCGACCTTGCTGAATGTTCTGTGGCGCTGGAAGCTCCTCATTCTGGTGCTGACCGGTTTGGGACTGATCGCGGGTTTCACCTACGGTCTGGTGGTCACGCCGCTGTACCGGGCCACGGCGCAGGTACGGCCAGGCATCACTTCCTATACCGACACTGGCGCGCCTGTGCGGGAGTGGCGGCTCAAGGACATCACCCGCTTTTTCCAGCGCCGTTTCTACCTGGAGTCCATGCGTGAACAGATGGGGTGGGCGCCGGGAGAGGGGCACCCTATCATTCAGGCCGACTTCATCGCCCGCGGTTCCCAGAATATCCAGGGCGGCAACGTCATCACCCTGCAGACATTGTCGCCTACTCCGGAAGAGGCGCAAGCTATCCTGGAGGCGGCCGTTCTCGCCTTCAACCAGTTCGCGGCGGCGGATACCGTATCCAACGGTCTGTTTCTCACCCGGCATGGGCTCGAGATCCAGATCGAGAACCTGCGTACCGAACTCCTGAAGCTGGATACGGAAGAAAGTCGGCTGGACCTGGAGATCGAGAAGCAGGAAGCCGAGCTGGAGTTGATCGAAGCCGAACTGCAACGGATCGACATCGAGTTGCGCAAGATCGAGGAAGACAATCAATTCCGGCAGTTGACATTGGAGCGGAACGAACAGGAAGCCCGGACGATCCTGACCCATCTCGTTGCCATCGAGGAACTGCTCGAGACTCTCGAGTGGAGCGAACCGACACTGGTCCAGCGTCGTGATTCGTTGCTGAACCAGCTCGGCAGTAACCAGACCAATCCGTGGCTTCTGGCGAATCTGCTGCGCAACGATGCCGAGGCCATCAACAGCATCATCCTGGGGAATCTGGCCGGTCGGTCCGAGGCCTTCGCGAACCAGACACGCGCTGACAGCTTGCGGCACGAGATCAAGCTGGCGGCCTATTTCGTGGAGGATCTCCGGATCCAGAAAAACATCGAGCTGGAGAAACTCCGCAACGACATTCGCACCGAGATTGCGGATCTGACCCTGCAACGGGACTCCGATCTGGCGCACCAGCGTACCGACATCCGGCAGGAGATCCGCGGCAAGCAGACTCAGCTCCGCGCGCTGGTCTCGCTGGAGCGGGTGGGCCACATCACCACCAGTCAGACTGCGGTGCGACCACGCAAGCTGCGAGCCATCTCCATCCTCACCTTGCTGGCCCTGGCCGGCTCTGTCTGCTTGGCGCTGATCTGTGAGTATCTGGTTGTCAATCGGGACCAGATACTGCGTGGGGACGGAACCGGTGGCTGAGCGACGGCTTTTCTGGCGTGAACTCGACCTACCCTTTCATTGCGGCCATTGCTCCGGCAATGGCCCCGTTGTCGGTGCCAGCACTGGTGGCCGGATCTGATGCGTAGCGAGAAGGGGATCCTGCACAATATCGGGGTGCTCACCCTGGCCCAGATCGTGGCGCAGCTGCTCAACGTGGCCGCGCTGGTCTACCTGGCGCGGCTGGTGGGCTCACACTGGTTCGGCGTCCTGCAGATCGGCGTTTCCATTTCTGCCTACGCCCTCATCATCGCCGAGGGGGAATGTGGTCCCTCGGTATCCGCCAGGTGGCGCGACTGGAAACTCCCCGGGTCGTTCGTGAATATGTTGGCAGTCACATCGGCCTGCTGGCCGTCCTGGCCGGCGCGGTGGTGGCGGTGGGGCTGTTGCTGCTGCCTCGTTTTCCCACCTATCACGAGGACGCCTGGATCCTGATCCTCTATCTGGCGTCGGTAGTGCCCCAGGTTTTCATGTACGACTGGGTCGGCATCGGGCTGGAACAGATGACCTGGGTGGGCCTCGTCAAGACCTGTCGCAGTCTCTTCTACGCCGTGCTGGTGCTGCTGCTGTTGCGGTACTGCGACGGCTGGTTGGGCTGGCCGGCGCAGCGCTGGGTGCCGCTCTTTTTCCTCGCCGGTTTCATCGCCAGCAATCGGATCATGGCCTGGCGGGTCACGCGCTGGCTCGGTGGCCGGGTCGTGCCGAGCTTCCACGGCTGGTCGGTGTGGCGAGAGCGGCTGGGGCAGGCCGGTCCCATCGGTGCCAGCAACGTCACCATCCGGGTGGTACTCGGCATCGACGTCATTTTGCTGGGTGCGCTGGCGGATCCGGTCATCGTCGGCAGTTACTCGGCCGCGGCGAAGATCCTGTTCGTGCTCATCGTGGCCGTGGAGGTGCTTTGGAAGGCGTTCCTGCCGCGTCTTTCCCGGTTGTGGCAGACATCCGTCACCGATTTTCGCCGCCGGTTCAACAGCTATCTCGGCCTGGTCTGGGCCGGATTCCTGCCGGTGGCCGCGGGTGGGTTCGTGCTCGGTGAACGGATGATGGCCGAGCTGTACGGCGACGCCTTCGCCGGCGCCGGGCCGGTTTTCCGCATTCTGAGCTTTTCCTACGTGGTGCTTGCCCTCGGCATGTTCTTCGGCAATACCCTCATCGCCTGCGATCGGCAGCGAGCCTACTTCCCGCCGTTACTCGTCAGTGCGGTGGTGGCAGTGGCCGGCAACCTCTGGCTGGTGCCGAGGTACGGCGCCCTCGGGGCGTGCTGGGCCATGCTGACCGCACACTCCCTGCTTTTTCTCACCACCGCCTGGATCTGCCGCCAGCTGTTGAGCCGACGTCTCCTCTGGCCGGTGGCCATCTCGGTGGCGGCGTCGGCTATCATGGTGCTCGGGCTGATCTGGTTACAGGCCTGGCCGACCTGGGCACTGGTGGGTGTCGGGCTGGTCTTGTACGGCTGTGTGGCCGGTCCGCCACTCTGGCGCTGGAGCAGGGCGAACCCATCAACCGGCGTCTAGTGTTCTAGCCGTTGCTCACTTCCCTATAGATCTCCAGAAACTGCTCCACGTGTCGCTCCAGACTGAAGCTACGCGCCGTGGTAAAAGCCGCAACGCCGTGCCGGAGTCG
Organism: bacterium; assembly: GCA_043823125.1. GTDB lineage: Bacteria > Krumholzibacteriota > Krumholzibacteriia > LZORAL124-64-63 > LZORAL124-64-63 > JBDRBC01. Next base: position 2,982 of record JBDRBC010000025.1, on the reverse strand, counting down.
CTCCCTGGCATCGACGGCGTACCGGGTCAGGGCGGTGGCGAGAGGGACCGGTTCGGGCTCCACCACCAATCCGTTGACTTGATTTTCGATGATCTCGGGAATCCCTCCCCGGCGGGCGCCGATCACCGGCATCCCTTGACTGAACGCCTCGAGAATGACCATGGGGAAGTTGTCGTGCCAGATGGAAGGCAACACGAGGAACGAACTCGCGGCCATCAAGGCGGCCTTTTCTGCGCCGCGTACCATACCGTGATACCGGCAGCGGTCGGGGAACCGGAGACAGAACGCTTCCACAGCGGGCACCAGCGGCCCCAGACCGGCGAAGGCGAAACGGAAACTGGCCGGCACCGGAGCACTATCCGATTCGAACAGCTTTGCCAGTGCGGCCAGGAGTGCCGGGATGCCTTTGTGGGTATCGATCTGGCCGAGGAAAAGCCCCTGCACTTCTGCCAAATTCGAGCGATCAGGGAGACTTTCCGGAAGCTCCGTGCAAGCGTTGGGCACCACTACCGCCTTGGCGTCGGGAAAGCCACCGGCGGCGAGGTGGCGCTCGAGGACGAATCGGGAGGGCGCGGTCACCACCGCCACCCTCCGGGTCGCCGCCAGCTTGCGTGAGGCGAGGACACGGCACGGCAGCGTCGGCTGTTCGCAGACTGTGCCGCGCGAGCGGAGCAGCGTGGTGCGTGGGCAGAGCAGATGGTAGTCGTGCAAGGTGTGCACCACCGGCACCCGGCACGCCCGCGCCGCGCCCCAAACGGCCGGGGTCATACCGACGATGGTGTGGGTGTGCAGCACGTCCGGCTGGAGCTGGTCCAGTATCCGTGCCGCCAGCCGCCGCCAGCTCGACGCGTGGATGCCGAGGAAGTGATGCATCCCCCGGATCAGAACCCCCGGCTGCGGCTGGGCCGGATCCACGAGCAGGTCGTACATGCCCCAGCTCGGCGCCTCGAAAATGGTCCCGTTGATGTCGGGCAGACTGCGAGTGGTGTACCCGGAGGCCGGTGCCGGTCCGTCCGACGACCGCTTGCCGCTGGTGGCCAGCACATGGACCTGATGGCCGGATGTGCTCAACTGGCGCGCCAGCAGGTAGGTGGCGCGCTCGGCGCCGCCAATGACGTGGGGATGGAAGATGCTGTTGGCGATGACGATCTTCATGGCGGTCCGCTCAGTTCAGGGGACGGTTCACGGTCACGGCCGGCGCCGCGGTCGTTGACGACACCGAACGCTGGATCACCACCGCCGGCAGACTGCCGAAACGCGCTACACTCGCTACGACGAGCCAGCTCGTCAGGCAGATGAAGGTCGGATTGTTGAGATGTTCCTCGAAGCAGAACAGTCCGCACAGGTGCAAGGCGAGTAACGCCTCCAGAGCCCAGATCCGGCGAATACCTGCGAGCGCATGCCAGGCCAGTAGCACCAGGGCCACCAGCAGGAGTGCCGCCAACCCCGGCCCGTAGATGATGGCGATCTGCAGGAATGCATTGTGTGAGGCGGGATTTTCCAGCACATCCGTCATGGCCTCCTGGCTGGCCTGGATACCCAATCCCCAGAAATTATCCCCGGCGATGCGGATGGCGGTGGCGTTGCTGGCCAGCCGTTCGCTCGTATTGGCGGACATGTGGGCGGTGTCCACCCAGCGGATCGCGCCCCCCGGCAGCCCGTACCACATCCAGAGCGGCACCGTCAGCGCCGCCACGAACACGGCGAGGATCATGGTGCGGATGAAATGCCGTGAGGTGATGGCCACGATGACGAATCCGATCACGGCCACGATGAGGGGGGAACGGGATGAGGTGATGTGACTGGCCGTCAGCAGGGCCGTCATGCTGGTCAGCGGCATCCAGAGTCGCGCTTCTCCCCGGTAGTACAGAAAGAGACTGATGGGCAAGATGAGACTGACCACTGCGGCGCTGGCATTGGCATGCCCGTGCAGTCCGGGATTCCGGAGCAGGAAGTGATTGATGGTGATCAGCAACGAATCAGGCGCCGCCAGGCCGAGCCGATACGTCAACGGTTCGTGGCCCCCGTACTGGAGTATCAACACCCCGACATTGAGCAGCAGGCCGAACCAGAGGCCCCAGAGGAACTGCGTCCGGTGTCTTTTGTTCTCGGCCAGCAGATAGAGGCAGTATCCCCACGGGAGGGCCAGGAGCCAGCGCAAGCTCAACAACATCGTGGGCCGGAGCCCTTGCAGGTAGGCGAAACACCCCCAGAACAACGGCACGGTGTGAAGCAGGGCCAGGGTGACCAGCGCCGTGTGACGGACTCCCCCCGACAACAGATGGCGGAGCAGCCAGATCCAGAGCAGGAGAGACAGCAGGTCCATGGCTCGCAAGGAACTCGGGTTGCCCGGCTGGAGGTAGACATTGGCCGCCAGGAAGAATCCCAGACCCCAGGTGAGTTTTCCGGACCAGCGTGTCTGTTGCATAGTGTTGAGTCGGATCGAGGATGGCCACGGGCGCCGGGCGATGGTTGCCGCAGGCGGATCGAGGCCGGGTTGTCGTGACGGAACCGAGTTTCGAGCTGGAGTCAGTATTGGTGAAGTACCAGCGTCCGTCAAGTTGCCTTCCCGGGCGGCAGTGCCGTGACGATGGCCGGTCTGCTTCCGGTCCTCGGTTCCCGACTATACACGGATTTTCCCCGCAGCACCGATCGAGCTGAAAAACCGAAAAAATGTCGATTTGTGGCCAGCCGACTCTTGCACCCATTTCGATTTCCCGTATATTAATGACACGCAATCAATGCGTTACAAGTTGCCAGCGCGCTCATACGATGAGCGCCTAGGAAGGGCGAGGTTCACGGCTAAGGATCTCGTCCTTTCTTTTTGCCTCCTACGGAATCCCGCCGTTCAGGAACCCTCCTTGACATTCTGAGTGATGATGGCACCCTGGCAGTGATCCGGATCATCCGTCTTGGGCTAGTGCTCTGTCTATCTGATTAATTCGGGTCAGCGGGCCCACAAGCAGCCATCTGCTGCGTTGC
>JBDRBC010000024.1:0-4491 GCA_043823125.1 bacterium | reverse complement strand
CGCGGCCGCGGCCACCGCCGTGATTATGGAGAGCTGGGGCGGCTCGGTGAAAATCCTGCAGGAAAGACCAATCTTCCGCGCCGATCACCCCTTTCTCTTCCTCATCCGCGACAATGTATCCGGCAGCATCCTCTTCATGGGCCGTTATCTCGGTCCCCAGTGAAATCCCCCAAAAGTATGAGACAATAATTCAGGTTTACCTTCAATCAGCCGAAATAATCCCAGAGATATTGATCGGTTTTAACTACTGAGCGCATCCCATCGGCACGCTCGCCACGGGGTGCACTTTAGTTGTTATTGGCGGATGGGGATAGACGAGGACACAGGGATACCATGACAGGATCACAAGATTCAGGTTCGGCGACACCCTCCCAACGGGATCTCGCTTCCATTCTGGCCAAGATCTCCATCGAGAATGCGCCAGACGCCATTTTTTGGGCGCGGCCCGACGGCACCTTTCTGCACGTGAACAGTGCCGCCTTGCGCACCTTCGGGTACACCCAGCAAGAGCTGCTCGACAGGACCGCTAGCGAACTGAGCCCCTCCTTGCCCCCCGAGCGATATAACCGGCTCTGGGACACCATCCGGGAACAGGGCCACGCTACCCTCGAAGCCATGGGCCGGCAAAAAGACGGCAGTCAGTTTCCCATGGAGATCACGGCCACCTATGTCTCGTGTCTCAGCCAGGAGTACGCCTGCGCCATCGTCCGGGACATGACCCAGCAGCAACAGACCGCCAAGGAGCTGGAGTACCGGCTCGAACGCGAGCGGCTCATCACCGACGTCACCACCGGTTTCATGAACCTGCGTAGCGACCAGACCGAGCTGGGAATCTCCCGGGCGCTGCAAGCCCTGGGTGAATTCTCACGCGCGGATCGCTGCTACATCTTCCAGTTCTCCGAGGACGGGGAGTATCTCACCAATTCGCACGAGTGGTGTGGCCAGGGAACGTTACCCCTGCTGGGTGACATCCAGGATGTGCCGGCGTCCAAATGGCCGTGGGCCATGCCGCTCATCAAGCAGCAACAGCTATTGCACATCCCCCGGGTGCCGGATCTGCCGCCCGAGGCCGTCACCGAGATGGAGCGGTGGCAAGAACTGGGCGTGAAGTCGTTGCTGGTGGTGCCGATGATCGTCCACGGCAAATCGAGCGGATTCATCGGCTTCGAGGCCATCCGCCGGGAATGTTCGTGGGTTAAGGACGACATCGACCTGCTGCAGGCGGTGTCCGAGGTCATCATCATGGCCTGGTCGCGCCAGCGTTCCGAGGCGAAGCTGCGTGCGGCTCATCAGTTCCTGCACGACATGGTGGAGTTCCTGCCGGATCCGACCTTCGTGGTGGACAAGGACCGCAAGGTGATCGCCTGGAACCGGGCCCTGCACGAGCTGACCAACGTGCCCAAGGAAGAAATGATCGGCAAGGCGGACCGGGCCTACGCCATCCCGTTTTACGGCGCCCGGCGGCCGCTGCTCATCGATCTGATCTGGGATCCGGACGCCATCTCGCAAGGGGATTACAGCTACTTCAAGCGGCGCATGAACACCCTGTACGCCGAGGATTATGTCCCCGGGATGAACGCCGGCGCCGGGGCCTACCTCTGGGCCACCGCCTCGCCGTTGCTCGACCAGGATGGCAACATCGTCGGCGCCATCGAATCGGTGCGCGACATCACCGACCGCAAGCGGGCCGAGGAGGCGTTACGCGCGGCCAAGGAGACGGCCGAGAGCGCCAACCGGGCCAAGAGCGAGTTCCTGGCCAATATGAGCCACGAGATCCGCACGCCCATGAACAGTATCATCGGCATGACCAACCTGATGCGGCACGCCGGCTTGAGCGAGGAGTACCGTGAATTCGTGACCATGATCGAGCGATCCGGTAGTATGCTGCTGGACCTGGTCAACGACATCCTCGACCTGTCCAAGATCGAAGCGGGCCAACTGGATATCGAGACCATTCCGTTCGACCTGCGGCGAGCCGCCACCGAGACCCTGCAAACCCTCGGCGTGCTGGCCAGCGATCACGACATCCAACTCGTTCTGGACTACGACAGTGCCGGACCGTGCCTGGTGATGGGCGATAGTATCCGGATCGTTCAGATCCTGACCAATCTCACCAACAACGCCATCAAGTTCACCAAGGACGGCACGGTGACCATCCGGGTCCACTGTCTGGAACAGAACCCGGAGCGGGCGACGCTCTGTTTCTCCGTCACCGATACCGGCATCGGCATCCCGCCGGAAAAACTGGTCCACATCTTCGAGAAGTTCACCCAGGTCGATACGTCCACCACCCGCCAGTACGGCGGCACCGGTCTCGGGCTGACCATCTGCAAGCACCTGGTGGAACTCATGGACGGCGAGATCGGCGCCCATAGCGAACAGGGCGGGGGTTCCACGTTCTGGTTCCGGCTCGAGCTCCCGCTGGCCACCTCGGAACAGGTGGCCGCCGAGGAGGCAGCAATCAGTGGCCAGGAAACCGCCGCCCACCGGACAGCGGCACGGGTCTATTCGGAATCCGCTGCGGACGCGGCCCGGGCACCCGGTCCCGCCACGGAAACCGTACAGTATGGCAAGGAGGGCGCCGTCGAGCTGTCACCGGCCGACTGGGCGCTGGCGGGATTCGTGGGTGAAAACGAGGCCGCACGCATCCTGCTGGCCGAGGACAATCTCTTCAACCAGAAGGTCGCCGCACTCATGCTCCAGAACCTGGGCTGTCAGGTGGACATCGCCTGCAGCGGCGAGGAAGCGGTGCAGATGCTGGAGGGCCAGTCCTACGACATGGTGCTCATGGATTGCCAGATGCCGAAACTCGACGGCTTCGAGGCCACCTCGGCCATCCGGCAGATCGAGGGTGTCGACCGGCACACGCCCATCATCGCCCTGACCGCCAACGCCATGCGAGGCGATCGCGAGCAGTGCCTGGCGGCCGGCATGGACGACTACCTGCGCAAGCCCATCACCCAGGAAGCGCTGGCGAACAAGTTGAGCGAGTGGCTCCAGTGGGAAAATCTCTCAGCGCCGGCGTGACAGGTACTTGCGTAATTCCACGTAACTCATGGTGTTCATGATATTCCGACAGCGGACCCCGGCGCTACGGGCGAACTCCACGCCGTGCCGGTAGTCCACCAGCCGCGCCGCACGGTGTGCGTTGGGATTGATGGAGAGCAGCACCTCCAGCTCCTGCGCCCGATGACACGCCGACCAGTCGAGCTCGTCGCAACACGGATTGGCGTCTATCTCCAGGATGATCCCTGCCACCGCCGCCGTCTGCAACACCTTCTCCATATCCACCGGTTGAGGCGGCTTCTGCAACATGCACGCACCCACCGGCTTGCCCAGGATGGTGGTCCGGGGATGCTGTGCCACCTTGATCATCCAGTCGGTCAACTTATAATGATCGAGGGCATGGCCGTTGGCCAGGGAGACGATGACGTAATCGAAACCGGCCAGGGTCTCATCGTCCAGCGGCAGGTTCCCGTCGGGATCGGCATCCACCTCGACCCCCTGCAGGATGTCGAAGTCGGGATACTTCTCACGGAGCATTTCGATTTCCTCGCGCTGCCGCGCCATGCTGTCCTCGCACAACCCGTCATCCCGGCCACTACAGCGGTAGTGATCGCTGATTCCGAGATACTCCAGGCCGATCTCCCGCGCCGTCTCGACCATGGTATCGAGGGAATGCGCGCCGTTACCGTACTGGGTGTGGCTGTGCAGTACCCCCCGCACATCGCACTGACGTACGAGATCGATTGCAGCGGCAGATTCCACGGATGGGGCGAGGGAATCGAGTGGGGAGGCCATATCCGGCTCCTTGGGTGAACCCGGCTCGTTACAAGGATCTACTGCTTCGAGGGAATCGCCGCCAGGTTGCGGTGCTCGCGGCGGTGGGTTCTGCTTCAGCGATGACACTATCGGGTTCTCCTCTAGCGTGATGGACCTCGGCCCTCTATGTCAAAGAAGCGTGTCCGTACCACGATACCTTCAGATACCGGGGTCCGCAACTCCAGGCCTTGATTCCGGGCAGCAACCATCAGGGAGATTCGAGCAGCAGGTCCAGGTACGCGGACTCGACGAGGTCGTCCGCTGCGATGTCCAGCCGTGACATGAGATCGCACGCAATGGCTTCGCCGGCCGCCGCTGTCTGCCCCGGTTGCAAGACCACCTCGAGCTCGATGAATTGCCCCAGTCGTTCCACCTCGTCGAGATGAATCCGGGTCTGATCACACATGATCAATCGGCGCCGCTTGCGCAACACCCCCAGCACACCCAGCGCGTCACTCAACACCGTCAGCAACGAGGCGGGATCGTCGGTGGGTGAGATGGTATACCGCGACTCCTTGGGCCCCGCCAGGTTCGCCCGTTGGTACTGGATCAACTCCCCACGCCACGGCGAGAACACGCGTAACTTCAGCCGACCGGTGGGCACCTGGAAGAAGGTGTCCTCTTGTTCCAGGATTGTTGAACTACCATCGCCGAACTCCTGGCCCAGCG
>JBDRBC010000023.1:0-10220 GCA_043823125.1 bacterium | reverse complement strand
GCCTCCAGAGTCGCCTCCACGAAGGCCGGCTCGAAGGCATCGGTGGCAGCGCAGAGGGCGCCCAGCATCACCACGTTGGCCACCTTGGGCGTCCCGACCTCGTCCGCGATCTCGGAGGCGGGCAAAAGGACGACATTCAATCGATCGCCGTCCGGTCGTCTCTCCACGATGGAGGTGTCCACCAGGATGGTACCACCGTCCACCACTGTCTTCTCGAAGGCATCCAGGGACGGCTGATTCATGACCACCAGCACGTTGGGGTTGTCCACCAGCGGCGTGCCGATGCGGCCCTCGGAAATGTTGACTGCGCAGTTGGCGGTGCCGCCACGCATCTCCGGTCCGTACGACGGGATCCAGGTGACCTGGTGGCCCGCCCGCATGGCGATCTGGGACACAAACAGGCCCAGGGTCAGGATCCCCTGGCCGCCGAAACCGGCGAACTTGGTGTGCAGATCTCCCGGCAGCTTGCCGGGGTCTCCTTTACCCGGTTCGGCCGCGAACCGCTGCAGATACGTGTTCACAGCGTCCAGTTCGAACGGCTTCACCTGCCGGTGCCAGTCCCCTTCGCGGGTTTCGCCCTCGTCCTTGAAGACGCCGAGCGGAAAGACCTTGGTCATCTCCTCGCGCACCCAGTCGCGGGCGTCGGGCGAGTCCATCTTCCAGCCGGTGGGGCAAGGCGCCAGAATCTCCACGAAGCTGTAACCACGGCCCTCGGCCTGGTTCTTGAGCGCCTTGCGGATGGCCTTGCGCGTCTTCATGATCTGCTTGGAGTTGCCCAGGGCCGTGCGCTCGATGTAGGTCGGCGCCGGCAAGGTGGCCAGCAGTTCACAAACCCGGATCGGATTGCCGTGCACGGTCTCTTGCCGACCGAGCGGTGTGGTGGTGGTCTTCTGATCGATGAGGGTCGTGGGCGCCATCTGGCCACCGGTCATGCCGTAGATGGCGTTGTTGATGAAGAAGACCGTGATGTTCTCGCCGCGGTTGGCTGCATGCAACGTTTCGGCGGTACCGATGGCCGCCAGGTCGCCATCGCCCTGGTACGATATGACGATGGAGTCGGGGTTGGCCCGCTTGATGCCGGTGGCCACGGCGGGCGCCCGGCCGTGGGGCGACTGGACGTTGCCCATGTCGAAGTAGTAGTACCCGAAGACGCTACAACCCACTGGTGAGACGAACACGCCGCGATCGGCCAGTCCGAGATCGTCGATGGCCTCGGCGATCATCTTGTGCACGTTGCCGTGACCGCAGCCCGGGCAGTAGTGGGTCGCCGTCTTGGCGGGACCGCTCTTGCGGAAGAACTCATCGTAGAGGGATGCCGGTTTCTTGAACTCTTTCATGACAGTCCCCCTTCCATGACCTTCATGTATTCCTCCACCAGCTCCTGACCTCCCGGCACCATGCCGCCGCAGCGACCATAAAAATGCACCGGACACCGACCGTTGACGGCCAGCCGGATATCCTCCACCATTTGACCGGTGCTCAGCTCCACTGACAGGAATCCTTTGGCGGTCTCGGTCAGCTCGGCCACGGCCCGGGTCGGGAACGGCCACAGGGTGATGGGACGCAGCAGACCCACCTTCAGGCCGAGTTCGCGCGCCTGATCCACCGTCGAGTACACGATACGCGAGATGATGCCGTAGGCCACGATGATAAGGTCGGCATCGTCGGTCTTGTATTTCTCGTAACGAACCTCGTCGACCATGATCTGCTGGTACTTCTTGTCGAGCTTGAGATTGTGCTGCTCCAGCTCCGCCGGGTCGAGGTAGATGGAGCTGATCAGGTTCTGGTGGGTGGCGGCGTCGCCCCGCACCGACCACCCGGTGTGGTCGTAGGGAATCGACTGGGCCACGGGGATCTCCACCGCCTCCATCATCTGGCCGGTAAAGCCGTCCGCCAGCAGCGCGGCCGGGTTGCGATACTTGTCGGCCAAATCGAAGGCAAGCATGGTCAGATCACACATTTCCTGGGCGCTGTTGGGGGCCAGGGTGATGAGACGATAGTTTCCGTGGCCGCCACCCTTGGTGGCCTGGAAATAGTCACCCTGCTCGGGGGCGATGTTGCCCAGTCCCGGTCCGCCGCGCACGATGTTCACCGCCACGCACGGGAGCTCCGCGCCGGCAGCATAAGAGAGCCCCTCCTGCTTCAGGCTGAAGCCGGGGCTCGACGAGGCTGTCATGGTGCGGATACCCATGCCCGCGGTGCCGTAGACCATGTTGATGGCCGCCACCTCGCTCTCGGCCTGGATGAAGGTGCCTCCCAGGGCTGGGAAATGGAGTGCAGCGGCGTGCGCGATTTCACTGGCCGGCGTGATCGGATATCCATAGTAGGCACGGCATCCCGCTGCCAGGGCGCCAAAGATGATGGCATCGTTGCCCTTCATGAATTGTCTGGCCATGGACAAACTCCCGCTCTCTAAAAGTTCACTACGGTTTGACGACATAGATGGCGGCCGGTTCGGGGCAGGCGTAGAAACAGAGCCCGCAGCCGGTGCAATTGGCGCCGAGATAGTAGGCCGGGTGGTAGCTGGCGCTGTTCAGCTTGTCACTGATAGCAATGACTTCCTTGGGGCAGACACCCACACACAGCTTGCATCCCTTGCAAAGCTCGGGATCGATCTCAATGGTGGCCTCTTTATTGGCCTTGCCTGTTGCTGTCATGCAAATCACCTCATGCGCAGAGGACCTGGTAGTACTCGGTCAGGCAAAGATAATCACTGCCTAGTCGCCGTAAAAGAACTGTTTCCCCCGCCAAGAAACCGGGAACGGATCCTTACCGATCCTTGAATTCCGGTTTCCGTTTGGCCAGAAACGCCTCGCACCCCTCGTGCGCGTCCTCGGTGGCGCCGACTACCCCGAACAGCGCCGCTTCCAGCCGGCAAGAGGCATCCAGGGTCATGTTGAGTCCCTCGTTCACGGACTTCAGAGCCAGACGCAGGGTGACGGCGGATTTACCAGCCAGCGCTTTGGCGATATTAAGCACGGTGGGCAGCAATTCATCCTGGGGCAGCACCTTGTTCACGAGACCGATGTGCAGGGCTTCGTCGGCGCTGATGTGATTGCCGGTCAGGATCAGTTCCAGCGCTCGTCCCTTGCCCACCAGACGCGGCAACCGCTGGGTGCCGCCGTAGCCGGGGATCAGACCGAGGCCGGTTTCGGGCAGACCGAGCCGGGCGCTGCCACAGGCGTACCGGAAAGTGCAGGCCAGCGCGATCTCGCAACCGCCCCCCAGAGCAAAACCGTTGATGGCGGCGATCACCGGCTTGCCCAGGTTCTCGATCTTCCACATGAGCTCCTGGCCACGGGTGGCCAAGGCCTCGGCCCGGGAGCTGGTCAGGTCGGCGAGTTCCTTGATGTCGGCGCCAGCCACGAATGCTTTCTCCCCCGCTCCGGTCACCACCACTGCCTTGACGGCGGGATCGGTACGTAATTCGCTGAAGCAAGCGTGCAGCTCCGCGATGGTATCGGCGTTGAGCGTGTTGAGTTTATCGGGTCGATTGATGGTGACGGTCCCGACGCCGTCGTCGATCTCCACCAGAATGTTCTCGAAATCCATGCGACTCCTCCTTGTATCTGTCCAACCGGGACAGGATTATTGACGTGTAAACGACACCGGCCGGCGGAGAATCACCCGATTCGACGGCGATCGGCGCCTGACGGTCCAATGTATCAGCTCCCCCAGAGGGCGTAAATGGTCCATCGGCGGCTCACGGCGGCTCACGGCTTGACCGCCTCGGCAAAAATACCGTAGGATTCCCCGCCTGCAACCGACCGTCGTGTTGCAGTTCATTTCTTATGATCCCAGGGAGAAGAAAATGCCCGATGACTTTACAGCCAAGCTGAATCATTTGAACGAACTCCGCGTCCAGGCCCATCTGGGCGGTGGCGAGAAAAAAATCGAGAAGATCCATGCCAAGGGTCGCCTGACGGCCCGCGAGCGGATACACCTGCTGCTGGACGAGGGCAGCTTCAGCGAGACCGGCGTCTTCGTCACCCACCGCTGCGCAGACATGGGCATGGCGGAAAACAAGCCGGTGGGCGACGGCATGGTGACCGGCGTCGGCACCATCGACGGCCGACAGGTCTACGTGTTCGCTCAGGACTTCACCGTCTTCGGCGGCTCCATGAGCGAGGCCAACGCCCTGAAGATCTGTCGTCTCATGGACCAGGCGCTGGAGAACGGCTGCCCGGTCATCGGCCTGAACGACAGCGGCGGCGCCCGGATCCAGGAAGGGGTCAAGTCGCTGGCCGGCTACGCCGAGATCTTCTGGCGCAACACCATGGCGTCGGGCGTGGTCCCCCAGATCTCCGCCATCCTCGGCCCGTGCGCCGGCGGGGCGGTGTACTCCCCCGCCATCACCGACTTCACCCTGATGGTGGACCAGACCAGCTACATGTTCGTGACCGGCCCCAACGTCATCAAGATGGTGACCAACGAGGACGTCACCTTCGAGGAGCTGGGCGGCGCCAACACCCACAGCACTAAAAGCGGGGTGGCGCATTTCATGGCCGCCAGCGATCAGGACTGCCTGCTCATGACCCGCCGCTTGCTCAGCTTCCTGCCCCAGAACAACCTCGAGGAAGCGCCACGTATCGTGCCCAACGACAAACCGGATCGGTGTGAGGAAAAGCTGAACAGCCTCGTGCCCGACGATTCACGCAAGCCGTACGACATGCTGGAGATCATCCGGCTGGTGGTGGACGAGGGCGACTTCATGGAGGTCATGCCGCGGTACGCCACCAACATCATCTGCGGGTTCGCGCGGCTGGACGGCCAGTCGGTGGGTATCGTGGCCAACCAACCTAAGATGAACGCCGGCGTGCTGGACATCAACTCCGCCATCAAGGGAGCCCGTTTCGTCCGCACCTGTGACTGCTTCAACGTGCCGCTGGTGGTGTTCGAGGACGTGCCCGGCTTTTTACCCGGCACCGACCAGGAGTTCGGCGGCATCATCAAACACGGCGCCAAGCTGTTGTTCGCATTCTGTGAGGCGACGGTGCCCAAGTTGACCGTCATCACTCGCAAGGCATACGGCGGCGCCTACGACGTGATGAACAGCAAGCACATCCGGGCTGACTACAACGTGGCCTGGCCCAGCGCCGAGATCGCCGTGATGGGACCCGAGGGGGCCGTCAACATCCTCTATCGTGAAGAGCTGGCCAAATCCAAGGATGCCGACACGCGGCGGCAGAAATTGATCGACGAGTACAACGCCACCTATGCCAATCCTTACATCGCGGCGGGGCTGGGGTATCTGGACGATGTGATCGAGCCGGCCTCTACCAGGAAGTATCTGATCCGGGCTTTACGGACTTTGCAGAACAAGAAGCAACTCTTGCCGCCTAAGAAGCACGGGAATATTCCGTTGTAGACATGGTGCGGTGGTACTGTTTTCGGGGGGCGAAGAGCCCCCCGAAAACAGTACCACCACACCGAGACCGCAGAAATTGATCCCAGGTTCAAGTCGACAAGGAGACTCCATGGGGAAGAAGATAGAAAAAGTGCTGGTGGCCAATCGTGGTGAGATCGCCGTGCGGGTCATGCTCGGTTTGAAGGAGATGGGCATCCGTACGGTGGCGATCTACTCGGATGTGGACCGCAGCGCCCTGCACGTGCTTACGGCCGACGAGGCGTATCCCGTGGGACCGGCGCCAGCCGCCCAGAGCTACCTGGTGGCCGAGAAAATCATCCAGGCCGCCCAGGAGGCCGGCGCCGACGCCATTCATCCCGGCTACGGTTTCCTGTCCGAGAACGCCGGCTTCTCGCGAGCGGTGGAAGCCGCCGGCCTGGTCTTCATTGGCCCCACCGCCGAGTCCATCGAGCTGATGGGCGACAAGCTGGCTTCGCGTCGCAAGATGCTCACCAGCGGGGTGCCGGTGATCCCCGGGACCGAGGAAGCGGTGGCCGATGCGGCCGCGGCGATGGCTGCCGCCAAGGATATCGGCTATCCGGTACTGCTCAAGGCCGCCGCCGGTGGTGGCGGCAAGGGCATGCGCGTGGTCCACGGCGAAGAGGAGATCGACACCGCCTTGCGCCAGACCATGGGCGAGGCCAAGAGCGCGTTCGGCAACGACACCATCTTTGTCGAGCGGTTCGTGGAAGATCCCAAACACATCGAGGTCCAGGTACTCGGCGACGGTCGCGGCCACGCCATCCACATGTTCGAACGGGAGTGCAGCGTACAGCGCCGTCACCAGAAGGTGATCGAAGAGTCGCCATCGCCGTCGCTGACCGAGGAGTTGCGTCAGGAGATCTGCGCCGCCGCGGTGCGAACCGCCGAGGCCATCGACTATCGCGGGGCCGGAACCGTGGAGTTCATCCTCTCCCCCAAGGGCGAGTTCTTCTTCCTGGAGATGAACACCCGCCTGCAGGTGGAGCACCCCATCACCGAGATGGTGACCGCCACCGATCTGGTGCGCGCGCAGGTGGAGATCGCTCGCGGCAACGGCATCCCTTACGAGCAGGACGATTTACGCCAGCACGGCTGGGCCATGGAGTTCCGCCTCTACGCCGAGAACCCGGCCGCGAACTTCGCTCCCTCCATCGGCCGGATCACGGCCATGACGCCGCCCAGCGGCCCGGGGATCAGGCTGGATAGTGGTATATACGAGGGCTTCGATGTGCCGATCCACTACGACCCGATTCTGGCCAAGCTGGTGGTCTGGGCGGAAACCCGGGAGCTGTGCGTGGCGCGCAGTCGGCGCGCCCTGCGGGATTTCACCCTGCACGGCCCGGTGCACAACATCCCGTTCCATCAGTGGGCCCTGGAGCAGGCGCCGTTTCTGGATGGGAGTTACACCACCAAGTTCGTGGAGGAATACTTCGACGCCACCTCGTTCCAGTCCCCGCTGCCCGACGCGGAGATGCGGGCATTACTGTCGGCGGCCGCGCTTTTCGAGGAGACCCGACGTCAGGAAGCAGGTGCGCCCAGCGGGACCAACGGATCGACATCTTCTGCCTGGGGCCTCGCGGCCCGGCGTGGCATGACCAATCAGCGTTCATGAAGCGCTCATGCAGCATTTCGTGAGGCGCTCCGGGAAAGGACATCAACCGTGTGGATGAAAAAGCGATACATCCTCGACACTGAAGGCCAGTCGTTCAGCGCCACCGTCGCCCATGACGAAGCCCAGGTCCAGGTCCAGATCGACGACGAAGACCCGGTGGTCGTGGATTCGACGCAGGTACTGGACGGGCGCGCCTTGAGCCTGCGTCTCGGCAGCCGCATGTTCCTGGTTCACCTCACCGGCGTGGACAACAAGGGCAACGTGGCCGCCACCGTCAACGGCCGTCCGGTGAGTCTGTCGGTCATGGATGAACTCCACGCCCTGGCCAAGGAGAGCCTCGGCACTGCCGAGGGCAGCGGCACCGTGACCACGGATATCCCCGGGCTCGTGGTGGAGGTGAAAGTGCGGGAAGGTCAGAAGGTTCACCAGGGGGAACCGGTGGTGGTGGTGGAAGCCATGAAGATGCAGAACGAACTGGCCGCCTCGGTAGCGGGAACGGTGACCGAAGTACCGGTGGCCGCTGGTGATACGGTGAATCCCGGCGACCCGCTGGTGATCATCGAACCGGAGCCGGGTGGTTAGCAACACTTCGCCGGTCCGCTTATCGACCAGTGATCGGCAGTGGGCGGCACGTTTTGCCCCTCAAAACCAGATGATGATATTGAGCGAGTTCAGCCCCTCCCAGCCACGGTAGGTGGAGAAACTGCTCGACTCCGAGAACCGCCGCCGGATCGTCTCGCCGGCACTGTCGGCCGGTTGATTCATAATCACCACTTCTTCATCCTGCCAGGCATAACTCAGCCCGAATTCGATCTCGATAGTGACATTGTCGCGAATGGCATAACTGGGCCTGGCGGCGAGAATGAGTCGCCACTCGTCCGTCCACTCGTCAGTCACCTCCCGGGTGTACGCCGAAACGAATTCCTGATAGTACGACTGCGTGGTCTGTCCGTCTCGCCAGTTATATTTCAGACCGGAATAGACCGCGAGTGAGAGTCGGTCGCGCTGCAGCAGATGCCGCGCCACGGTGAACCGGGCCCAGCCGGATTCACGTCGGGTGGTTGATTGTGCGGCGAGATAGCCAGGACCTTCCGCGGGCAGGTCGGGCGGCGATTCGTATTCGTCCTCGTTGCTGAGATAATCCTGGGGCGCACCCGAGATGCCGAGTTCCCAGGTAGACCCGAAACATTTCCGGAGGGTGATCCCCTGCGCCCAGCCGATCCCCCAGTTCTTCTCGGAATCGCCAGCGTGACTCGACGCGGGAAGCGACAGTGATCCGCACACTAACACAACGGCCAGGGTGAAGACGATTCGGCCTGCACCCGTCCCACTACGGTGAATTCTCATTTGTGCGCTCCAACATCTTGTAAAACAATATCTTATGGTTACTTCAAAGCGTCGGGATTCAACCCCGTGAGATCCGGTAAGACGAACAGCCCGTCCTTGCGAACAAGCTTGCCGTCGAACTTGATCTCGCCACCACCCCACTCCGCGGTCTGGATGTTGACGATATCCCAGTGCAGCGCCGATTTGTTGCCGTTGTCGGCCGAATCGTAGGCGTTGCCCGGGGTGAGGTGAAACGAACCGCCGATCTTCTCGTCGAACAAGGTATCGAACATCGGCTTGGTGACGTACGGATTGACGCCGAGAGCGAACTCACCGAAGTAGCGGCCACCTTCGTCCACGTCGAGGGCTTCGTTGAGCTTGTCGTTGTCGCCATCGCAGGTCGCCTTGGCGATGCGTCCGTTCTCCACCTCGAAACGAACATTCTTGAAGAGCTGCCCGGCGCGCATGGTAGCGGTATTGTAGGTGATGACACCGTTCATGGAGTCACGTACCGGCGCGGTGTACACCTCGCCGTCGGGGATGTTGCGGTGGCCGTCGCACTTCACTGCCGGGATGTCCTTGATGCTGAACTTCAGCTCGGTGCCGGGACTGACGATCTCCACCTGGTCGGTGACCTCCAGCAATTCCACCAGCGGATCCATGGCCAGTGACAACTTGGCGTAATCGAGACTGCAGACCTGGAAGTAGAAATCGGCGAAATCCGCCGTGGCGCGCTCGGCGAGCTGGGCCATGGCCGGGTTGGGATACCTCAGGACACACCACTTCTTCTTGAGCCGCACCGGAATGTGCACCTCGTCCCAATACGCCTTGTCGTGGCCTTTCAGGTGTTCGGCGTCCACGTCGGCCAGATCGAACGGATTGGTGCTGCCGCGTACGGCGATATAGGCATCCACCTTCTCCATGATCGGCCGGTGGAACTTGCCCCAGGCCTCGAACTGTTCCGGCGAGGCGTTCTTGATGAAATTCCGACTCACGGTCTCGTCGTTATAGTACCAGAACGGTACGCCACCCTTGGCCGTGGCCGCCGCGATGAGTTCCCGCCCCAGGTCGAGGGCCTCGAGCCCCTTGATTTCCAGGTAGATGATCTCGCCGGGCTGCAGATCGACGCTGTAGGTGATGAGCTGTTCGGCGAGATTGGATATCCGTGGATCGAACATCTTGGCCTCCTTGGCGGTTGAGCGGCCCGGGAATTGGCGCCGGACCTTGGGTCGACGAGCTTTGATCAGAATAGCCCGAGTTGTCTGGGGAGGGAAGCCCTGTTAGCTTGTCCTCCGGACCGATATCATGCGACCATCAGGTGTCAGAGCGCGCCGTACCCCTACTCGCGGACTCGAGGAGCCCCAACATGAATTCAGATTCCCCAGCTGTACCCGTGCCTGACTTGCCACCCGGGGTGGCGGGATACGTCGACCATATCGGCATCGCCGTGACGGACCTGGCGTCCGGCCTGCGTCTGTATCGTGACCTGCTCGGCCTGGAACTCGAACGGATCGAGCAACTGCCACAGGAGCAGGTGGAGGTGGCGTTCCTCAAGCTGGACCGCCACGGTTCACCCGGCCATGTGGAGCTGTTGGCGCCGCTGGGGCCGGAGGGTGACATCGCTCGCTACCTGGCCAAGAAGGGACCGGGGCTCCACCATCTCGCCGTAGGCGCCACCAACGTGCGGCAAGCCCTGGCCGCCTGTCGGGAAGCCGGCCTGCAACTGCTGGACGACGAACCGCGACCAGGCGCCGGCGGCAAGGCCATCTGTTTCCTGCACCCCCGCGCTACCGGCGGCGTGTTGCTGGAGATCTGCGGTCCGGCAGACGTTGTGTCTGACTGACCGGTATCACGAACCGATTTATTCGAACTTCGGTCCCTCGCCCGTCATCA
>JBDRBC010000022.1:0-2850 GCA_043823125.1 bacterium | reverse complement strand
CCGGAGTATCAAACGGTAAGGTCCTGTACCTCCCGTACGATCTCGCGTGGGTCGTTACCGATACCCGGTGCGGCGGCAATGCGGGCACCTGCTCCGCTTGCCCGGTGCGCGCCGAGGTGCTGCGTGACGCCATTCACCTGTGTGGAAACATCACCGGCGGCAATGTTGTCGACACGGCGATGCCGGACCGCTTCGAGGTTAAGGCCAACTACCCGAACCCGTTCAACCCGACGACGAAGATCGAGTTCAACATGCCCCAGAAGGGTCAGTTGACACTCCAGATCTTCAACGTTCGTGGCGAACTGGTGACGACGTTGGTCGACGGTGTTGTGGATGCGGGCCCGGGCTTTGTGGTCTGGGACGGCACCAACGATGAGGGGACTGACGTCTCTTCAGGTGTCTACTTCTACAAGACCACCGCCTTGGGCAAGGTCAGCATCAACAAGATGGCTCTCGTGAAGTAGTCCTACTTCTGGCAAGAGTCCGTTAGGGAGCGGCCCCCGTCGGGGCCGCTCCTGTTTATTGTTGGTCCGCTGGCGGCAGATCCGTGACCTCGATTTCCAGGAGCAGAAATTCGTCGTACAGGGTGGCCGCTTGATTCAAGATCTGGCGATATAACTTCTGCCGCGGCACGCCCAGTAGATATTCCCGGACCGCGGCGAATTGCTGCTGATTCCGCAGGCGCAAAAATGCCAGTCGTGTGGCCAAGGAGCTGTCCGGTTCGGCCAGTAACCGGGAGACGGTGGGATAGCCGATCAGGTCGCGCGCCAGTTCGAGCAGACTCTCGGATGGGGCCGCGACGAATATCTCATCACTGGATCGATTCTCGATATGGATTTCCCAGGCAGTACGCCACCACTCCGGCGGCGGGAGAGTCTCGGGAATCGGCGGCGGCTTGGCTTGCGAATCCACTGGCTGCGGCGACTCGTCGGGCACGATGACCGGTGGGGGCAAGATGTGTAGCACCGCGGTCGGGCGCCTCGCCGTGGGACCAGTTATTGGGTGACCGAGCGGACTGAAGAACAGCTCGATCCAGCTCGCGGGAACTTGAAATACAATGAGCCAGAGGACAATCAGCGCCAGCCCCCCGCAGATCGGCCATTTCCCGGGCTCTGATTCACGAATCATGCGCACTCGAACCGCACCCGGCGTCATCGGTTCCGGCTGTCTCCCGCCGGTCGCACCGGGTAGCACCACTCCTCGAATACCAGCCGTCCCCGGCTGATTGGCGCTGTCGTCGAATCGATCCTCAAGGAGAGATCGGGTTCAATGGCCAGCACCTTGCCACTGGCCAGCGGCGCCGGCCAATCCGCCGGTCCACCGCGCAGTTCCACTCCCTCGTCAAAGATCCGAACCCGCCGCCCCACCACAACCGAAGCCTCACGGTAAGCGGCGAACAGTACTTCGGGACCGTCCCGCAGCAAGCTGTGATACCGCTGATCAAGCGCCGCCAGTACGGCCCGGTTCAGTTTCCCCAGCTGGCACGTTTCGCCACCGGGAGTCTCGTGCAGGCAACTCACCCTCGGCACAAATGGCGTGGGTGGGACCGGAGGCGCCTGGGCCAGGTTGCATCCGATCCCGAGAATCGCCAGTTCGAGGCGCCCCCCCTGCGCCTGGGTAGCGGTCAAGACACCGGCGACCTTGCTGTCCCCCAGCAGAATGTCGTTGACCCACTTGATGCCCGGCCTGAGGGCGCCGTCACTAGCTGCTGTCACGGCATCGATCAAGGCCACAGCCGGCAACATGGTCAACGCCAGACCGATCCTGGCAGCGTTCTGCCGGGGAAATAGCGCGACGGAGAGATGGAGATTGCCTGCCGCAGCAACCCAGGGCCGCTGCCGGTGGCCGTGAAATCGCTGCCCGGTCAACGCCAGACAGGCCACCGATTCGGTCTGCCCATCACTGGAGGCGCCGAGCTGGCGCAGGACATCGAACTGGGAATCCGCAGCCACCGCCACACAGATGAACCGAGGCCAATCCCCGCAGTCGTTCAGGCTGCTCGTCCCCACCCAGACGGACCTGCCGTGGCCAAGGGCGAGCCACAGCTCGCGCTCTGACGCCACCAACGAGCCGACGGCGACTTCACGCCAGTCGGGGTCATCACCCAAGATACGGACTGTCCGTCGCGGACAATCGGTCAGAATGCGCATGGTCGCACCCGCAATTCCCATTGACAATGAAGGACATCCAGGCAAAGGTCCTCGAGAGGATTAGCGCAGATCCATCACCGTGCCAACAAAAAGGAGGAGTCCATGAAACGGATGTTGTGGCTCACTATCATGATGATGCTTCTGGCTGGGTCGACCTGGGCGCAAGGAATCGAAGCGGGCCAGTCGGAGATCTCCGTCGGCCTCGGATACACCATGCCCATGGGTGATTTTGGTGATACCTTTGATCCGGGTCTGGCGGGGTGCGTCGGATTCGGCTATTACACATCGCCCATCCTCGCCATCGGCGGCGAGATCTGCTACAACAACTACGGTTATCCGTCGGAACTAGACGTTCCCAACGTCGACGAAAGTTACACCATTCTCCAGATGGCCGGGACGTTCAAATACTCCCTCGGGCCTGATGGCAAGGGTCCCTACCTGAAAGCGATCGCTGGCTTTTACAGGTTCGAAGCCGAGTTCTCGGATGAAGGCGTCTCCGTCAGCTTAACCGAGACCGAATTCGGTCTGGGCGCCGGGGGCGGATTCCAGTTCAAGGGCAATGGCAATATGGGTGGTTTCCTCGAAGCCACGTTCCACAATGTCATGACCGAAGGCGACGCCACCCAGTTCCTCAATCTCAAGGGCGGCGTCATTTTCTTCATGGGTGGCTGACCGCACCCTGGTTTTCAGGCGGGAATCG
>JBDRBC010000021.1:0-2548 GCA_043823125.1 bacterium | reverse complement strand
CCTTGCCGTGCCGCTGCTCCAGGCGAGTGGCCACCGGAACGCCCAGACCGGTGACCCCCAGCAACAGGACGATCTGCAGCCAGAGCGGAACGGGCAGCACCAGGATCCACAGGCCGGTAAAGGCCAGGCTGGCCACGGTGGCGGGTGCGAAGGGCGCAAAACCGGTGCCGCCGAAGGTGCCGAAGGCGTAGAGGAAAAAGCGCGACATGCAGTTCCTTCCCGTTCCGAAGTCGGGAGCGCGGGCCGGCGCCCCGGCAGCAAGGAATTTCCGGACCGAACCCTTTCGAAAAGCTACAGTCAGGCAAAGATAGATACAGGAAATTAAACGGTCAATGATCGCATGGAAGTAACCCAGCCCTTGGCGCAGAACTGGCCCTACCACAAATACGGCTCCTACCACCAGATCTCCCTGAAAACCGTCGGTGGCATGGTCAACCGACAGGTCGCCCGCGACCTGGGCGTTGATCCGGCCAGAGTGGACCGCAAGATCGAGCGGCTCGGCTGACACTGCCTGCCGTTCCATGTCCGGATGATGGGCGACGCCCAACCGGCAACGGACATGGTGCGCTCCGGCTTCGAGAGCTTCGAATGGAGCCAGATCGACACGTTCCACCACAATCTCACCGCGGAGAATGAGATGAACTTCCTGATCTACTCCAAAGAGAGCTGGATGCGGCGAACAGGTATGAGTGACGTTGTACACTGGCGATCTCTCGGCGAGACCCTGGACACATTCCGTAGCCGTATCAGATATGAAACCGTGAGAAAACGAGGGAACAGAAATGAAGCCATAAGATCCGCCACAGACTGGTTCACATGACATCACAAAGCTGTTATCACATTATTACTATAGATTTTGTCGAGATACGACGCGATGCGCGACGGTGCCATTTACCGTCAGTGGTTGCCTGAAGAGGTATCAAGACCGTTCTATCGCTTTTATACCGAGCTGCAAATGCACATCCCCATGAATCCGGTAGCCGGAACAGGACATCAATATCACGCCTTGTTACTGATGAATACGGTACAGACGAAGGCACCAGGAGTCCACAATTCGGATAGGATAGCATAGCCGATCTTGATATTGCCTACACCACCATTGAAAGACGTTGATGATTTTGGTAGAATGGCGCTGACATCAGAGTAAGTTATTCCACAACCTAGGGCTGCATCACGCATGTACCACACCTACTCAGATCATCGCCGTGTTTCGCGTTCATCATCACACAAAAAGGGGGACGTTATGGGCAAGCAGCTCCAGGTACTGATAGCAGCGGGATTGATCATCGCATCCACAATCAGCACTGGCCGCGCCGAAATTTTGAGGGTCGATTCAGCGGCTGACATCGACGCAAATTGCGCAAATCATCTGACCATTCAGGCCGCACTGGATGCCGCCTCGCTTGGCGATGAAATCATCGTCTTCCCGGGGGTGAACGGGCGATACGAAGAAGGCGACCTTCATTTCCCGACCAACGACGTGCACCTTCGCAGCCAGACGGGACACCCCTCACTGGTCACCATCGATGCCATGGGTAGCGACCGTGTCTTCAATCTATCCAACAATACCGGAGTGGTCATCGAGGGATTCACCATCACCGGCGGTGACGCCGGAACGGGGCGCGGAGGCGGAATCAAGTGCTATGACGGCCTCCCCCCTTCCGTAACCTTCATCAATTGCGTCATCACAGGAAATACGGCTGCAGACGGGGGCGGAGTCTACGTCTGGAACTGCTCCCCGACCTTCAAGCGCTGCACATTTCAAGATAATACAGTAACCGGCGGTGCTGGTGGGGGCGCTTATTGCCTCAATGCCTACCCTTACACAACCGACCCCGTTTTCGAGACCTGCACATTCGTCAACAACAGCGCCACAGACGAAGGAGGCGGGATTTACTGTAGCGGTACTGCCCACGCACATCTCATCGGTGTTGTATTCGGCGGCAACTCAGCAACTATATTCGGTGGTGGTGGAGTATACGTGCATGGTGCAGGCACAAGCATCAGGTTCGATTCTTGTGTAATCCAGAACAACACTGCTTTGGGTTTATGCGATGATGGCGCCGTTGCTGCCGGTGCCAGTGTCGAGTTCAACGCTTGCGATTGGACACTGTCGAAATGGTGTTTCACGGGAACCTACACGGAACCCAATGATCCCGGCGTTCCCTGCATGAACGAATCGTATGCCACGTACGCCTGCAATCCAACGGCTGTATCCGTACCGATATCCCCCGCCGGCGGTGCAAGCTTCCTGGATGTGTATGAGTTTGGTGGATCTACCACGGATGCCACGATAACCGTGACGATAAACAATCATGCCGGCAACGCCATATCAGGCATCTCCGCGGATGATATCTGGATCGCGACATCCGATGGAGGCATCGAACTCTGTCGCGAGGCCGACTCGGGGCCGGACGGCCCTACCGGGGCCACGGGTGAGACGACGTTTTCCGGATCGGTCCACGGTGGGGGATACTCGAACTGGGACAGCGAAAAATGCATCATCATGACGAAATGGGGCAAGGTTAATGGCACGAAACCCGGAACC
>JBDRBC010000020.1:0-3519 GCA_043823125.1 bacterium | reverse complement strand
AACCGGGTCACTGAGGGGGCTCGCGGCACGGTGCTGGCCAAAATCGAGGGACGCAATCCGGCGTATTCGGTCAAGTGCCGGATCGGGGCCTCGATGATCTGGGATGCCGAGGCGCGCGGCGTGCTCGGCCCCGGCAAGGAGATCATCGAGCCGACCAGCGGCAACACCGGCATCGCCCTGGCTTTCGTGGCGGCGGCGCGCGGCTATCCGATCACGCTCACCATGCCGGAGAGCATGTCCATCGAGCGGCGCAAGGTTCTGAAGGCGTTCGGCGCCAGGCTGGTTCTCACCGAGGCGGCGGGTGGCATGGGGGCGGCAATCAAGGCGGCCGAGCAGATGGCGGCCTCCGAGCCCAACCGTTACGTGTTGCTGCACCAATTCAAGAACCCCTCGAATCCCGAGATCCACTTCAAGACCACCGGCCCGGAGATCTGGGAGGATACCGCCGGGGGTGTGGATGTCCTGGTCAGCGGTGTGGGAACGGGGGGCACCATCACCGGCATCTCGCGCTACTTCAAGCAGGCCCGGAAGAAGAACGTCATGTCGGTCGCCGTGGAACCCGTCGCCAGCCCTGTGATCACCCAGGTGAGGAACGGAGATCCCATCAAGCCCAGCCCGCACAAGATCCAGGGAATCGGCGCAGGCTTCATTCCGGATACGCTGGATCTGTCCATGGTAGACCGGGTGGAGACCGTCACCAACGAGGAGTCCATTGAAATGGCCAAGCGCCTGACGCGCGAGGAGGGCATTCTTTGCGGCATCTCCTGCGGTGCGGCTGCTGCTGCTGCGGTGCGCCTGGCGCGAATGCCGGAGTTCGCGGGCAAGACCATCGTTACGATCCTGCCTGACTCGGGGGAACGGTACCTCAGCACAGTGCTCTACGAGGGGATGTTCACCGAGTAGAGGCCGCGTGTTGTGGGGCAGGCCATCGCTGTCCGTGGCCTGCCGTCTGTGATCTCACCTGCAGGCAGACGACAGAAAGCGATCGTCTGCCCCCCACATGAGCTGTCCCTACTGGGCCGGGATCAGGAAGGTCGTCTCGTCCTTCTTGAGTTTGCCCTGGTCCTCGCGGACGCGGCGGTCCCGCTCGCCGGCATTCTCCCGGAACGATCGGATGCGCTCACGGCTTTCCTGGAGCTGCCGCTGAAGCTCCGAGTTCTGTTCCTGCAACTCGCGAATCTGGCGGCGTTTTTCGAGTACCATGGGGATGCCGCCTGGGCCGAGGAAACTGAACAGGAGGTACCCGCCCGCCAGAACCAGGGCGCAGGTACTGACTATTGTGCGCACCGACATCGCTATTCTAATTTATAACCTTCTTTTTTCGTCTTTTCCACATAATTCGATGGGAAGGCTCAAATGACCGACAAGATCGTGGTTCTGAGCATGTGCGCGAATCGGGAACAGGCGGAGTCCATTGCGCGGCATCTGGTCGAGCGGCGCCTCGCCGCCTGCGTGAATGTGCTTGGCGAGGCGCGCAGCATTTACCACTGGCGCGGCGCCGTGGAGCAGGCCACCGAGTGGCTGCTCCTCATCAAGAGCCGCCGCGTCCTGTTCGACGCGCTGCGGGCCGAGATCGAGAAGCTGCATTCCTACGAGGTCCCCGAGGTGCTAGCGCTCACGGTGGTAGACGGCTCCCCAGCCTACCTGGACTGGTTGGACCACGAAACCGGCACCGAGCCGCGACCGTGAGGGAGTTCGAATGGCCCTGTGGGCCGCCGATAGCGATGAAAGTCGCGAGGAGCCTTACGGTAATGTGGTTGCAGCGTGGGCGGTCAAGATCGGTTCCGCTCTGGATCAGTTGAAGCCGTGAGGGAGTATGACCCGGGACACGCGGAAGAGCCAATGAGTGTGCGCTGCGGCCCCGGTCGGGGAAGCGGTAGCACGAAACGGTGCGTTCTACAGTTTGCGTGTCCCCCGCTTCCACGCCGGAGGCAACAGTGATGACTGGCAGTATAGCGGGAATTGACGTACACAAGCGAGTGCTCATGGTGGCGGTAGGCATAGGGACGGGCGGTGAACAACCGGAGTCGATGCGGTTCGAGAGCCGACGTTTCCGAACCACGACCTCGGAACTGCTGCACCTGGCAGCGTGGCTGCAGCAGCGGAGGGTGCGAGAGGTCGTCATGGAGTCCACGGCGCAGTACTGGAAGCCGGTGTGGCTGGCGCTGGAGCGGCATTTTCAGTTGTACTTGGCGCAGGCTTGGAGCAACCGTGCGCCGCGAGGCAAGAAGGCGGACTTCAAAGATGCGGAACGGTTGGTACGCCGTCAGGCAGCCGGAGAACTGACGCTGAGCTTTGTTCCAGATGCCGAGCAACGGCTCATGCGGACCTTGACGCGGCGGCGGACGCAACTGACGCGCGACCGGGTGCGGATTCAGAATCAAGTGGAGAGTCTGCTGGAGGAGACGCGCATCAAGCTCTCCGGCGTGGTGGCCGACCTGTTCGGCGCGAGCGGACTCCGCATTTTAGGGGCTCTAGTGGAGGGGGAAACGGATGCGGTGAAACTGGCCGCGCTGGCCGATGCCCGGGTGCAGTGCTCTGCCGAAGAACTGGCCGATGCTCTGACGGGTGCCGTCAGTGAGATCCATCGGAGGCTCCTGCAACAGCATCTGGCCCACCTGGCGCTGGTGGAGGGGCAGATGCAGGAGTTATCGCTGCTGACGGCCAGGGTCATGCACGAGCATGGCGACGCCGTGGCCCGCTTGGTCAAGATCCCCGGCCTCCGGGTGTTGTCGGCGCACCAGATCGTGGCGGAAGCTGGCCCCCGCGCCAGCGCCTTTCCGTCCGCGGCCCAGTTCAGTTCCTGGATTGGCGTGTGCCCAGGCCGAAACGAGAGCGCGGAACAGAACCAGAGCAGCCGCTGCGCGAAAGGGAACCTGTACCTGCGGCGCGTGCTTTGCCAGGCGGCGCAGGCGGCAGTCAAGACCAAGAACAGTTTCTTTCAACAAAGATTCCGCCGCCTGCTGCCTCGGCTCGGTTATACCAAGGCCATCTGGGCGATTGCCCGGCGCCTGAGCGTGGTGATCTGGAAGATCCTCCACGAAGGGGCTCAGTACATCGAATACGGCTTGGCCACCACGCCCCAAGCGGCCAAACGTCGTTTGCAGCGAATCCGGCGAGAACTGCGGGCACTCGGGTACTCGGACGAGATCAAACCCCTCCGACCCGAGGCGGTTCTGCCATGACTTTCAACGGAGCGGTTGTCCGGGCTTCGACAGCGCCTCTGTTTCCTTTCCGCTCGTCCGGGTCAGGAGACATACCCCACGTGGGCGCAAGTCGTTGATCGGGCGAGTAGGGTAAGACTCCTGTATTGCCCGGTGGCGCAATCGGGGCGATGGTTTCACAGTCCCGTGACGGAGGGGCCGCGCAGCGCACTGCTTCCGGCGGCCAACGCACTCGGCCTCGGGTACTGAGGATCATCGTGACGCGACTCCCGGCTGGGGATCTCTGGATTGTAGAGCCCGACTGCATACGATTCCGGGCTCAGCAGGCCCACTGGGCTCGGCGGTTTCCCAGCCC
>JBDRBC010000019.1:0-6148 GCA_043823125.1 bacterium | reverse complement strand
ACCGAGACCACCGTGACTCCACCGAGAATCAACCAGGTGAAGAGCGAGGCTGTCTGGATCTCCGGCAGAAGTCCCAGCAACAGCACCGCCAACAACGAGGTCGCGTAGCCGACGCGATCCTTGAACAGCACGGTCGCCAGCAACGCCAGCCACGGAATCGGCACCGCAAACGGTCCCAGTCCAGGCTGACTGAGCGCCACAGCGGCGGCGCTGAGAAACAGGATCAAGCAGAGAGCCACCGCACTCAGCAAGCGGAGTTTCTGACACAGTACCTCGGGGAAGTGGATCCAGCCGATCCAGCCGTACAGAAGCAGGGCGAGACCGATGAGCAGCACCCGGGTCAGCAACCGCAACCACCCGAGTCCGCTGACCGACAGTTCCCCCCGAGCCACCACCAGATCGTGCAGATGATTCAGGAAGAGTGATTCCTGTTCGGTCACCCGCACACCCTGATCGATGATACGTTCCCCCTTGATGAACTCGCGCTCGGTGGGAACCGATTCCCGCACCGTTTCCTGGCGCAGACGCGATTCGGTCGGGTCGTACACCAGATTCGGGGTGATGAACTGCCGCACCAGCAGCGCAGCCCAGACGGTGTCGTTCGACGGGACTCCCCGGGTGCGCAACATAGAGGTCAGCCGCTCACCAACCCGCTCCTGGGTCACGATCCGCGTGCGGTCCTGCAGCAACTCCGTTCCCTCGGCCAAGATCAGCACCTTGGTGAAATTGCCGTGCGGGAGCATGTCGGCAACACCCCCCTCGCACACTTCCGCCAGCACCTCCACCATCAGATCCAGGAGCAGCCTGGGTTCGGACACCTGCAGGATGCGCTGAAAGTTCTCCTCGTCGAACTCGGGGAAACGCAGGGCCAGACTGCTGATCCGCTCCGCCAGCGACCGTTCCGGGCGGGCGAGTTCCACCTCCACCGCTTCCCGCCAGATGGCGTAGCGAGCCAGCGGGCCCTGTGACGAAGGCATGGACAGGCGGCGCAGGGCGGGGGGTTCCACCAGCACCTTGTCCATGCGTTTCATGTTCACATCTCGCGGCAGCAGTGGGGCCTGGAAGGTGAACGGCGCCCGGATTTCCCGGTCCGCGATCTCCCCCTCCATGGGGAAGGTGGAATCGATGCGGGGCACAGGAGGAAAAAGCACGAAATGCCAGAGCCCCACCAGCAGGCCCATGGCCACGGGCCAGCGCCAATCGAGACGCCGCACGGTTGTGTCGAAAACAATGGGCTTGCCCGCCGCGCGGGCCGAGACGCGGCTACTCCGTGCCGAAGCGACCCGGATCAGACGCAGCCACCGCATCAACCACCAGCGCATGGATCACTTCCTCCTGTTGTCCTGCGCTTCCGCCGCCTGAAACGCGTCCACGATACGACGTACCAGGGGATGACGCTGGACATCGCGACGCCCGAGTTCGACGAAAGCGACACCCTCGGTCCCAGCCAGGATCTCCTGGACATGGATCAGACCGGATTTTTCATGCTGCCGCAAGTCGATCTGGGTGATATCACCCGTGACAACCACTTTCGTCTGAAAGCCGAGACGAGTCAGGAACATCTTGATCTGGCCAACGGTGGTGTTCTGGGCTTCGTCGAGAATGACAAAGGCATTGTTCAGGGTTCGCCCCCGCATGTACGCCAGAGGTGAGGCCTCGATGACGCCACTGGCGATATAACGGGCGATCTTACCCGGACCGATGATATCCGACAAGGCATCGTAGAGCGGTCGCAGATACGGATTGATCTTCTCCTGCAAATCACCAGGCAGGAAACCCAGTTGCTCTCCCGCCTCCACGGCAGGCCGCACCAGAATGATCCGATCCACCAGCTGCCTTTTGAGGTAGTCCATGGCCAAGACCACGGCTAGATAGGTCTTGCCGGTGCCTGCGGGACCGATGGCGAAGACCAGATCCTGATTGCGCACCGCTTCCACGTAGCGGCGCTGTCCGGCTGTCTTGGCCCGGATGGCCCGGCGGGTGCCACTGGCAAAAAGCAGCGGCTCCCCCGTCTCGGGTTCCTCGTCACGATCCTGCGGCAGATTCTGATGACGGGCCAGGAGATACGAGACCGAAACCTGATCCACCGTCTGGCCGAGGTTCACCCGTTCGATCAGATCGTGAACGACCTCATTCAGGACTTCCACCTGGTTGCCAGGACCGCGCACGATCATGAATTCGCCCCGCACCGTGATGGTGCCCGCGAAGAACTCCTCCAGGAGCCGCAGGTTGGCATCGCCCCCACCGAGCAGCGTTAGCTGATCGACCCCGGTGAGGGGTATCTTCCGCTCGGTAGCGGCCTCGAGATCGTCGTTCTGCCGCCGTTTGCTCATTCCGTCTCGGCCTCGGGTTCGGGCTTGGACTCCGGCACGATGCTCAGCGCCAGTTCCTGGAGCTGGGCGTCGGAAATCGGTCCGGGACAGTTATCCAGAGGCGAACTCGCGAGAGTGGTTTTCGGGAAAGCGATGACCTCGCGCAGGGATGGGCTGCCGGTGAGCAGCATGACGATCCGGTCCAGTCCGAGGGCGATACCGCCGTGGGGCGGGGCGCCGTACTCGAGGGCCGACAGGAAAAAGCCGAACTTGGCCTCGTATTCCTCCCGGTTGAGCCCCACGATCTTGAATATTCGTTCCTGCAACTCGCGCTGGTGAATCCGGATGCTGCCGGACCCGAGTTCGGTCCCGTTGCAGACCAGGTCGTACAGCTGAGCACGCACACCACCCGGATCGGATTCCAGCGAAGCGAGGTCATCCAGTCCCGGCATGGTGAACATGTGGTGACACGGAGACCAACCGCCCGTCTCCGAATCCCGCTCGAACAGCGGGAAGTGATTGACCCAGGTGAACGCCCAGTTATCGGGGGGAATCCAGCCTTCGCGGTGGGCCAGTGCCACCCGCAAGGCGCCGAGGGCCGGCAAGGCGATGTTCTGATCACCGGCCACGCAGAGAAGCAGGTCACCGTCCTGGGCGCCGAGACGATCGCGGAGTGCCGCCTGGAAATCCTCGCTGAGGAACTTGGCGATACCCGTCTCGCACTTTCCGTCGGCGAATTTGGTGGTGGCCAGACCGTGGGCGCCTCGTTTCTGCACGAGCTGTTCCAGTTCACCGATCTGCTTGCGACTGTATTTCGAGAGGCCCGGAGCGCAGAGACAACGGATGGTACCGCCGCCAGCGAGGGTCTTCTCGAACACGCCGAAGCCACAACCGGGTACGTGCGCGTCCAGATCGTGGACGGGACAGCTGAAGCGGAGGTCCGGTTTATCGGAGCCGTAGAGATTGAAGGCGTCGTCATAAGCGATCCGCGGAAACGGTGTCTGCAAGGTGATTCCCGCTGCCTCGGCAAAAATCACCGCCATCATCTCTTCCACCAAGGCGTAGATGTCCGTCTCCTTGACGAAACTCATCTCGAGGTCGATCTGCGTGTGCTCCGGCTGGCGGTCCTTGCGCAGGTCCTCATCACGCAGACAGCGGGCGAGCTGGTAGTAGCGATCCACCCCCGCCACCATGAGGATCTGCTTGTATAGTTGCGGTGACTGGGGCAGAGCGTAGAACTGCCCGTGATGGATCCGACTCGGCACCACATAATCCCGCGCGCCCTCGGGGGTGGTCTTGATGAGCAGCGGGGTCTCCACCTCGAGGAAATCGCGTTCCGAGAGGAAGCGGCGGGCGGCCTGGGCGGCCCTATGCCGCACCACCAGGTTCCGGGCCATGTCCGGGTGGCGGAGATGGATGTACCGGTGTTTGAGACGTAATTCCTCGCTGGCGTCGGCAGCCTGGTCGAGCTGGAAAGGCAAGACGCCGCAGCGGTTCAGCAACGACAGCTGCTCGGCGACCACCTCGACACCACCGGTGGGCTTGTCGGGATTGACCATGCCCTCCGGCCGCGCCCGCACCGTGCCGGTGACGGCCAGTACCGATTCCAATTTCAGGTCCTTGGCCAGGGTCAACGATTCGCCGCCGTCGCAGACGATCTGTACGTTGCCCCAGCGATCACGCAGTTCTACGAAGATGACTCCACCCAGGTCGCGGATCCGCGCGGCCCAGCCCGTCAGCTTGACCTGCTCTCCTATCTGATCCGGTGTGATCTGCCCGCAGCATATTGAGCGTAAACCGGTAACATGATATTCATTACTCACAGGCCGAGAACCTCCCTCACGTTGGTCAGGAGTTCGTCCCTGGCCACTGCACGTTGTGCTCCCGATTCGAGATTCTTGAGCTGGAACTCGTTGCGTTTCACTTCCTCCGCACCCACGATGAGCACCATCTTGGCCTGCCGCTGAGTGGCTGCTTTGAGTTGCGCCTTTATGGCGCGCCCAGTGGTGTCCACCTCCACCCGGCAAATCTCGCGGAGGATATCGGCATGCAAGAAGCCGAACTGCTGCGAGGCCTCATCGAGACACGCCACATAGACATCGATGGGACACTGCCGGCTACGTTGCGGATCCGGCGTGTCGCTGTAAAGGTGTCGGATGGTGCGTTCGATGCCGAGCGAGAAACCGATGGCCGGCGTCGGCGGGCCGCCACACTGTTCCACCAGCCCGTCGTACCTGCCACCGCCACAGAGTGCGCTCTGCTTGCGATCCGATTCGGCCATGATCTCGAAAGTTGTCCGGGTGTAGTAATCGAGTCCCCGCACCAAGGTATGGTCTTCCACATACGGGACGCCGAGTTCCTCGAGCAAGGAGCAGACCACCCGGTGATGCGCGCGATTCTGATCCGACAATGCCTCCATGATGGGTGGGTAGTCAGCCATCAACGCGTGGCACTCCTCGATCTTGCAATCGAACAGACGTAACGGATTCCGCACCAGACGACGCCGGCAGGTGGGACAGAACTGTTCCTGATTGGCCCGGGCCCATTCGCCGAGTTTCGTGACGTAGGCAGGTCGATCCTCCTGCGAGCCGATGTTGTTCAGGCGGACGGTCAGACCTTCCGCGTCCACGGCTTCGAACAACGCCATGCAGGCGCGAATGACCTCGGCATCCAGCACCGGACTCGGCGAACCGATGGCCTCCACCCCGACCTGATGAAACTGTCGGAACCGGCCTGCCTGAGGGCGATCGTGGCGGAACATGGGACCGATGTAGAAGAACTTCAAGGTCCCCGGTTGACGGATCAACCCGTTTTCGAGATAGGCCCGCACCACGGAAGCGGTGGCCTCCGGCCGCAAGGTCAAGCTCTCGTCCCCCTTGGTACGGAAGGTGTACATTTCCTTGTCCACGATATCCGTGTCCTGTCCTACGGAACGGGTGAACAACTCCGTGGGCTCGATGATCGGGGTATGGATCTCGCCGAACGCGTACCGTTCGAGCACCTCCCGCCACCGATCCTCACACCAACGCCACCGCTCCGCTTCCAGGAGCATGATGTCCCGTGTACCCTTTAACCTGCGGTACTTGATCTGCATGGTTTCCCCTAGCCAAAAAGCGATTGAGTACGATCTCGCACGGTGGCGAGCCATCTGCTCCGGCCATCCAGCCGCCTACGACCCTGGATCACGTGAACGGAGATAGTAGGCTAAAAACCGGTCCGGGGCCAGCAACGAAAGAACTGTTCACGTATCCGGGTGAAATCGGACTCCGGCAGCGGTTCGAATCCCACCAAGCCGACTTGCGCAAGTCCCCTCAGAACCTCGTTCTCGCCGGTCTGACCGAGCTGCCGCTTCTGACCGAGATCGGCGAGGATCGCCTGAAGTTGCGCCCGGTCAGCCGGTGACCAGGTGGCCGCTACCAACAGAACCAGATCCGGCAACGGATCGGTCAATTCCCGCACTCCCCAGTCCACACTGTCCAGCAAACCGAGATCTTGAAAATCGCGGACCGTTTGCTGGCGGACAACGGCATAATCGCAGCAGCCGAGACAGAGCGCGTGGAGCACCGGCGCGTGGTTGTAGGGATCGGGTCCAAAAGTCCAGCCCTGTCGCCAGGACCGTTCTGATCCGTTGCCGGTGGGCGGAATATCGTCACGACAAACCACGCCGCATCCGGCGAGCGAAAGGGAATCGCCCAGGATGGTGAGGGTAGGAACACTCTGCCACGGATCTGCCAGGGCTCCGGCAGCCAGGCGATAGACCAAGGTACTCCTTGATGAGGAGGTGGTGGCCCGCGTGGGGCCGAGGGGGTCCAGGACCAGCAGGGTCGCCTCCGCCC
>JBDRBC010000018.1:0-11286 GCA_043823125.1 bacterium | reverse complement strand
CCTCGACGCCATCAGGAGTCGTCTTGACCTGGAGGCTGGCGGTGAAGCGGTTCAGCGCCACCTCGAGGGAAGTGCTGGTGCCGGCCTCGACGATCAGCTCCTTGGTTGCGGTCCGGTAGCCCTCCTTGGACAGCTTGATATCGTAACGGCCGGCGGTGATCTCGTGATTCCGGTGCGGTGTCCGGCCGATCAGCTGGTTGTTCAGCCAGATGCTCGCCTTATCGGGGGTCGAGGTGATGGAGAACGTGCCGGTTGCCGGCGGCGTCACAACTTCGCTGGGAGATTCGTCCACCACCCCGGCGGGTGGATCACCGGTCACGAGCCGGGTCATACTCGTATCATCGTAAGCGACCACCGCGCTGGTGTCCGGCGAATTGCCATTACCCCCGGGATCAGCGGAACGCCAGAACGGCTTCCAGAAACCGAACACCGCCACCGCGGCGACGATCAGCGTCGCAAATACCCAGCCCAGCCACGCCTTGCTCTGCTGCGGGGGCGGCGGCCGCTGGATGGCGTCATCGATCTCAGTTCTGGCGACTGCCTGTCGCTGTCCGGAATCATCCACTGGCGCGTCGTCGAACCTGCCAATAGCCCGCTTGATGGCCTGAACCAGTTCCTCCAGCTGCTCGAGCTCCATCGGATTGCTGGCCGGAAACCACTGGCAGCTTCCCAGGAAATATTTCAGGCCTTTGGCTGGCGGAATATTGTCCAGATCGACCGGTATGATGTACCGGTCCTCGCTATGTGCGTGTTGCAGCTCGTTGCGGACATGCGATGACCTGTTGGAATTCTCGGAGATGATCAACAAGAAGATGCGCGCCGCTTCAATACCCTCGAGGATCTTGCTGGGCCAGTTCTTGTCCCCATAGTCGATATCACGCGGCGCTATCCAGCAATGGACGTCCACCGCCTCGATGGCCGCACAGATGCTCCTGGCGACTTTTTTATCCTTGGTGGAATAGCTGATGAAGACATCGTGAGCCATGGATCTCCGCATCGACTGCTGTATGCACCCCTCACCCCTCGATGCCGGTGGCGGATTGGTCGTCCCGCGGTACGGCAACGCTCACGACTGAACCAAAACAATAGTCAGCGGTGACTCAATAAATCAAGAGTGCAGTCGCGCCCGGGTGGCATCCGGTCTCCGCAATCCTCGGCCATAGCCGTCACTTGCGCCGTATGGTGAAGCCGACATTGGAGACCAGCGCCGGCATCTTGCGCATGAAGGTCCGGTCGTAGTCCTTCACCTCTTCCGGCAGTTCGTCCCACGGCACCAGGTAGGGGTGCGTCCGCTTGGATTCGTCCTGCTTGCCCGGCGCGTAGCGCCACTTGTTGGCGCGTTTCTCCTCGCACCAGCGATCGTTGTGCTCCATCCGAGCCATGATCTCGATTTCCTCGTCCGTGAACTCGAAGATCTCGGCGTCCCAGCCGTGATGCGGTTCGATCTCGCAGTTGATCGCCTTGAGGACGACGCCGAAATAGGATGCCTGGGCGCGATTGGACTCCCGGATCTCCTCGGGCAGTTCCTCCCACGGCCGCATGTTGGGATTGGATCCCGGCGCGATCCCACGCTGAATCCTGTCGATGACATACTCGCGGTGGATGGCCGCCCCGAGCACCTCGTAGGTGCCGCCACGGAGCAGATCCCAGGTGATGCCGCCGTCGAGCAGGCCGAACGGATGCAGGTGGGCGAAACAACCACCACTCTCGTCCTCGCCGCGGAGCAGGTCAGCCAGACCGGCATTGCGGGTCATCCTGACCTCCACGGGGATTTTTTCCTCCTTCAGGTGCGGATAGAGAGAAAGGGCCGCCGACAACCCCAGCGCCTCGTCACCCACACAGACGAACACGTGGCTGACCGCGATCTTGCCGGAGTCGTCGTACAGGAAGGCGGCCTCCTGGAACGTGGAACGCTTCATGTCCATCTGCAACGGAATCAGCTCGCAGATCTTTTCCAGGCCGGGATACCGCAGGTAAAAGCTCTGGACCTTCTCCGTCGACGCATAATCGATGATGCTGATCTTGATCCGGCCGTTCACGATGTTCTGGCAGCGATTCCAGTCCCGCGCCGCCTGCACCACCAGACTCTCGCCCATGCGCCCCATGCCGACGATGAGGAAATGGTGCGGTTCCGCCTCCGGATCCGCCGGGGCGTAGACGAGATACCTGGCGAGCAGCTTGCTGGCGACCCACTCGAAGATATTGAAGAACTCGAGGCGGAAGGCGTCCACCACCTGCGCGGCGATCTCCTGCTGGCGCAAGAAGGTGCAGAGCTGGGGATCGACGAAGGGAATATGTCCGGTCAACGCCCCCTGGCGCCGATTCTCGGTGAGTTCCCGGGCGCGCAAGGCGACCTCGGTGTTCACCCCGTCGTCGTTGGTGACCGAGATCAGATGGCGCGCGCGCTCGATCCGGACCTTGCGCAACAGCTCCCGGTCCGCGGCGTCGCCCACGAGCACGACCGCCCCATCTCCGCGACAGGTGGCTATGTTTCCGTTGGTGGCGTCTTTCTCGATGATGGCGACCTTGGTGCCGATCCGACGCAACTCCTTGGCGAAGAGCATGCCTTCCCGCCCCAGACCACAGATGACCACGTGATCCCGGTAGAATCGCGCCCGGAGTATCTGCAGCTGCTCCGAAAAGATGAGCGCCAGGGCTTTGAGGGCGGTGTAGGCGGCCACGCCCGGCGCCAGATATCTGGCCAGGTTCAGCTCCCAGGGAATATTATGACCGTACCAGCTGAACTCCAGGACGAAGAGCTGGATCGTGGCGTAGACGGTATGGCGGAGAGAATCCGCCTGGCCCATGTCGGCGAACAGTCGGCCGAAGCCCACGATTCCCAGGGCCAACGCGCCGGCGGCGAGGCACCAGATTATTGGCCATTCGAATTCACTGATTCGGCGGAGAATACGTTTGCGCCGCGGCATCTGGGTGTACAGGGAATCGTTCATCGTCCCCCCCGGGCGATCGTGATGTACAGCTCCCGGACCCGGATGCTGCCCCCACGTGATCTGGTTCAGACTGGCAAAAGTGTTCCCATCTTCTCTGGGCCGCGCGATCCCGGCTAGATCTGTCGCAGCACCGTCTCTCTCGCCTCGAGAACCTGTTGCAAGCTCTCCTCGAGGCAGGGCATCAGCTGTTGTTCCAGGTATTTCTCCGTCGCGGCGTCGACCCTCGGCAACATCTGGACCCCGAACCGGTACAGGCTGGCCTGTAGTCGTTGCATCTGCGTGTACACTTCCCGATCGCCGAACCGTTGGGGCGAGGTACACAGGGTTCCGACCTCGGTCATCTGGAAGCCGAGGGACGCGTGGAGTGGCGCGAGGTCCGGCTTGCGTCGCCGCTTGCCGTTCTCGGGCCGCAGGGACGCACTGATCGACCGCAGCACCTCGCAGGTACGATGCAGATGACGCAGGACTTCGATGGTGCCGGGACCAGCGTTCCCGACCCGTGCCGTTTTCGACCCGAAGGGGCCGGTGCGGCCGGAGTATTCCCAGTAGGTCCGCAGATGATTCATGGTCAGGTCGTTCTTCTCGAAATACGAGGACAGGCCTTGCAGGACGGTCTTCAATTCCCGCACGTTACCGGGCCAGCTGTACTCGCGGAAGGCGTTCATGATTTCTTCCGGCAACCTCGGATCGTCACCCCAGAATCTCTCGACGAGGTACCCGAGATCGTCTGGGTTATCCCGCAGGGCGGGCGTGCGGATCATGAACTTGCAGATCCGGAAGTAGAGGTCTTCGCGGAAGGTCCCTTCCTCCACCATCCGGGGCAGATCCCGATTCGTGGCCGTGATGATCTCGGTTTTCACCTTGATGGGGATGTTGCTGCCGACCCGGCAGATCTGCTGGTCCTGCAACGCGTTCAGGATCTTGGCCTGGTGATTCAGGCTCAGGTCGCCGATTTCATCCAGAAACAGCGTTCCCCGGGCCGCTGCTTCCCACTTGCCGATCCTGAAACCGACATTGGTGGCAGCACCCTTCTCGGTGCCGAACAGCTCGGCCTCCATCAGCTCCGAGGGAATGGCCGCACAGTTGACGGTGAGCATGGGGTGGGCAATGACGCCGTGCCGCGCCTGGTGGATCTGTCTCGCCACCAGCCCTTTGCCGGTGCCGGTTTCCCCCAGCAGCAATACCGGGTTCTTGTGCGGCTCCTCCCGCTCGGCCGCAATGGCCACGAGGGACTGGACGAGACGTATCTGAGGCGACTCACCGGTGATCGCCGCGGCGATCTGCCCCTGCTTCTTGCCCGTCTTGATCTTGCGCTGAAGCTGGCGTGTGAGCGACAACGGCGACGACGGGGCGATATGCGCGCTCTGCTCCAGCTTCTGGATCACCTTTTCCGGTGTGCCGATGAAGTAGATGTTCTTGCGGCGAGCTCCTCTGGCGCGCTGCAGGAACTTGAACACACCGTTCTTGAGCGTCCCGTCGGAACCGTACCCGGTGAGCGCCACCGGGGTGGTGGCCTTCAGGAAGTACTTGGCCAGATCGTACCGACCGTCCTTCTGACCCAGGTGCTCGATTTGTGGTCCGACGGTCTCGAGCAGATGTTCCAGATCCGTGGTCTCCAGTACATAGACCGCGGGCAGCGAGCCCTCCTCGGTATCGAGGAACCAGGCGAACTCCTTCGGCTCCATCTGGATCCTGCCCGGATCCTCGGCCTTGAAAGATCCAGTGAACCGATAAAGGTCGATCTTCATTGCAGGTCACCTCGAACCTAATATCATCAATCCGATGGCCATTTCCTGATGAAAACGAGTCGCGCGATTATACGTGATCCCCAACATTTGTAAACTCCCCGACTTTCTTGGTTTTCCGGCCTCCACTCGGCCTCGGCCTGCGGCGGCCCCTACCCGAGTCCGCTGCCGGACAGATACCGCGAATGACGCAGGACCTGCAGTACCGCGGCGGGGATGTTGTCCAGGGTGAAACGGGTTATTCGGCACCCCAACCGCGCGGCCACATCCCAGACCAGTTCGCTGGCCGGCCAGTCCCCGTTCTCGGCCAGAAACAGTGCCCGGTCGTCTCGCGCGGCCAGAATGGTCACCAGGGCGAGCTGTTCCTCAGGTGACAGGTACCGCGCCAGCTCCAGCTCCGGCGCCGCCAACCGACCGGACAGGAGATAGCGCCGGTAACCATCGCCCACGGTGAGCGGAACCCCCTTGCCCGACCGGGCCAGAAGTTCCGACCGCTGCCGGTTTTCGGCCCGCGAAGCCGCCGGCTGCAGGAACAGCTTGGCGGCGATGACCCGGACCTGTCCCCAGCTGAAGTTTTGGATATCCTCGATTATGGACAGGGCGGAGACGAAACGCGGCGAGTCGAGAAAATCGAGGTCCTCGAGCAACCGGATGTTCTCGTCCCACACCGTCCGCCGCAACAGAATGGCGGTGGGCAAGAAGTCCGCCACCGCCGTCTCGAGCGAGGGAGAGCGATCCGGCCACCGCCTGATGACTCTCGGCTCGACATACCGATCCGCCGATTCGCCAACAGGCCATAGGACCGGAGCCCGTTTCTTCTCGGCGGCCAGCGTATCAGCCACCGCCGCCAGCAGCCGACGGGACGCCCGCGTGCCGTCCTCCGCGAGCCTGCTCCCCGTCACGGGAGCCCCCTCCCTGGCCGCGGAATCGGGGCCGGGCTCCGGTGGTTGCAGCGACATTTCCAGGTTCACGATCACAACCCCCGATCACGGAGCAGGTCCAGGAAGTCGTATTGAGCGGACTCTCCCCCGAAATCCGCCGCGGGGACGTATTCCCATTTCTCCTGGGATTCGAACGGATCCGCCAGGTCCAGCATCCGTTCCCGGGAGTCGTCCCGTATTCGATCCCAGGAACAGGTGATGTCACTGCTCTTGCCCGCCAGCCGCTGGACGACCGTCCCCCGGATCTCGGCCCGGCTGCCCGCCGGAGGCTTGAAAGCGGCGTCCCGGATGTCAGCAATACCGGGTAGCTTGTGCGCCAGCACGCCCGCCTGATCGAGACCTTGAAACACGCCTTCGTCGCCGAGCTGATTGAAGCGCATGTCGAGTTCGAACAGCTCCCGGCGAAGGGTCAGCAATCGGGACAGTTCCGACGAGGGTGGCCTCGGTCCGGACCCGTCCCGGTTCTGCTCCAGGAGTCCGTTAAAAACATCGAGGCGATGCCAATCGAAGCCGCTGCTGACGATTCGCTCCCCGTACAGCGCCCGCTTGATGCGCCAGTCCAGCTGCACATCCAACGATTCCGGCGACTCCTGAAATCGGCGCAAGACCTGTCGCCAGAGCATACAGACGTTTTCCGCCCAGCCGGGAAGAGCTGGCGATTCCAGCTGATGTTCCACCAGCTCCAGATAATAATGCTGGATTTCCAGGGCCGTGGCAGACTCGCCACCCACCAGTTCCAGACCGGTATCCGGATCCGGGTGGGTCGCCAGCCGGCTCATGGCGTCGAGTGGATTCGCCAGGGCGATTTGCCCCCCCGGTCTGTCACCGCCGCCGAGTAAGGCCAGGATCAACGCCGTGGTCCCCACTTTCAGGAAGGTCGAGAGCTGCGAGTGGAGACTTTCTCCACACGTGACATGCAAGCGACGAGAGATGGCGTCACTCGCCGGGATCCGCTTGACCTGGTAAAGCCCACGTACC
This sequence comes from bacterium, assembly GCA_043823125.1. Taxonomy (GTDB): domain Bacteria; phylum Krumholzibacteriota; class Krumholzibacteriia; order LZORAL124-64-63; family LZORAL124-64-63; genus JBDRBC01. The sequence goes on along the minus strand of JBDRBC010000018.1, from coordinate 4,671 downwards.
CGCGGGGCGCCAGCGATGGATGTGTTCCCGAGCAGATGCACCCGGGGGGAACACGAGAACTGCAGGCCGGGCGAGGTGGGATCGAACCCGCCTGCTCCCGAATAGAGGATCCGGGTGACCAGATGGGGAATCAGCTCCTGCACGAACTCCAGCAGCGATCGGGGGAGCAGAAACGATTCGTGGCACCCCCAGGATGTCCCGCCGTTGCCGTAGGCGATATTCCCCTTGAAAACATTGACCTGGTCCATGGCGGCATCCCGTTTCACCAGTGCCGCCGCCAGATCCCGGATGATCCGATCTCCCGCCTCGAGATACCGTATCACCTCCCGGGGATCGGAGCATTCGGGTCCACTCAGCTCGGGATGATTACCGTGGTCCACATACAGTCGCGATCCGTTGCCCAGAAAAATTCCGGTCGCCTCGTCCGGCAGATGTGGCAGTTGCGATCGGGCCAGGTCCAGCAAACGCGCCGCAAGCAACTCGGGAGGGAGAGGGCTCCCCTGGTTATCCGTTCCCGAAACGGCATACTCGGTTTCCATCCCCATCAGGCAGCGCGCCATGGCTACTCGCCAGCCTGTTGTCGATTGTTGCGGAGGAACACCTCGCTGTCCCGGGAGAGCACCCGGCGGATGATGTCGTCGCCAACCTGCAGCAGATCCTGCACGGGAAAACAACTGTCCCACCGGTTGGAGATGGGGGCTATTTCATACCGCGGTTGTTGCGGCCAGGTGTGAATCACACTCCTCATGCCTCGCACACCGCCTGCGCCGGAAACTCGTCGGGGGAGTCCTGGCCGGAATAGAATACATAGGCGCCGACACCCTCGATCCGGATCTTCGCCCCATCGGTCAAACGCGCGACACCGGTCCGTTGCAGCTCCGAGTTGATCTGCACGCGCGACTTGCCGTTGCAGAACAGAAACCACTCGCTGCTGTCGCTCCCCAGGCTTGTCACCTGCTCCAGGATCACGGCGTCCGGCGCATAACTCCACCGGTTGCCGTTGAACGGCCGCGGGGGATTCTTGGAGATCAACAGTGTCTGTCCGTTGAGCTGCAGGATTTGCGGGGATTCGCCTTCTGGATTCAGTCGTAAAAAGGCCACGATTCCATCTCTCGCCGGAGTTTTCGGAAAACGACTCTGTCACCCGAGTCCATACCCCCGAACAGCAAGGCATATACCCAAATCCCGAGTCGCGTTACACGGCTGTATCTCGCTATTTGACAACGGGCTGGAAGGCGGCCACCACAGTGAGGTGAGTTTGCCGGAAGTGAGTTGCCGGGGAAAGTGGGGGCTGTCGGTTGAGTTCAAATATGGTGGCGGGAACAGGTTTGATTCATCCAGGCGGCATCAGCTCGGCACGATACGGTACCCCTTGCTCTGCATCAGCTTCGGGATGTTCTTCACCGCCTGGATATCCCAGTACTTGATCTCGTCCGTGAGTTTGGTCCAGGACACCAGACAGGGAGATAACTTTTTGGCGAAATCCTTCCGGTCCGCCAGGCGCCAGCCCGAGAGCAAGCGCTCCACGTTCCAGCGCGCGTGTTCCAGCTCCGCCAGGAACATCAGATCGGATTCCGCGAACTCGAAGAGCGGGATGTCTTCGCCTGCGGGCACCTTTTCCAGCCGCAAGCCGACCTGCCGCAGCTTCTCCTCGATGTGACAGATCTGGTTCCGGTTGGACCGCTTCAGATCATCTGGCAGCACCTTCCAATCGGAAAGGGCCGGATTCTGGTGGATGATCGGTTTGCCCTGCTCGCGCCGGTACTCCTCGTGTGCCTCCCGCGCCAGCTCTTCGATGGTCTCGGCATCCATGGTGGTCGATTCGGGAATTCCCTGCAGGAACAGCTTCACCGTCTGCGGATCCTCGGGCAGCAAGATCGGGAACGGCCGGGGGAGCGTCTCGTCGGGCAGCGGGGCGCCGTTGATGCCGTTCCAGTCCGGGTCCGCCAGGATGTCGTTGGCGGCCCGGCCACTGTCACGGATGAAGCCGACCCGGGCGCCGAAGGCCAGGGCCAGACGGTACTCCAGGGCAGCGATCTCGCCGCCGTTCAGGCCGAGCAGCGTGACCCTGGTGGGATCGATTCCGTCGGCCAGCAGATCGACCCAGCTCTGCACCGGTTCCAGCGCTGAAAAACCGACCCCAGCGGTGTAATACACGTCGGCGGCATAGGCCTCGTGTTGTTCGGTCCAGGCCGGCGTTTGCTGGGGCAGATACCCCACTCGGCGTAACTGGTGGCCCGGCGAAGCGACCAGATCACCCACCAGACCACTGATCCCCGCCGTGGTGCCTCCCGAAAAGATGGTGCCGCTCCAGTCGCTGAAGGTCACGGCGAACAGATCCCGGTACGCCTGCAGCCGCTCCTCCACCTTCTGGTCACAGCCACCGGCGACGATCACCAGTGGCGAGTCCGCCGAGATCGCCGGCCGTTGCTCGCTCCGGAAACGAGCCAGATCCTGTATCAGCCGCTCGAGTTCTTGATTTTGGGCCTTGTCCGATCCCCCGGCGGCATGGAACGCTTGCCAGCACTTGGCGACCCGCGCCGCCGCCAGGAACTTCACCACCAGCTGTGCGGATGGCCAGGGCGTCTTGATGGCCCCCGTCAGAGTCTCGATCTGGTCGAGGCAGCGTTGCAGCTCCGCCTCGGCATCACAGATCACCATGGCCCTGGCGAACGCCGTGAGACTGTCGAAAACCCGGTCGAGCAGCAGGGCGAAGAGCCCGTGATCGAAATGGGCATGGGGCAGATATACGCCGTTCCGGGCCCGGTCGCGACACACCTTGATGGCTTGTTCCAGACTCGGTCGCACCAGGGACAGGAACTCCAGGCTGCCGCCGGTGAGGATCTTGTGGCGGAGAAAACCGTTCAGCGTCCGCGGATCTGAAGGGTTGAGGTCATAAGCTTTTTCATACCAGTCCATCGCTCGCCTCTCCTGCTCCCCCTCGAAGGTTTCAGCCAGGGCGACACAGTGATCCGCGCAGGTACGGTCCAGGGCCACGGCAAGTTCGAGATACTCTCGGCCCCGGGTTTGATCGTCTCGATTCGTTACGGCCCGCGCCCGGGTGAACACCGATCGTCCATAATCAGAGAGGATGCAGGCCAGACCAGGATCGGCATGTTGCAGCAGCTGCTGGTGGGCCAGAGCGAGTTCACCCGACGTATTGTCCGCATGGTGGCGGTATTGTCTGTCCAGCATGGACCAGGCGGAACGAACCGCCTCGGCTACCAATAACTCCTCGTCGGAATCCGTGGTCTGGAACGTCGCGGCCTCCCATTCGGAGACGAACGGAGCCAGGGTCGTTTCGGCAGTGTCCCACGCCTCGAGGGAAATTGCCAGGCGTGCGATACGGTGCGCCAAACGTCGATTTTCCCGGTCGAACCGGTATACCTCCTGCAGAAAGCGGAGTTCATCCCGTCGTTGTTCCGGGGTCATGTAGGCGCCGAAGTAGGTGCGATATTCCCGCATGCCACGGACGGTCCGGGCGAAGGCATTGTCAGCCTCTTCCAGCATGGCCGAGACTCGATTGCCGTCGCGCTGCAGAAGCCGTGGGACCGGGAAATCGCTCTTGTACAACATGTCGTGAGAGAAATTGGCCCAGGCGTGCTGTAACAGCGAGCGCACCTGTATCTCCGCTTTGAATACCGGTCCGGGTTTCAGGACGGTGCCCTCGCACTCGCCCCGGGAGCGAATGCCGTACAGACGGTCCCGCAACTCGAGGTAGGCCGCCCGCGCCTTGGATCTCGGCCCGCCCCGCTTGGCGGCCAGCTCGTCGAGGATGTCCTGGTGATCCCCCGGGCGCAGTGACAAGATGAAATGCACCGAGCGGTAGCCGAACTCTCCCGTCCCGAGCCGTTCCAGCACGTCCTCGCTGGCCGCCTCGTCGATGACGAATGCCCGGCGCACCACCTCACAGGCGGGTTCGATTTCGTCGATGGTATTGGTGATGATGCGGGCGCCACAGATATCGAACATCTGGTTGATGGGATCCGGATAGTCGTCCCACTTGCGGATGGCCTTCTCGGCGAAGGCGGCCTTGTTCTTGACGCGAAACTGGATAAGGGCATCGATACCGATATCCTCGACCGCTCGTTGCAGAACGGCCTGCAGGATCTCGACGAATATGTCATAAACAGGCCGAACCTTGGCAAAAGCTTCGACCTGCTGACTGATCGCCTTGCTCTTGGCACGGTGATCCTGGCGACTCATCAAGCTGGGACTCCTTTCGCGTCCGCGGTCGGGCGGGCCTCGACACGGGACGCGAAGAACGATTGGAAAACTCGCTGCCTTACCTCGTCACGAGCTGCCGGGTGATTCTATAGCCCGCCGACAACCTTGATCAACCCGGAAGGTTCCCGACCCGGATCAGAAGCTCACGCTGACGCCCGCCACCGCACCGTCCCCGCTCAAGCCGCACACCGGGCGCCAGGCCATTTTCGGCGACTGGTCGGGCTCGGTGCCAGCCAGCATCCGGGTTTCGAACAGATCCGGTCCGGAGTCATCTTCTTCCTTCTCGGCTTCCGGCTCGCCGGCCGAACTCCTCGGCTCCGGGGAAAGGTCCGGGCTGTCGTCCGACTTCGCCAGCTTCACCAGCAGGATCGCCCCGACCAGCGCCGTGCCGACGATCAGGATCGTCGTCACGCCACTGTCCATTCCAGGCAGTTCGTCCGACCG
>JBDRBC010000017.1:0-2661 GCA_043823125.1 bacterium | reverse complement strand
TCGCCGTGAACTTGAACGGAAATGCTCGACTGGTCTCCCTACCTTGCTGCTGACGCCGTCGCGCCCGAACGCCACTGTCGGCACTGGTGGCGGCAACCTCAACCTGATACACTCCTCCAGAGCCAACACGTATCCTCGCTCCATCGCACTGCCGAGGTACCCCATGAGCCTCAACATAGGAATCATAGGCCTCCCCAACGTCGGCAAGTCCACCCTGCTCAACGCCCTGACCCGGGCCGGGGCCGAGGCGTCCAACTATCCCTTCTGCACCATCGAGAAGAACGTGGGGGTCACGCCGGTGCCAGATCCCGACCTCGTGCGCCTCGAACGGATCCTCGAGCCCGAGGAAGCAGTACCCACCACCGTGCAGTTCGTGGACATTGCCGGGCTGGTGGCGGGGGCGAGCCAGGGTGAAGGCCTGGGCAACCAGTTCCTGGGCCACATACGCGAGGTGGATGCCGTTCTGCACGTGGTGCGCTGCTTCGAGGACGAGAATGTGGCGCATGTCTCGGGGGCGCCCGATCCAGAGCGCGACGTGCAGATCGTGGAGACCGAGCTGCTGCTCGCCGACCTGGCCACGGCCGAGCGTCACCTGGAGAACTGGGGCAAGCTGGTGCGGGTGGGCGAGGCTGGCAAGGATGAGCAGGCGGCCTTTCAGCGGGCGAAGGAGTTGCTCGAAGCAGGCACGATGATATCCGGTACGGATCTGACGGACAAAGAGCTGGCCATCCTGGCCGAGGCCCGGTTCCTGACGGCCAAGCCGAGTCTCTTCCTGGCCAACTGCGGCGAAGATGATCCCCGGGGCGAGGGGCCACTCCCCACGGCCCTCAAGGTCCTCAAGGGCGCCGAGCGGGTGGTCAACGCCGCGGTGGGTATCGAGGAGGAGATCGCCCAGCTCCCGGCCGCCGAACAGCAAGAGTTCCTCGCCGACCTCGGCCTGGCCGAGACCGCCCTCAACCAGGTGATCACCTCGAGTTATCGGCTACTGGGTCTGATCACGTTCTATACCATCGCCAACAACAAGCTCCGGGCCTGGCAGCTGCCGTCGGGCCACACCGCGCCCCAGGCGGCGGGCAAGATCCACTCCGACATGGAGCGGGGGTTCATCCGGGCCGAAGTGATGCCGCTGATTGACCTGCTGCGGCTCGGCAGCCGGCACGCGCTGCAAGAGCAGGGATTGATCAAGACCGTGGGGCGGGATTACGTGGTGCAGGATCGGGATGTGGTGCAGGTGCACTTCAAGGTGTGAGCGGATCTCTCCTCGACACTCAGAATGCATCAGCGGCCGGTCACGAATCGGGATCCCGGTTAGCCAGAAGCGCTGGATGAGTGCGGTGCAACCACTCCTCGACTTGCTTGCGAAGCATTTGTGCCAGGTCGATCATCTCGTCGACTTCTTGGTCGGAGATCGTTCCCACCGAATCGTATTCGGCCACGTTTCGTTTCTTGCGAAACCGTTCGAGCAGGCGGACTAGATTGTCATCCGCGCCTATCGTATGTGCCAAACTCTGAATGGATCGATGGTGATGGCCCCCACTCCTGGTAACGCGATAGCCGGCTGCGGCCAGCGCTGCTCCTGCCAGTTGCATAGCTGCGTTGTAGGCTATGTTGAATTTCCAGTCCACACTCAATTGTTGTGATTGAGCATCGTGGAGATCACGATCGGCCAGGGCCAGGAGGCTATTGATCTCCGTGGAGTAGGTCTGGTGCTCGACGAGCCATCGATTAGCGAGCCAATCGATCAAGCTCATTGGCATCTCCGATCAAGAACAGTTTTGGTTTCTTCATGATGGTTGCGATAAATGGTGTCGAGAGCTTCTTCCTGAATTCCGGCGTGGGGTAGACGGTCGGATTGACTTCACGCCGGAGGCTCGTCTGCACATCACCCAGAGCGTCACTGACTGCCGCGAAAGACACATCGCCAACGAGCATCACGTCAACATCACTTTCGGCCGTTTCGGAGCCTTCGGCGAACGACCCATACACAAAGGCCACCTGGCAATCCTGGGCCAGCACGGCAAGTCGCTCGCGGAGGATGTCAACAAGGCCCGCCGTTTTGATGAGAATCCCCTTCAGGTCTGCAAAGACAGGACAGTCTCGATTCGCCTGGAAATAGACCTGCCGGCCTTCGCGTTCCCTGAGAATGATTCCGCCGTCGCTCAGATTCCGTACCTCACGTTGCACAGCCCCCATGCCCAGATGTGTCAAACTCACGATCTGACGCAGGTAGAATCGATCGTCCGCGTTCAGATACAGCAAGCTGAGTACCGCCAAGCGTGATTTGCCGAACAGGGACGGCCCAATGCCTGATTTTTGCGATCCCATGGCGAACCCTTTCGTACCAATATTGGGTGCAATCGTACCTTATTTAGGTGCATAACGCAAGCCAGCATCCCCGTTCTATCGGCGTAAAATTGATGGATGCTTGAATATATTGTTTTACCGCGAACTGATTGGTGGTTTCTGGTCGGTCCTCGATGCTGACGACTCGCGCTGGAACTTGATTCAGGATGTTACGCCTCACCCGAGGTTCGACATCCCACTGCGTCTGTCGCGATCGAGCGACAGCTCTGGTTCCGTTGTCGTCACAGGGAGCGCCGGATCTCGATGGTAGGAAACTTCTCTATTATCCCACTTCACTCCCCGGTCATCCTCGCATGC
>JBDRBC010000016.1:0-5883 GCA_043823125.1 bacterium | reverse complement strand
GTCCAGCAAGCCGTGGGTCCGGGAGGTGACGGGCCCATCGAACCGCGTCATGGGTTCTACATCTCCGTGCAGACCGATCCGGAGAATATCCAGTTCAGCAGTTCGCCGTCCTTCCTGGTCCACTACCCGGACTGGCAGGACGTGAACCGGAAATACCGTTACGTCGCCAGGAGGATCGTGCCCGTCTTCGACGGTAGCGGAGAGTGCATCGATGCCGAGGTATCTTCCACTGAAGTCGTTTTTGGTTTGCCCTACAACCCGCGTCTGCTGGCCTTCGAACTCGGCGTGGACCGCGACGCGGGAGATGTGTGGGAGATCGAAGAAAAGTAACATTCTCGCGGGCCTGTTCTCGCAACGGCCCGGTGCTGACCGGGCCGTCTTTTTATTGATCCCCGGCGCTTCTCGGTACCGGCCCGGTTTTCCTCTCGCTGCGATTCCCGAACTTCTCGCGAGCTGCCAGCAATTTTTTTCGCATAAATATTTTTATTACTGCCGTCTCATCTGTTCCGGAACTGAAGTGGACTTTGATGACCCAACTCGGTAGGTACAGTGCGATGCTCCGTATCACCATCGCAAAAGTACCCGGACCGCATCAGAACCCGTATCGTTACTCTGGATCCTGTCCTGTATGCCATACCCTTCTGTCGCAGCCCGGCGGCCTGGATACTTCCGGGGATGATCAAGACCACTTTCCACGGGAGCAGCAGATGCCGCAGACCCCCGCGGCACCCTGCTCCTCCCATCCCCTCGTCCCTGCCGCAATCCTCGGCAGGCTCTGGTCAATTCAACCTCGATGATCGCTCACCCAGACGGTCCGGTGTAAACCGGGCCGTCTTCTACGATATTGTAAAATGCCCAGTAGAACGGATGCTGCCATTGGGCAGTGGCTCTCACTTTCAGCTTCGCCGCCTGGAGAGCCGAGGCCCTCGTCTGCCCCGTGTTCCACTGCCGGTAGAAGTTCGTCGCCAGACTCCGGGCGGCGGCGTCGTCCACCCGGATCGTCGGCGCGATCACCGAACGGGCGCCAGCCTGCAGGAAGGCGTGGGCAAAGCCGGCGATCCCCGCACTGCCTCCTGCGGATATCTCCCGGGCAGCCTGACAGCAGGAGAGATAGACCAGATCCGAGTTCAGATCGAGTTCGGCGATGGTCGCGACGGTCAACGGTGACGCATCGCTCTCGGTCGCCAGCCGCAAGACCGAGCGATCCGGACGACCTTGATGGACAACCGCGTGACTGGCGATGTGAATGACCCCGTAACGTCCCAGTTCCTCGTCGGCGATGTTGCTCCAGGTGGCGGCGGCGCCCAATCTCACCTCTGCCCCGGCCGGCGGCCAAAAAGCCGCGATCTCGCTCGCCTCCTCCTCCGCCTGGTGCAGCACGGCCAGCGGCACGGCGTCATCTTTCGCCCCGGGCTCCCCGTTGACGCCAATGGCCAGCAAGGGCCGCGCCGTGGGCAGGGAAACAGTCGTGGGGGACTGGCAGCCCATGATGGCAGGTGCGAGTACCAGCGGCCCCTGCTCCAGCAGGATGGCGGCGGCGGCATAGACCGGCTGGGTCGGCCACGGCAAGGCCGACCACGGCACAGCATGCAGCAGGTCGTCGGGGATGATCGTCAAGGTCTGGCCGTGTTGCCAGACCTCGTCGATCCCGGCCAGCAACAGCCGGCTCAAGTCGGCGGCGGCCTCGAGATCGATCGTTCGTTCCGGCCGCGCCATGTCAGCCAGCACGGGCACGATCCGATCCTGCAGCTCCCGGGCTGACGGGAGCTCCACGAGTACGACTTCCGCTCCCGAGAGCAGCCAGCGGAAGGACCGTTCCTTGCCCACCAGGAAGGCGAGACACGGCCCGGGCAGATCGGCATGATCGAGCTGCTGGCGAAAATGCAATTGATCCAGGTGGATCGTCCGGGTGCTGTTTCGTTGATACAGGTTCTCGGCCAGGAACAGACACGCCTCGGCCACCGGCGTGGGCGCACACAGCTCCGTAGCGTCGTGATAGAGCCCGATGAGGGCGACGGTCGCGTCCTTGAAACTACCCAGGTTCCGGTGCTGCAGTTCGCTGACACGAATGCCATCTCCGGCCCGGCGTAAGGTTTCCAGGGCCCGCCGGAAGCGAAACTCCGCAGCGGTCCCCCGGCCCATCGCCGCCAACGAATGTCCCATCTCGATATCGAGTCTGGCCAGGAGATCGGGCGGGGGCCTGGTCTGGAGCGACGAGTCCGCGCGTGCGAAGTAGACCAGCGCCTGTTCATGATCGCCGATCCGCGAGAGGGCGATCCCCCGGAAGAGCAGGGCAGCAATGAACGCCCGGAACGGGCTGCCGAACACGGCTTCCCGGTCCTGCTCCGCAAACAGGTCGCGGATCTCGTCGAAACACTCGTCCTCGAGCAGGGCGTGTCCAAGCAGGAAGCGACTGCGGGCCAGGAGACTCGACTCGGCACCTTCCCGGGCCAGCTCGAGGCAGGTGGTGAAGGCCGCGCGGGCGGCGATGGGATCGTGCCGGAGCAGGGCCAACTCGCCCCGGCTCCGGTGGTAGTTCCACAACCGCACGATTTCCTTGTCGTCCCTGAGCTGCCCGGCCGCCCGCTCGAGCGCCTCGGCCGCCAGCTGGAACTCGCCCTGCCCGGCCAGGAAATCGGCACACGTGATCTCCAGATCGGCCAGGAGATTGTGCTGGGGTTGATCATCGTAGAGCCGGTCCCGGATCTCGTCGAGGCGACCGAGCGCGCGATACGACATCTCGATGCGGTCCATCTCCAGGCCCTTGCCCAAGATATTGAGCAGCAGGAGTGCCGCCTCGTTCACCGACCGGAAGTTGGTGCGGTGGCTGTAGGCCAGGTCGAGGAGTGAATCGGTTCGTGCATAGTCGCCGATGTAGCAGTAGTACTCGGCCTCGTACTGCGGCAGCTTCTGCCGGTTACGCTTGTTGGGCGCCTTCGCGATCAAATCCCTGGCCCTGGCCAGGTAGGCGCGGCACGATTCCGGCTGCTCGAGGTACAGAAAATTCGTGGCGATGTTACACATCACTCGGGGCGCATTGAGGGAATCACCGGTTGCCAGGCAGTAGCCCAGCATCCGCCGCCGGGTGGCGATGTCCTCTTCGTACTGCCGCTGCTCGTACTGAATGGCGGCAACCCACTGCAGCGCCAGATTGTGCAGGAACGAGAACTCGCGTTCGTAACTGACGCGCACGCACTCGTCGAGCATGGCGGCGGCGATCTCGTCTTCCTGTCGCGCTTCGAGGATCTCCACCAGGAGGAGCTGACTCTGCACCACCCAGAACTCGCAGGCCACCTTGTGCCCCATCTCGACGGCCAGCACCATGGCGTGCAGCGCATCGTTGAGCCGGTCGGCGCGTAGCAGACTCTCGGCGATATCGTACCACAGGATCATTTCCAGACGACAGCCACCGACCTCCCGGGCCTGCGCCAGATTTCGTACCTGTCGCTCGGCGGCGCCGATGCCATCGCCGTCGTTGCGTTCGACCATGGCCAGCATCCGGTGCAGCCAGACCTGCTGCAGCGGCGACAGCTCGTGGATCCGCTCCTCGGCGAGGCGGAAGTACTCCCCGTTCGAGTAGTACCCGTAGAAGCGCCGCCCCCGCACGAAGTTTCCCACCGCACTGTTCGTGTCGGCCAGGGCCGGCAGGGCGTACACTGCGTTGCGATCGTCTTTCCGCCGCAGCAGGTAGTGTTTCGTGGCGGCCAGGGTGATCCAGAGGAAGTTCTCGGGGTCGTCTCGCCAGGTGGCGTACAGCTCGTCGCCGGCTTGCTGGCGGGTCTGGTCGGCGTATATCTCCACCGTCAGCCGGAAGTACTCGGCCAGCATCTCGGGCACGGGATCGGTCCGGATGGGCGCCGCGAGGGAGGTCCGGGCAACTGTCACCGCGTCACGTAACTGGGGCGAGAGGGGCACCCGCGACACGTCGATACCGGTAACATTCTCCGGCTCCGGGGAGCCGCCACAGCCGAGCAGGAGCAGCAGGCAGCACTGGATGAGTATCAAGCACAAGCGGCAGGATCTGACGGAGAACCTGGTCAACATGGAAACCCTCTGGGAAGCAGGGAATTCATACAGATTGATAGTATATCACCCAGCGAGTAGGATGACCATCGATGACTTTCTGATGGCCGACCGGCGCCGAGCCGACGGCAGCGGCCACTCCATCCCGGCAACTCGATCACCGGGTCGATCCAGGCGGATGGACCGGGAGAGATCACGAGCACGGTTCATGCGAGACGAACTCGATCTCACGACCAGCATCACCGGGTATATCCAGGGTGATGATACCCAGGGCGATGTCCTGGCAGATGCCTTGCGCCCACCGGTCACCCGGGCCGTCGACTCTTTTCTGGGGCCGGACGATATCTCACGAGACGACATCATCCAGGACAGTCTGGTCACCGTGCTCGGCTCCTTGAGGGAGAATCTCGGCTTCCAGGGCAATCTGATCCAGTACACGGTGACCATCGCCCGGAATCGTTGCCGGAACATCTACAACTGGCGCAAGCGGTGGGCGCAAACGCCGGAGGAGTCACAGATCCAGCAGAATCCCGCTGCCGGGGGGAATCCCCTGGATCTGTTGCTGGAAGACGAGGTACAGCAGCTGATGCAGAAGGCCCTGACCTCCCTGAGCCGGGAATGCCGGGATCTGCTGACGGCCTACTATCTGCGGGGGGAATCCCTGGAGCAGATCCGGGCCCGGGTCGGCCTCAACTCGATCCAGGCGCTGTACTACCACAAGAAGATCTGCCTGAAATCGGCGTTTCGATTTTTGAAAACGAAGCTCGCCGTCACTTCCATGAACGGAACCGGTCGAACCTGACCCGGTTCGGCTGTTCGCTCGAACCCCGAGGTGGAGGATGGCCCCTGAAGAACTAGGCCCTTACGAGTGCATCGATCCCGAACTCGGCGAGTATGTCTGGCAGCTCGACGACCCGGACCTGGAACCGGGATTGCGGGAACAGGTGACGCACCATATCGAGATCTGTGACCGCTGTCGCTGGGAACGGGACGCGGAACTCCGCCTGGCCCGTGATCTCCTGGCGGGTCGGCTGCGTTTCGACACCGAGGGCTCGTCCGCTGACCCGGTGCCCCTCCGCCGACACCCACTTTTCACCCCCCGCGTCGGCTGGGCCGGCGTCGCCCTGCTGGCGGCCTGCCTGGCGCTCCTGGTCTTCCTGCCGCCACGGGTGCCTTCAGGTGATGCCATACTCAGGGACGGCGAGATGCCGTACTTCTTCCTGCGCCCCGTGGAGGGAGAGGTGGTCTCCAGCCGTCAGCCAACGTTGCAGTGGACCCCGGTGGACGGCGCCAGTGGCTACCGCGTCGTCCTGCAGCAGATCGGTGGCGACTATCGCTGGGAAACCCGCACCGAGACCACGACTTCCCAACCGAGTACCGAGCAACCACTGCCAGCGAGCGGTCGCTTCCGGGCCATACTGCAGACCATCCCGGCCGACCTGGTGCCGGCCGAGGACATAACGGTGACGTTCCGCACCGGTTCCCTCGGCGCCCTCTGCCGGTACCGGCTGACTGTGGCCCCGCTCTGGGTCCTGTTACTGGGAAGTGGCGGATTACTGCTGCTGCTGGGATCGCTGGTACGGCGCCGGCAGACGGCGTGACCATCTTCACTCGCTGACCGGCACTCCCATCTCGACCAGGAGTCGATTCGCCCCGCCGAGTTTACTGGCCACCCACAGCACATACCGGATATCCACTGCGATGGAACGGCTGTAGTCTTCGTGCCAGGCAAAGTCGTTGATGGTGGCTTCCCAGACCCGGTCGAAGTTCACACCCACCAGCTCGCCCCGGGCGTTGAAGACCGGGCTGCCGGAGCTGCCGCCGGTGGTGTCACAGTCGTACAGCATGTTCACCGGGACG
>JBDRBC010000015.1:0-4585 GCA_043823125.1 bacterium | reverse complement strand
GCCCAGTCGGGCAGAACTGGACGAAGTGTTCCGGTTGGAGAGTGAACGAGTGATTGGCAACGACTGGGTGGTACGCTACGAGAACCGCTTTCTGCAGGTGCAACGTATGCGTTAGACGTAATCCCTCAGTCTCGGGGACAGGCTTGAGGTTACGCACACTGGTACCTGAATTATGCACGCCGCTGAGGCTACCATTGGGCGGTTGAGGCGTGACGCCATTTGGGACCCCTGAGAATCCTGCGGTAGAACAGGAAGTTCGTGAAGTTCCAGCTTCGCGAACCGATTCTCAGGAGCCACCCAAATGGTGATGAACAGAAATCAGGATACCCGCAGAGAGCCCGCGAAACAAGGGGTTCAAGATGTTCCTTCGGAGCCCAATAAAATCGGGGCTTCCACGCCCTATGACTTCGAGGGCCGAAATCTGACCGCCTACGGCGGGCTGTTACCCGTGGCCACCATGCTGGAGAAACTGGGTTTCCGGCAACTGGTGGAAGAGACGCTGACGGTAAAGCGGCAGACGCGGGCCATGCCCATGTATCGGTTCGTGCTGGCCATGGTGCTGGCCTGCTACGTCGGTTTCTCGCGGCTCTACCACCTGCGTTTTCTGGAGCGGGAGCCGATGCTGACCGGAATCCTCCAGGTGCTGCGGCTGCCGCCGCAGTGCACGTTCTGGCGGTTCCTGGCCTCGCTGCACCTGGGCGTGGCGCGGCAACTGCTGGAGGTCCAGCGGCGCGTGCGGCAGCGGGTCTGGGAGGCGGCCAACGTGCAGTTGACTGAAGCCACCCTGGACACCGACACCACGGTGCACACCCTGTTCGGCAACCAGATGGGGGCGCGCAAGAGCTACAACCCGAAGAACCAGGGCAAGAAGAGTTACCAGCCGATCCTGACGTTCCTGGCCGAGACCAAAGAGTACGTGGCTGGCGGCCTGCGCAAGGGCGACCGGCCCACGGGGGAGGAGATCGCCGCCCATTTGGAAAGTGCGTTTGCGGCCTTGCCGCCATGGGTGAACACGGTGTACGCCCGCGCCGATTCGGGCTTCTACTGCTGGGAGGCGGTCCAGGCCTACGAGAAGCGAACGTGCCGCTTCATCCTGGTGGCGCGCAAGACCTCGCGGCTGGTGGATGTGCTGAAAGCGGCCGATTGGAGAGCCTCGCCGCGCACCGACGCCGACGGGCAGTGCGAGTTCCGCTATCAACCGGAGGGATGGGGCAAAGCGTACCGCTTCCTGGCGTTGCGTTACGAGAAGCCGCCCGAAGCCAGGGAAGCGGACGAGCCCGAGCAATACCAGTTGTTCGACACGCCAGAGTACACCTATCGGGTCTTCGTGACCAATATGGACGGGCCGCTGGAGGCGCTGGTGTGGTTCTACAACCGGCGAGCCGGGGCCGAGAACCTGATCAAGGAGGCCAACAACGACGCCGGCCTGGCGGCGCATCCCTCCAATCGCTGGATCATGAACGCGAACTGGTTTCAAATCGTGATGCTGGCCTACAACCTGAACTGCTGGCTACTGCTGTTCAACCGGGAGGAACACGAAAGCCCGGAGACGCTCCGCCACACCACGCTGGCGACGGCGCGCTTGCGGTTTCTGTTTCTGGCCGCCAAGATCTGGCGCCATGCTGGGCGAGTTGGTGTCAGCTACAGCGACCACTACCAGGAGAAAGGTGTCTTCCAGCGCTTGATGGATCGGCTGCGAGCGATTGCCGGCGGTGCGCACGGATTCGCGCCCGTGGTGGCGACCGCACTGCGCTGCTGACCAACCGTGTGCATAAGATTCTATGCACGCCCGGTCCAAACAAGACAACCACTTACGAGGCAGGAGGTGAAACCGGAGGATCAAGCCAGGAGCGGGACAGCGGAAGGGCAGGGCCAACTCAGCGCGTCACAGGCGTTGCAGGTCCCCAATCTGTGCATAATTCAGGTGGTATGGCACCGGCTTGGAGGCGGGATGCGGCTCAGCCGGGGTTGAGCAGCAGGGCGACGGGGTCTTGCGTGGGATCGGCTGCGAGTTGGTCGAGCACCGACTTGAAGTGGGCTTCCGGGTCGGCGACCCGCTTGGCCAGCGTGTGAACCACGCTCATCAGGACCTCGCGCGTTTTCGCTCCGGCATCGGACTGCGACCCGAAGCTCACCTTGCGGGCGATCACCGTCGGGCGCAGTTCACGCTCGGCACGGTTGTTGTCGGCCGGTACCGCCCGGTTCTCCACCCAGCGGTACAGACGATGGGCGTTGTCGCGGAAGATGCCCTGCACCTGGCGGACCCCCAAGTGTTGGGTGGGTTGCTCAACCAGATCGACAATTTGTTGTTTCAGCGAGCGCGCTTGATCGTAATACTCGGTGTCGGCGAGCGGCCGCCCGCGCAAGTGCATGGCCTCGGCCAGCAGCGGAATCAACGTGGAGGTGAAGGCCGTCACCTCGGTCTCGCCGGGAAACTCCTTGGCCAAGTCCTCCACGTCCCGCAGTAGATGCGCGTAACAGTATTGGAGCGCGCAGGGCGCCCGGTTGTAGGCGTTGTAGCGGTCCACCACCAGCACGCCGCCCAAGGCTTGCTCTCCCAGCACCTCTTTGGGCACCTGCGCCGAACGCGTCGTACGGAACAGAAACAGGCTCACCGTAGAGCTGGCGAACAGCCACGCGTACCCGGAGCGGCCATCCGTCCGCCAGCCCGTCTCATCGGCGTGCCGCACCGGAGCTTGCCGGTACTCCTCGATCAGCTTCCCCATCACGCCCCTGAACAGGGCCGCCATGCGATGCAGAATCTCGAACACCGCGCCCAAGCCGATACCCAGTTGATCGCACAACCGTCCCATCGGAATCCCTTGCCGGTAATGCAGGAAGACCACCTGGGTGACCAGTTGATTGCCGTACAGACTCTTGGGCAACACCTCCGGCGCGCGCGCCTGCACCGTCTTGCCGCAACGCGGGCAGCGCGCCCGCTCCAACTGATAGAGAATCGGTTCGGCGCGCAGCGGCTGGCTGTCGATGACCGAACGGTCGCGGTACTCTTTGTGCTCCAACAGCCCGCCGCAGTGCGGACACGCCGGCCCCACGGGTATGGTCTCGATGCGCGCGGCGGCGGTGTCCTCCACCGCCTGACGCCCGTGGCCGGCATGTCCCGGCTTGGCGCCGCCGGGCTTGCTCCGCTGCTCCTCGGCCGTGTTGGCCTTCACCGGAATCTTCGCCGAGGGGGTCGAGGAACCGAACGGTCCGGCTTCGGCCTTGCGCTCCAGCCGGTGCACTTTCTCCCGCAGGCTTTGATTCTCCTGCTTCAGCCGGTCGATGGTGCGCTGTTTCTCCAAACAGCTTTCGCACAGGTTGAGATTCACCCTCACCACCGGCCCGCCTCTTCCTCCGGTTGCTTCCACGCCGGCGCCGCGCTGCTCCGCAACCGCTCGGCCACATGGCGGCACAGCGGGTATACGTACAGATCTTTCACCGCCTCGCCATGCGCCGCATGCTCGCGGTCCATGCGCCCGCGCCCGGTGGTTTGTCCCAGCTTGATCCAGTTCGCCGCCCGGTAGCAGGTGCCGCGGAATCGTTCCGCATCCACCAGCGTTTCCAGAAGCAGCGGCCGATAGCCGTACAGCTTCTCCCAGTCCGCCGGCAACTGGCGCGCGCAGGCGGCCAGGATCTTGCTGGCCAGCCCTTTCACCCGCACCCCGGGCAGGATTAGAAAGCGGCTGTGGTTGACGATGTATTGGAGGTTGCGCGCCCGCTCGCCGTCGTTCCAGCCGATCCATCCATCGCGCGCCGCCATCCTCCAGGCCGGCGAGGACCACAGCAGGCAGGCCAGCACGTTCTCCGGCGCCCGCTCGCTGCGCACCAGATACCGCAGGCTGGCGCCGAACGGCACCCGATAGCCGAGATAGTGATGCCGGTCGAGCAACTCTTTGAACAGCGCGTGATTCCCGCTGTGATCTGCCTGCCCCCCGCGCACCACCTCCAGCCGCAAGGGCGCAAACTCACCGGCCGAGCCACGAATCTCCGCTTGCGATTCGCCGCGCACCGTGCGCGCCACCCGCCGCGGCCCGGGCGCGCCGCAGCCCCGGCGCTCGGGCAGCCGCAGCAGGCCCTGCCCGGCCAAGTGCTCGATCAGCCGCCGGCATTCCAGATTCTTCAGCCCCCCGCTGGGCCGCTTCCACTCCAGCAGTTCACACGCCGTGCGCGCAATCTCGGTAATGCCCAAGCCGGCAAAATCAGAGGTGATCTGACGGATCAGTTCCAGATCGGCGGAGCAGAACTCACGGCCGGCAAAGCTCAGTGGCGGCAGAGCTGGTTCGCTCATCGGCTCTGGTTCGGACTCCCAGAGTAGAGTACCGAACCTGCCGGCAAATGTCCAGCAGAATCTTCAAGCCTGTCCCTGAGACTGAGGGATTACCAGGAGTTTCCCCACTTTATTGACACTCTCTGCGTTCGCCGCCCGCTGGGCGCCGCTTTCCGAGTGCGGCACTCACCTCGGTCCCGTCCAAGACGTGTTGGCAAGCAACGTATGTTGTTGAAAAAAATGTGTCGATACGTGAAGCGCGATACTCAGTCTCGTTTTGACAGGGCCCAGCATGACTCTCGGTGGCCGCAGTGCCCC
>JBDRBC010000014.1:0-7995 GCA_043823125.1 bacterium | reverse complement strand
AGCCACGTAGCAGGCTGCCACTGCTTCTGGGTGACCGGTTGTGGTGAAGCGCAGTATCCTCCTGCGAAGGGAGAGCAAACCAGCAGTCCGTACCATGAAGGGAATCCTGCAGCGTCGACATGTTAGCCCCGCAAGGGGAGCGGAATGCAGGGACAGCCATCAGAGCAACAAGGGAGATCTCCCGTGGTCGCGGGGCCACAGCCCGTGGTAGGCGTGGTATAAGCAGGTTGCTGCGAAGTCCAGGCCGGAGCCGCGTGAGAAGACGGAGGGGGATACAGTACCGTCGATGGTGCGGACAACAGAACCGCCCCGGGGGGAAGGTTCCCTGCTTCAACCATGTCGAGCGGGGAGCAAAGTGACGGTGCATGCTCGCCAGAGCCAACAACACCCGCCAGAAAAGTCACGAGACCTCCAGCGCCGACTGTACCTTGCGGCCAAGAGGAAGGTGCGACCGTAGCCGTCGGTCCCGGCATTCTGTGGGGGGCCCGAGTGGAGGCGAATACGATCGCCGCCTCGCATGCCGCCGGGTGAAGATTGTTGGAAAGCCGTATGAGGGAGAACCTCACGTACGGTTTGATGTGGCAGGGGGTGGAAACCAGGACGCGGGTCCCAGGCGCCGCTCCCTGATCCTACCAGCTGACGAAGCCGTTGTTAGGCTGCCGTCGAGGGAGATCATGAGACCTTTGCCATTCGTATGGCCATACGCGATGCTATTTTGGGCCGCGTACTGGTGGGCATTCTGGCCTGAGTTCGGCATCATTCGGCGGGCGCAGAGCTCGGGAAACGCGAAGGACGCGAAGTCCCTCCAGGTTATCCTGTTCGGCATGTGGATTGCCATTTTCGGCGCCTTTCCGCTGGCGTGGGTCCCGGCGCTGCAGTTTCCGGAGCACCGCGTTGGCCTCTTGTTCATCGGCGTCACGGTCCTGGTTTCCGGGAGTCTTCTCCGGCGGCATTGCTGGCGGATGCTCGGCGCTTCGTTCACCGGTGACGTGCGGGTAAGCGCCGATCAAGAGGTAGTCACGCGTGGGGCGTATGCAATCCTGCGGCATCCGTCTTACACGGCTGGCATTCTGATGAATACGGGCATTGGCATTGCGCTGGGGAGTTGGGGATCCGCTGCGGCCCTGGCTCTCGTATCGTTCGCAGTATATAGCTACCGCATAATGGTTGAGGAACGGGCGCTGCTGGCAGTCATCGGTGAGCCGTACAGGCGCTTCATGCGCACGCGAAAGCGCCTGATCCCGTTCGTGTACTGAGTGAGGTTGCGGCCTAACATTTCGCTGCAGCGGTCTCGAACAATTGTAGAGTACATTGCTGATCGGCGGCCTGCGGCTGCCGGCAATGTACCCCCCCGCTGTCCGAGCCGCTGAGTTCAGTATTAGATAGAGCAGAACCGGTGGAGTTCTTTACCGCCGCCTCGAATTTCGGGACACGAAACTGTTCAGGCTTTCAGTTAGTATCGCATTATCAAGGCGCGACTTTGGCTGTCCTGGGTGATGGCCGATACCGGGCCAAAAACATCGTGCCGAGAGGGAGTGAGATTTCAGAGGAAGCGTCGGACCGTCGCCTCCACCACCTGAAGCTGTCCGTCCCGTTCGATGAGCAGCTGGCGGGTATCGCCGGGTTCTCCCCTGAGGGCGTCGATGGCCGTACCCATGGTCGGGTTGTTGAGAAGGACGTGGTTGATCCCGAGCAGGATGTCGCCCGGCAAGATGTACGGCACGCTCGGCTCGCCCTCCCACTCGGCGACGCCGATGACCCGGCAGGTCCCATCCTGCTCCTTGCGGAGGGCGATGCCGACCAGATCCATGTCGTGGGGATCCGGTTCGCCGGCTTGCTCGAAGTACACCACCGCGCGCTCGTAATCGATCTCTACCCGGTAATCACGGAACGCGTTTGCGCCCAGGAATCCTTGCACTGGGCGGGTTGTCTTGTGCGAGTACCAGTCGCCCAGGCTCGGGCCGCCGGGAGCCATCTCCGACACTCCCACCAGACCGATACCGGTGAGGCGGACCGGTCCCCAGTCGATGGCGGCCGCTCTGACGACCGGCAGGGTCTCCTCGGCCGGCGGCCACCAACCCCACATGTTCGCGTGGCCAAGCGTGCCGGTCATCCGTGGCCATTCGGGGTGACGGCTCATGAGGCTGTCCACCACTTCGCCGGAGACGAAGCTGTACGATGCGCCGTTGTCCAGCGCGAGGCTGAGGCTGTCGCCGTCGACCAGGGCGTCGATCTGCACCAGGCCGGTTCGGGGATGCACCGAGGCGTCGGCGCGAATACCGCGAATCGAGGAACTGCCCGGTTCCGCAATGGTGAGCCGGCGCTGCGGATAGTCGAAGACGACCCGGTAATTACGCAAGATGGTCGCGGGCAGATTGGCGTCGTTGTGCATCGTGCTGAACAGCCAGCCGGGATGCCGCATGATCTTGGTGGGCACGTCGGTGATTTCGAGTTCCAGGCCGCCGATCCGTATTCCGGCCGGCGGTGAGACACCCAGGGCTCCGCTATCGGCCTCGTCCATGTCGTCGACTGCATCCATCCCCAGTGCCGCGGCCAATGGTTCGGACAGGAAGAGTTCCGGGTTCCCGCTGTCGACCCACAAGACAGCGGACAGCCAGCGACCGTCCGCCGACAGGATCTCGGCCTCCACCAGCATGCGGTTGTGATCGAGGGTGAACGGCACCGTGACGGAGCGAGGCGCGTCGTTCTTGCACCCGGTCAGGACGAAGGAGATACACCCCAGCAGTACTGTCAGCCCGAGGCAGCAAATTCGCGGACCGTTGGACGATATCTGCATGGCGATACCCCTCGCGATCGCAGCTGTGGGACGATTGATCTTCCCGGTTGGGCGGGAAAGTCGGTCGGATCGACTGCCCTACGAAGAAACCGGTTTGGTAGTTGCCGCCGTTGCAAATATGGCTGCCCGTTTACGCATGTCCTGGGTAGAAGGGCAATCCACCGCAGTAAACGGGAGGTAACATCATGTACGGAGACAAGACGCGAATCTAGCTCAGACAGCGACGGTTGAATCCCATGGCATGCATCTGGTGAGCGTTTCTCCTCTACGGTGTCATCGTGGGTTTATAACTTCCCGTGTGCACTCCCCCCGGCATCCGGATAACCAGCGAATCGCCTCCCCCGTGGGAGGCGGTTCGTATCGGTTGATGAGCGGCGACGGGTTCGCTCCGAGCGGTAGGGGCTACATCTGCTGTCGCTGCGCCACTGCCAGCAGAGCCAGCGAATCCGCCACCGCCGCTTTTCCCAGCGCCTGATACAGCACGACACACGCTTCGAGGGCCTCGGCGATCCGATAGTGCACCGGTCCCAGGGTTTGTTCACGAATCGCCAGCGACCGGAGCAGCAGCTCCTCCGCCTCGTCGTGACGTCCCTGGGCCAACCGCAATCGGCCCAGGTTGTACAACGGCAGCGCCGTGCGCGGATCGTCGGCGCCGTAGAGCCGGTCGCGGATCTCCAGCACGTGCTGAAAGAGTAATTCCGCGTCGCGAAGCCGTTTCTGCGCCAGCCGGAGTTCACCGAGGTTGTTCAGCACCGTGACCGTGAGGGGGTGTTCAGCGGACTCGTTCTGGGTATTGATGGCTCGGGAACGTTCGAGGGCGTTTTCGGCTTTGGTCAGATCACCTCGAGCCAGGTACAGCAGGCCCAAATTGTTGAGGGTGCGGGCCACCTGGCGGTGCTCCGGACCCAGTGAAGTCTCCATGATGGCGAGGGCCCGGAGGATATTCTGCTCCGCCGATTCCAGGTCGTCCGCCGTCCTCTGGATCTCGGCCAGATTGATGAGGGCGGTGGCGACATCGGGGTGCTCGGGACTCAGTATTCTCTCCCAGATATCCAGCGCCTGCTGCGCATGCGCCGTCGCCGTGGCAGGTTCGCCACGGACGGTGTAGAAGCTGGCGAGGTTGCTGTGATTGTTGGCGATGTCGGGATGGTCCACGGGAAGCCGCTCCTCGCGCATGGCGAGGGCGCGAAGGTAGAGAGCCTCGGCCTGGTCCAGCTTCCCGTTGACCTGGTACACCTGGGCCAGGTTGTTCACCGTCGCAGGGAGGGCGCGCGGTTCGAAATCGGGAAACTCCTCCAGAATCGCCACGGCGTCCACCAGCATGGTTTCCGATTCCGCGAATCTCCCCTCGATGGCGTAGGCCCAACCGAGATTCGCCAAACCGGCCGCCACCCGCGGGTCGTCCGGCGGCAGCTGCTCCCGCCGGATGGCCAGGGCGCTGGTGAAACAGCTGTCCGCGGCGGCGGTCTGACCGCTGTTCAGATAGACGCTGCCCAGATCGGTGAGTATTTCCGCTTCGGCCAGGGTCCGATCGCTGGAGAGCGCATCGTGCTGGACCAGCGCGGACTCCAGCAACGATTGGGATCTGTCGTAGATCCCGAGACCGCAGTAACTCACTCCCATGGTGTGCATCAGGCGCGACTGGATCTCGGGCTGGTCCCCGAGTTCCTGCTCGATGCGTTCGGCCCCCTCGTCGAGGATTTCCCGGGCGGTGATGCTGTTGCCTCGCGCCTCGCTGGGATCGGAGATCTCGAACAGGCCGACCATGAAGTCGGAGACCTCGCCTGCCTCGCCCTCGGCCTGTAGTGCCCGCTTGAGGTTCGCCTCCGAGCGCGTGTAGAGGAAACTCATCCAGATGCCGAAGGCGATCACCATCACGGCGATACTGCCCACCAGCAGGGAGGGTAGCTTGTTCCGCTCGATGAGCCGCTTGAGCTGGTAGGTGGTGCTGGGGGGGCGGGCGATGATGGGCTCGGAATTCAGGAACCGCTCCAGGTCGCCGCCCAGGTCGGATACGCTCTGGTAGCGATCGATCGGGTCCTTGGCCAGCGCCTTGAAGGCGATGATCTCCAGATCCCGGTCGATATCGGGTGCTCCGGACCCCAGCTCGCTGAACGGTCGCGGCGCCTCCTCGCAGGTGGCGCGGACCTGATCGATGAGTGAGGGGCTGCTGGGTTCGCACGGCGCCGATCCGGTGAGCAACTCGTACAGGATGGCGCCCAGGGAATAGACATCGCTGCGGGTGTCGATGCCACGGGAGTTGCCCCGCGTCTGTTCCGGGCTCATGTACTTGAGGGTGCCGATGGGTTGCCCTTCCCGGGTGAGCTGGGCGATCTCCACCGCCGACTCCTCGACGGCCTTGGCAATGCCGAAGTCGATCACCTTCGGTGTGGGAACACCGTCCTGCCTGGCGACCAGCAGATTGGACGGTTTCAGATCGCGGTGGATGATGCCCTTCTGGTGGGCATGCTGGACCGCCTTGCACACCTGGATGACCAGCCGCAGTCGGTCCTCGATGGGAATCTCGTTCTCGGCGCAGAACTTGGTGATGGGCGCGCCACGCACCAGCTCCATGACGAAGTACGGCCGCCCTTGAGCGTCCGCCCCGGCGGCCAGCACCTTGGCGATGTTCGGGTGCTCCATCAGGGCCAGGGTCTGGCGTTCCAACTCGAACCGCGCGACCACCTGGTCCAGGTTCAACCCCCAGCGCATGAGCTTGAGCGCGACCTGACGCCGGATGGGCTCGATCTGTTCCGCGAGATAGACCACGCCCATGCCGCCCTCGCCGAGGACTTCCACGATACGGTAGGCGTCGATCTGCTCGGGGAATTCCGCTGCCGGCTCCTGCAGAAACTCGTTACCGTGGCGAGCGAGCAGGGCGCCCACGCCCACGGTCCGGATGATTTCCGGTGCATTGTCGTTATGGGCGAGGATGGATTCGATCTCCCGGCGCAGTTCGGGGTCGTCGGCGCAGGCCGTGTCCAGGTAGTCCGTCTGTTCCGTCAGTGAGAGATCGGAGACCGCCAGCAGGATCTCTCTGATCTTGGCGAAGCGGTTGGTGGTCATGGCTCGTCCTGGTCGTCCTGGTCGTTTGGAGCGTCCTGGTTGTCCCGATCGGCGAGTTCTCGGCTGAGCCACATCTTGGCGACCTTCCAGTCCTCGTCCACGGTTCGCTTGCTGATGCCCATGACGTGGGCCACCTCCCGGGACAGCATGCCGGTGAAGATGCGTAGCTCGACCCCGCGCGCCATGCGTTCGTCCTCGCTGGCCAGTTTTTCCAGGGCGTCGTGCAGCGCGAGGATCTCGAAGCTCAGTTCCGCGGAATCTTGCAGGTTGTCGTCCAGGGTGACCTTCTGACGGTCGCCGCCGCGTTTCAGGGAGCGGTGCTTGCGGGCGTGATCCACGAGGATCTGCCGCATGGCCCGGGCCGCGATGCCGAAGAAATGCGCCCGGTTCTTCCACTCGGTGCGGGTCTGGTCCACCAGACGCAGATACGCCTCGTGGACCAGGGCGGTGGGCTGCAGGGTGTGGTCCTGCCGCTCCCCGCGCATGAGCGATCCGGCGACCTGGCGCAATTCCCGGTAGACGGCCTGATACAGCCGGTCCGACACGTCCTTTTGATCGTGTGTCCCGGCGCCGAGGTCGAGCAGCAACGAGGTGACGTCGGTACGGGGCGTATCGGGCATGAACTCTCCCCCCTGATCGAGAGACTATCGCAGCAGGACGAGCTTGTGGGTGGCGACCTGGTGTTGCGCGGCAAGCTGGACGAAGTACACCCCCGAAGGAACCTTGCGGCCGCGATCGTCGCGCCCGAACCAGTCCAGGGTGACCGTCCCCGCTTCCTGGAAACTGTCGGTGAGAGTCCTGATGCGGCGCCCCCGGATATCGTATATCACAACCGTGGCGTGCCCTGCCACCGGTAGATCGAAACTGATCCGGGTCTGGGGATTGAACGGATTGGGATAATTGGGATGCAGGCGGAACTCCGCGGACGCGGTCTCGCCCTGGTCGACGGCGGTCAGATCCGCCACATCGATGACCACCATGGCCGTATCGGTGGCGCCCATGCAGTCCCCCACCGTGTAGACGAAACTGTCTTCCCCGGCGTAGGACATGCTCGGGATGAAGGTGATGGTGGTGGAATTGGAGTCGATGTAGGCGACGCCCTGGGTGCCTGCAGTGGCCAGGGAGACGAGGCTCAGGTCGTCCTTGTCCTTGTCCTTGTCGTTGGCCAGCGGCGTCAGGGTGATGGTGGTGGCCTGGTCCGTGGCGTAGGTGTCCCGGAAGGCCTCGGGTGGTGTGTTGCTCACGGGGATGTTTTTGGCCACCAGGAGGAAGCTGTGCTCTTCTACTACCGGCTCGAGATAGAGCCCCGAGTCGAGCTGGAGCCCGGTGTAGCAGTCGAATCCGCCGCGACCGCCGGCCGGCGACTTGCCGCCGGTGGTGAAGACCGTGAAGGTGTCGAACTCGTCCGGCTCGAAGCCGTTGATCAGGCTGACGTGCAGCGCCCCGCCGTAGGTGGCCGAGCCGGAAACGTTCACCTGATCGTAATCGTCCCCGGCCACATGGCCGCCCAGTTCCACGTACAGCCGGCTGGTCGTTTCCGCCGTGTAGTTGCCCAAGAAGTTCAAGCTGCCGGGCGACGTGCCGGGGCTGCCGGAGCCGTAGTTGAGGAAGGTGGCGCCCGACACATCGAAGTTGCCTTCGCCGCTGATCACGCCATGCCACCAGTTGGTGAAGGACGTCGTGATGATGAGGCTGGCGCCGGCGTCGGTGAACACGGTTCCGGAGTTGCTGACGTTGGCCAGGGTGCCGGTGCCGCCCAGGATCTCCAGGACGCCCCGCTCGCCGGTCTCGTGGTCGAAGATATTGTAGAACCACGGTTGGAACTCGCTGGGGCCGAGGTTGTCTTTGGTGGCCGTCCCGGGATTCATCAAGCTGCCGGAGCCGGTGGCATCGCCCCGCAAGATCAGGATCCCTTCGGCCAGGTTGTGGATCGTGCCGTCGAAATGCACGGTTGCCGTGGAGCCAATGGTCATGTCCCCGCTGTTGAGGAGGGGGCCGCCGATTTCTAGCGTGCCGTTGCCGACCAGGAGTTCGCCCACTGCGACGCCGGGCCACTCTTCGCGATGAATCTCGAGCCACGCCTCGACGAGGCCGTAGCCTTCCCCCCGCTTCTCGAACGTGCCGTAATTGTG
>JBDRBC010000013.1:0-2681 GCA_043823125.1 bacterium | reverse complement strand
AGCAGTGACACGAGTGTACCTAGTTTCTGTCGAGGCCATCACGCAGGCAGGGCGGATTGCGACGCTGCCGCCGGGAACCAAGTACCGCCAGGATAATGGCGGCGACCCCTTCGTACAACCACCTTAATCCCATATTGACGCTCAAGGGTGAGACTGGGACTATGAGGCCCTCACGTCCGACCCGGGAAAGGAATGTAAATGGCACGATTTTTCCATCGCATGAAGCAGCGGGTCGCCCAATCGCCAGGTACGGTGGTGTACCACGGCGAGCCCAAGGTCGACCAGGTGGTGGTCTCCGTCATCGACTACGATCCGCAGCGGCTCGATGAGCGCGAGGTCGACGACATAGGCGAGTGTTTTCATTACCGGGACGAGAGTTCGGTGACCTGGATCAACGTCACCGGTCTGCACGATACGGACCTGCTGAAGCGGCTCGGCGGCCATTTCGGTCTGCACCCCCTCGTGCAGGAGGACATCGTCAACACCTTCCAGCGACCGAAGCTGGAAGACTTCGAGACGTACCTCTACATCGTCTGCCGCATGCTCCACTACAAAGCCGAGACCCGGCGGGTCGAATCCGAGCAGGTGAGCCTGGTTCTCGGCGAGAACTTCGTGCTCTCGTTCCAGGAGCGCGCCGGCGACGTGTTCGAGCCGGTGCGCGAGCGACTGCGCAAGGGCAAGGGGCGCATCCGCAAGCTCAGCGCGGATTACCTCGCCTACGCGCTGCTCGATGCGGTGGTGGACGGCTACTTCCTGATCCTCGAGCAGTACGGCGAACAGCTCGAGGCCCTCGAAGAAGCACTGCTCGAGCATCCGAGTTCCGAGCTGCTGCACACGATCCACGAGCTGAAACGGGAAATGATCCTGCTGCGGCGCTCCGTCTGGCCGCTGCGCGAGGTGGTGAGCGGTCTCGAGCGCGCCGAGTCCGGGCTCGTCCAGGAGGTCACCGGCCCGTTCCTGCGCGACGTCTACGACCACACCATCCAGGTGGCCGAGATGGTCGAGTCCATCCGCGACATGCTGTCGGGCATGCAGGACCTCTACCTGTCGAGCATCAGCAACCGGATGAACGAGGTCATGAAGGTGCTGACCATCATCTCCACCATCTTCGTGCCCATGACCTTCGTGGCCGGCATCTACGGCATGAACTTCGAGCACATGCCCGAGCTGGGGTGGAAGTGGAGCTACCCGATCTTCTGGGGCGTCGTCTGCACCATGGCCGGCTTCATGATGGGATTCTTCCGACGCCGGCGCTGGTTGTGAGTCCCGCGGCCAACATCGAGAAGAGCAGTGATATGACCGAGACCAAGCGCGCAGGAACCTCCTGGTGGGGGGACTACGATCTCGATGACGGCGCCACGGCCGCCTGGCAGGTGGGACCGTTCCGGTTCTGGCTGGCGCGCTCGCCGCGGGAGTGGCGATTTGCCTGCCGTCGCGGGGATGACCCCCTGGACGACACGCTCCGGATCGAGGTCCCCGCCGCGGACGACATCCCCGAGGACGCCGCGGACAACCGTCGTATCGGTTTCCGGCATACCCAGCCGCGAGTGAAACTGAGTCCCCGGCTGGCCGACCGCCCGGTGGTGGTCAACCCCGTGATGCCGTTCCTGTTGCCGCCCGGCGAGGAGCTGGTCCTGTACATCAGTACGGCCCTGTGGCTGCGCATCGAGATGGGCGAGCCGTTGCGCGAGTTTCTCGATACCCCGCTCTTCCGGCCGTCGGATACCTGGTTCGGCCCGAACACCCGTGAGGGTGAACTCTGCTACGCCCAGAAGACAAGCGCGCGGCTACAGCTCGAGAACCTGCTGGTGCGGCCGCACCGGGTACTGTCCGCCGTGCAGGTCCGCAATCGCACTGACGCGAACCTCGCGGTGGAGAAGATCAAGCTGCCGCTGCCGAACATGTCCATCTTCGGGTCGCCGGACGGCGCGCTCTGGACCGAGGTGGTGACCTTCCAGCGGCGGGAGGCGGGCGAGCACGCCATCCTGGAGCTGAGCAAGAAGCCGCCTTCACATGTCAAGGAAGCCCGGCGGCTGAGCGGGCCGCGCGAGGAGCCGACCCGCGGCCTGCTCATGCGCGCCTTCGGCGGATTACTCGGGGGAGGTGCCTGACGTGGGCGATCTGTTCGACTTCGGCCTCGACGAGTTCATCACGCATGAGCGGCTGATCGACATCCTGCACGCCGTCTTCATCCTCGTGATCGGCTGGGTCGTGGCCCGGCTGGCGGCCGGCGGCACGCTGCGTCTCGTGCGCCAGCGCTCCACCGTGCAGACGGCGATGCTGATCCGCCGCATCGTCTTCTACGGGCTGTTGCTGCTGGTCTTCATGCTCTGCCTGAACCAGCTTGGCCTGCAGCTCGGCGTCCTGCTCGGCGCCGCCGGCATCCTGACCGTGGCCATCGGTTTCGCCTCCCAGACCTCCGCCTCGAACCTGATCAGCGGCATCTTCCTCATCGCCGAGCGGCCGTTCGTGGTGGGCGACGTCATCACGGTGGACAACACCACCGGCGAGGTGCTCAGCGTCGATCTGCTCTCGGTAAAGCTGCGCACCTTCGACAATCTCTACGTCCGGATTCCCAACGAGACGATCATCAAGACCCAGGTGACCAACCTGACCCACTTCCCCATCCGGCGCTTCGACATGCAGATCGGCGTGGCGTACAAGGAGGACCTGGACCGGGT
>JBDRBC010000012.1:0-4195 GCA_043823125.1 bacterium | reverse complement strand
GCAGGAGACGCTCGGTGGCGGTCCCCCAGCTCCCATCCTTTCGGCGGAATGACAGGTTGGTACCGAGCATTTCCCACGAGGAAGGAGTATTGGCCGTGAGTTTGGGGGCCAGGGGTTCTGGCGCCCGACGGGCGTACATGGCGACTGGAAAGAAACCTTCGGCTCCGGAGCCCACCATGAAGCGAAGGTCCGCGGCGAAGATCTCACCCTCGGCAGTGGGCATCATGCCGACGTGATAGAGCCTTCCGTCGCGGCTGCGGGAACTCCACCCGACGTTGCCGATCAGAGCCTGTACGATGAAGCGGTCGTAACGATGCTCCTGGCCCAGGAATGCCTTGAGTTCCGCATCGCTGGTGATCGTGTAGACACCTTGGCCGGCATTGGAATAGGGCACCTTGACTACCGCCACTCCACCCAGGCGCTCGACCCAGAATGGCACCTCGTTCAGGGTGACGTCCCAGATGGTCTCCGGTGTCCGGATCTTCAAACCCCCTGAACGCAGCTCGGAGTTGTACATATCGTAAGCCTTCGCAGCGAGCATCTTGTTGCGCCCTCCGGCCAGGCACACGAGCACGGGATTGAAGAGCAAGGTACGACACATCAGCGGTAGGCGATTCCAGGGCCGCTGGGTAACGTAACGCAGGGCCGCGCGAATCGGATGCCAGCCTCCTCCGGCCGCGTTGATCTCGAGCACGTTGGTTTCGGTGAAGCGGACCTTGGGCTCTGGGTCGCCATCGAAGCAGGGGACCAGGTGAACCGGTTGCTCGGTCAAGTCGGCCAGCACCGCAGCATAACCGGCCACTTCCGTCTGGTTCTTGTCATAGAGTACCGCCAGACCTCCCAGCGGAAGGTGGCGCCGGCGCAGCATGGTTGCGAAGGTGCGTTCGAGCAGGTTGCGGTAACCGGCCTGTTCCTCTCGCTCGCTGAGCGGGGGCATCGACTTTTGCCCGGAGGGGCAGGAGTTGACCTCGAGCACCACCAGCGACCGCAGCCCTCCCTCGGTGGCGACCTTCAGGAGATCAGCGCCAGCCCACTGGAAATGACACATTTTTCGGGAGAGCGCCGAGTGAACGGCGCTGGGCAGCGCTTCGGGATGCAGATGGCAGCAACGCTCAGCTATGCGGCTGTTGCCCAAGTCCAGGAAATAGCGGACCAGGGGGTGGATATGGGCGTTGAGCACTTGCGGGTAGAAGTGCCGGTTGGGCTTGAAGGTGCCCGGTTCAACGACCCTTGAGGTGTTCCCTTCCGCAGCCGACGTTGCTCCTTCTGTCCCTGAGGCCTGACCCGCTGGGCTCTCTTTTCCGCTGGATGCCTCATGGCCCAGGATGGTCTTTTCGCAGTAGCCGGTCTGACCTTGCATATGGCTCTCACTTGGGTAGTCGTACATTCCCGGGCCCCTGGAAACGGAGAGCAGCCTCCAGCCAAAAGATTTCGATCGTTCATCGTTTGTAGATTCCAGGCTGTTCGTCTCGGCGGCGACACATGCAAGTGGGGTGCCGCAGGGCTGATCCAGGCGCCGGAAGAGTTGCATTGGGCAACGTGTGGTTTCGTAAGGCGTTGCGCATCCAGGAAAGCGCCGGAGTGAGTGGCAGAACCTGGAGACGTTCTGTTATCGAAGAGATGTCAATGAATTGGTGACAATCTGCAGGATCCGCTGTCCACTGGCTGAGAGGGTAGGGGGGATTATCGGATCGGGCTACCGCTGCGACCTCTGCAATTCACTATTTTTCCACATGTTACAAATCCTCTCGGCTGCCTGTGGTTTGGTACACATCTTGTTATTGGCCCTCATCGGCGAGTCCGGTCATGGAGCAGCCACCTTGGAGGAGCGAACAAGCCGGGCCGGAACACCGTCAGACGGATAATGCTTCCGTTACCCACTAATGCGGACACGGGTGTCCGCGTGGGAGGTTAGCCCTGAGCGCTGAATTACCCGGGTCTCTTTTTGCTGAAGAGATGTCGCTCCGCAGTAGTGGTCTGAAGTTAGGAGGTCGAGCATGGCCATGATCCTGATCATCGACGATGATCCCGATTTCGTGGATACCTGTCGCCTGTTTCTGGAACAGGAGGGGTTCGAGGTCAAGACAGCCTACAACCGGGATGAGGGAATGAAATCAGTGAGCGACCACCAGCCTGATCTGGTCATCCTGGACGTCATGATGGACCAGCCCGACGACGGAATCGCTATGGCTCGTGGAATGCGCAAGGCGGGCTTTGACCATCCCATCGTCATGCTGACGAGCATTGGCAAGGTAACCGGTATGGAATACGGGCCGGACAGCGAGCTCGTGCCGGTGGACGAGTTCCTGGAGAAACCCGTGACAAGAGATGAGTTGATAACACGGGTCCGTAAGTTGCTCGCATCTCAGGAGGATTGACCCATGCTCGTTACGGAACGCGAGAGGCTCAGCGACAGAATCAAAGAACTTGCCGAGCGCTTTGGCCGCCATCGAAGGGCGCTTCTCCCCATCCTGCAAGAGGTACAGAGCGAGCAACGGCACGTCAGCCCATTCGCAATGCAGATCATCGCCGACGTGCTCGGTATCCACCCCGTAGAGGTTTACAGCGTCGTGACCTTTTACAGTTTTCTGGACCACGAGCCCAAGGGACACTTCGTGATTCGCCTGTGCCGGACCATATCCTGTGACATGGCAGGCCGGGATGAGGTAGCCCGCCAGCTGGAGAACGACCTCGGGATCGGGTTCGGTGAGACCACCCAGGACACCCAGTTCACCCTGGAATGGACGAGCTGCCTGGGCATGTGCGATCTAGGGCCGGCAATGCTGGTGAACGATCGTGTTTACACCGAGGTGACTCCCGGACAAGTCCACGCGATCCTGGAGGAATGTCGGCAGGTATTCAGGGGCTTCGCGACACGTTGCGGGGAGGAGTTGCTAGCATGAAGGATTCGACCGCGAACAGGCTGACATTCGAGGAAATCGAGCCTGAGAATGCGCTGAAGGTAGCTCTCGACATGAGCCGTGCGGACATCATAGACGAGATCCAGGCTTCCAAGATCAAAGGACGTGGTGGCGCCGGCTTCCCGGTCGGGGTCAAGTGGAATCTCTGTGCCGCTGCCAGAGGGCAACGGAAGTACGTCATCTGCAACGCGGATGAAGGTGAGCCAGGCACGTTTAAAGACCGCGTTATTCTATCTCGATTCGAAAACCTCGTCTTCGAAGGCATGACCATTGCGGCCAGAGCTATCGGCGCCAGCGAGGGCATCGTCTACCTGCGTGGAGAATACGCCCATTTGAGACCGCATCTCGAATCCGCCTTGGCGGATCTCCGGCGCAAGAACCTCCTGGGGAAGCGGATCCTCGACACGGAAGGGTTCGACTTCGACATCAGGATCCAGCTCGGAGCCGGCGCGTATGTCTGTGGCGAAGAAACAGCGCTGATCGAATCGCTCGAAGGGCATCGCGGCGAGCCCCGCAACCGCCCCCCCTTTCCCGTGGACACCGGGTTTCTCGGTTGTCCGACCATAGTCAACAACGTCGAGACGCTGGCCTGGGCGGCTTGCATCCTGGCCAGAGGGGCCGCGTGGTTCAACGGGATAGGGACCGAGGCATCGACGGGGCCGAAGCTGTTCAGTGTTTCCGGAGACTGTCTGAAACCAGGGGTCTACGAGTTTCCCCTGGGCATCACCGTGACCGAGCTGCTTGTAGAAGTCGGAGGAACCGACGCGAAAGCCGTACAGGTCGGTGGCGCTTCAGGTATCACGATCCCTCCCTCCGGATTCGACCGCCGCATCGCCTTCGAAGACGTTCCCACGGGCGGGTCAGTCATAGTCTTCGGTCCAGGCCGCGATCTGCTGGAGGTCGTTCGCAACTTCCTCGAGTTCTTCCTGGAAGAGTCTTGCGGCCAATGCACCCCGTGTCGGGAGGGCAACCGGCAACTTATCAAAGGCGTGGAGCTGCTGATCGACGGCCAGTGTCCCTCGGTCTATCTCAAGGAAATGGAGCGCCTCGGCGAGACGATGCAGATGGCGTCGAGGTGTGGGTTGGGACAAGCCAGCCCGAATGCCTTTCTCTCGATTTCAAGGAACTTCCCCGAGGAAATCATGGGGCGTAGCAAGGACCGACACATTCAGGCCAGGTGAGGTGCCATAAATGACGGACAAGGCAAAGTTCGAGGAGAAAAGCCGTGCTCCCTCGGATCAGCGCGGACCGACCGTCGAGAAGAGGAATGATAC
>JBDRBC010000011.1:0-2152 GCA_043823125.1 bacterium | reverse complement strand
GTACAGCTCGATGAACTCGTCCACGTCGGTGCCCGGCGTGTCGTAGTCCAGCTCGTTGATCACCAGAAGCACCTCTACCGGGCACTCGCCAGTGGACTGATTGGGGAAGTCGCAGGTATCGCCGCCATCCCAGTCGCCACCGAACAGCAGGCACTCGCACTCGGTGAGGTCAAAACAGTAGCCCGTCGGCACGCAGCACTTATTGCCCGGAAGGGGTTCACACGTGCCCGGGAACGGGCAGGTGGAGCCGAGGGCGAAGTCCTGGCCGCACAGGTCCGTGTAGCATTCGGACATGGTAACGTTGTCATCGGCGCAGGTGCCGTCCGGCAGACAGCACGCTCCGTAGCACGGATCGTCGTACTGAGGCGACTGGTAGAGGAAGGGCACAAATGCCGGACTTCCCGTATCGCCGGTCACGCCGGTCCGCCGCCCCAGGGTAAGGTTGGACGTGCAGTTCCAGGCGGCGCTGTTGTCATTGCACTCGGTGTCCAGGGTACCGCCACACTGCAGGGTCACCATGAAGTCGTCGATGGCGTAGCTGGTTCCCGAACAGTTGGAGGACGAGCGGATGGTCAGGTCCACCGCGTCGAGCACCACGTCGCTAGCACCAAACAGGAGGATCCGCGAACCTGTGGACGCGGTGCAGTCGGGATCCGCGTTGCTGAACAGAAACTCCCATTGGTCCACCGGAATGCGAATGATGTACTCGTCCTTCAGGCTGCCCCACTCGCAGCGGAACTCCTCCGCACTGTCCGGATACATGGCGGTGTTGTCGATCGCGATGATCCGCATGCTGTTGGCGGGAATCTCCAGCGGAGTGCCGTTACTGGTCAGGTTGTCCGTGGTGTCGGTGGTCGTGCCGGTGCTGGTGTCCAACCGGGTCAACTGTACAGCCGATCCGCTGTTGTTGTAGATCTCGATGTACTCGTATGTGCTCTGGAACGAGCTGGGGGTGTACATGACCTCGGAGATCAGGACGGTGTTCTGCTGTACCGCCACTTCCTGGTTGACCACGGCCGACGGTTGGGGCGAAGCTGCCGAATCCCAGGCCCTAAACGAGAAGACGTCCAAGCCCGAGTAGGTCGGACTGGTGGGGACGTAGGTGAGGTTTCCGACCACCGCATGGGGCACCGCGACGATGGTGACGCCGCCGTCTTCCAGCGTTCCACTGGCGGGCAGGGCGGTGATCTCGAAGCTCAGAGTCCCCTCGCCGCCACCGGCGCACAGTTCAATGGGGTCCGTCTCCGTATTCACCTGGGTGGTGGTGAGTTTTCCGTAAGCAGTCGGCGCCCCCGGACCGGGGATGACGTTCACGAGCCCAGGGGTCCCGTCCTGGGCCACGCCGTTGCTGGCCCCGTCACCGGCGGCCACGAAGGTCCCCGTGCCGTTCGGAATCCGCTGCAGCACGACGTCCAGCTCCGGACCTGCCGGATCGATGTCGACCGCGCCGATGTCCGTCGAGGTCACCGTGGCGCACTCTCCGTCCGTCGCGGCAAAGCTGCCTTCGTAGCTGAGGAACTGGACGCAGGACGTGCCCGTCTGCACGATTGCAATCCCGTCCGGAGCCCCGTTCTCAATCTGGTTTGAGCCGCCGGGGAAGGTCGCGTCCACGTTGGGCACGCCCACGACACCAACGACGTAGTATCCGTCCGCAGGAATAACGCCGAGGCCGACGCGCCTGTACTCAGTTCCGTCATTGCCGGTGTACAACACCAAGTCGTAGCCGGTGAAGTCACCTCCACCGGCGTGGTACAGCTCGACGAACTCTTCGAAGTCCGCCCCGTCGTCGTCATAGTTGATCTCATTGATGGTGATCGCCCCCGCGGAGGCAACACCCAACACTACCGATGTCATTAGCGCCACAAACCATTTCATCTCGCGTTCCTCCTACAGAACAATCCGACAATGCAACAGCACCGGCGCAGACGCTAGCCGGACACCGGCCGCCACACCTGCGCACCAGCCTGCCCGCACCAGCCTACACTGGTAACCGTCAAACCCGATATTACCATAAGAACCGCATGTCACGGGGCGCTGCGGAAGCGGTAACGTGAAGCCGTACGTTTCCAGCTCACACTTCAAGAACGGGGCGTCGTCGCCGGAAGGGGCCTCTCTCACCACCGGTTTCCTCTCCCGAGCACCTCGCGCTTCG
>JBDRBC010000010.1:0-3450 GCA_043823125.1 bacterium | reverse complement strand
GTGAAGGAGTCAATGTG
The DNA here is from genome assembly GCA_043823125.1 of bacterium. Taxonomy (GTDB): domain Bacteria; phylum Krumholzibacteriota; class Krumholzibacteriia; order LZORAL124-64-63; family LZORAL124-64-63; genus JBDRBC01. Next base: position 3,433 of record JBDRBC010000010.1, on the reverse strand, counting down.
GTCAACCTGCTCGCCAGTCAGTGGGGCCGGCTGTTCACTAACGTCGGCGATATTTCCGGCCGCGCGGGAGCCGTGGAGAACGACACCGTAGTCTGGGTGGGCACCGAGAACCGCAATCACATGCTCGGTCACATCTCCATGCTGGGGACCAAGGGGTCGCCGGTTTTCCCGATGTGCTGCGGGGGGGTCGGCGAGGCCTGGGTGGGGGATCCGGACTACCGGACCCTCACCGAGTGGGCCCAGGAGTGCAAGGCCAAGGATGGGGTGGTGATCCGACCGCACTTCCCGTACTGCGGTTTTACCGAGGATCCGGTGCTGGCGGTCAAGGGGGTGGTGGATGCGCTGGAGATCCGCCAGAACAGGGGCGGCGGTTTTCCGGTGCAGGAGTGGTACCGGTACCTGAACAACGGGTACCGCGTGGCCGTGGCCGGGGGCACGGACAAGATGGGGGCGTACTGCGCGCTGGGCAGCCTGCGCACCTATGCCAAGTTGAACCCGGACAAGCCGTTCACCTACGAGAACTGGGCGAAGGCCGTGCGCGCCGGCTGCACGATTTCGACGAACGGGCCGCTGCTGGACATGCGGGTAGACGGCAAGCGGATCGGCAAGACCATCGAGATGCGGGGCAATGGGGGCACGGTGGAGGTGAAAGCCGTGGCCGAGAGCGCCTGGAAGGTGGGCGACCTCGAGATCGTGCTCAACGGCAGGGTGGTGGCCCGGGAGGAAGCCCGGCATGGGGCCGCGAAATTGACCCTCTCGGAGAAGATCAAGGTGAAGGGGGCCGGCTGGATCGCGGCCCGGTGCAGCGGCGCGGGGAACACCCCGGCGCAGTACATGGCGGCCCACACCTCGCCGGTGTACATCCGCTGTGGCGGAGAGACGCCTTTCGACGGACCGGCCCTGGAGCACATGCTCAACCTCACCCGGGGCGGGATCGAATACCTGGAGACACTCTCGACGCGCTTCGACGACCGGGAGCAGGAGCGGATGATCCAGATCTACCAGGAGGTGGAAGCGCATCTGAAGAAGCGACTGGAGAAGGGAAAATAGGGATTGCCAGGCGCACGACCCAGGGCGGCGTAAGCATTTGTTGAAACTATGGCTTTCCTATATTCAACCGGAGAGCCATAGTTCTTCATTCCGTCTTCGAGACAGCTGGAATATCAGCCACCATGCAGCTCAATCCCTTACCTGAACCGGGCCATGATTCGCACCGTTGACGGTTTCTACGGCCGCCAGCGGGAGTTGCGGCGGGTGATGGCCTGCATCGGCGCACAGTCGCCCCAGTCCGTCTCCCTGGTGGGGGAAAGGCTCGTCGCCATGTGCCGGGTTTCGGGAATACAAATGATGCCTTGACATCATTTGTATTGATGACTATGATGCTATTATTATGAGAACGACACTAACATTAGATGATGATGTTATAGAGCGAGCACGTGCCGTTGCCGCCAAATTGGACGCACCATTTAGAACAATCATTAACGAAGCTCTGCGGGCTGGCCTGGACCAGGTAGAACAACCCGGGAAGCAGCGTCCTTACAAAACAGAACCGCACGCCATGGGGCTCCGGCCGGGGCGCAATCTAGATAACATCCAGGAATTGCTGGCTCAGATCGAAGGGGAAGATTCCCGTTGATTCTCGTCGATGCCAATATTCTTCTGTACGCGGAAGACGCGCTTCACCCTCATCACCAGCAGGCGCGTTCGTGGTGGGACGATCAGATATCCGGGACCGGTATTATCTGTCTGTGCTGGACAGTTTTGTCCGCATTTATTCGGATAGGGACTAATCCCCGGATCTTCGAGAATCCGCTTTCCCTCGAGCAATCACTTACTCGCGTGCAGAGCTGGCTGGACCAGCCGTGTGTAAGAGTCGTCCGGCCCACCGAGCGGCATTGGATCGTTTTTCGGCTGATGCTCGAGGAGGGTCAGGCTGTCGCCAATCTGGTTACAGATGCCCATCTGGCAGCGCTTGCCATCGAGCACGGCTGCGAGCTGGTTTCTACCGATGCCGACTTTTCACGGTTTTCAAAACTGAAGTGGCGAAACCCCCTCGCCCAAGGAGAAGGACGATGAGTGAAAAGAAGAAACTGACCAACAACGCCGGCGCTCCTGTCGCCGACAACCAGAACGTGATGACCGCCGGGCCGCGTGGTCCGATGCTGTTACAGGACGTCTGGTTTCTGGAGAAACTGGCCCACTTTGACCGGGAAGTCATTCCCGAACGGCGCATGCACGCCAAGGGGTCGGGGGCCTACGGTACCTTCACCGTCACCCATGATATCACCAAGTACACCAAGGCCAAGATCTTCTCCCAAGTGGGGAAGAAGACCGACCTTTTCGTGCGCTTTTCCACCGTGGCCGGCGAGCGCGGCGCGGCGGATGCCGAGCGCGATATCCGCGGGGTTGCCATCAAGTTCTACACCCAGGAAGGGAACTGGGATCTGGTGGGCAACAACACGCCTGTGTTCTTCCTGCGCGATCCGCTCAAGTTCCCTGACCTCAACCATGCCGTCAAGCGCGATCCCCGCACCAACCTGCGCAGCGCCCGCAACAACTGGGACTTCTGGACCTCGCTGCCCGAGGCGCTGCACCAGGTGACGATCACGATGAGCCAACGCGGCATCCCGTATTCCTACCGTCACATGAACGCGTACGGCAGCCACACCTTCAGCCTGATCAGCGCCGACAGCAAGCGGCACTGGGTCAAGTTCCACTTCAAGACCCAGCAGGGGATCCGCAACCTGACCGACCAAGAGGCCGAGGCGATCATCGCCAAGGACCGGGAGAGCCACCAGCGCGACCTGTACGAGAGCATAGAGAAGGGGGACTTCCCGCGCTGGGACATGAAGATCCAGGTGATGCCCGAGAAGGACGCCGCCAAGTGTCCCTTCAATCCGTTCGACCTGACCAAGGTCTGGCCCCACGGCGACTACCCGCTGATGGACGTGGGTGTCCTCGAGCTGAACCGCAACCCGGAGAACTACTTCGCCGAGGTCGAGCAGTCGGCCTTCAATCCGGCCAGCATCGTCCCGGGCATCGGCTTCTCTCCGGACAAGATGCTGCAGGGGAGGCTCTTTTCCTACGGCGATGCGCAGCGCTACCGGCTGGGAGTCAACCACCACCTCATCCCGGTCAACAGGTCCCGCTGCCCGTTCCACAGCTACCACCGCGACGGGGCCATGCGGGTGGACGGCAACCACGGTAGCACGCTGGGATACGAACCCAACAGCTACGGCGAGTGGCAGGAGCAGCCCGACTTCTCCGAACCGCCGCTCAGCCTGGAAGGGGCGGCCGATCACTGGAATCATCGCGAGGACGACGACGATTACTACTCCCAGCCCGGCGCGCTTTTCCGGATGATGAGTGCCCAACAGCAGGAGGCGTTGTTCGGCAACACGGCGCGGGCCATGGGCGATGCGCCCCGGGAGAT
>JBDRBC010000009.1:0-5230 GCA_043823125.1 bacterium | reverse complement strand
GGTAGGGGCAGTTATCCCATAACATGCCACGTCTGGACTCCCCCCTCTGACGAGACGTGCAGCTTGGGGATTGCATCAATTGGTGGAGGATCGAACTCGTCAAAGAATTCTCCTTCTCCGACCTGCGGTGAAGTTGTGCGCCGAGCAATATCCGGCGGATGAGTACAAGCCGGATTTTTCAGAGGGCTCCCTGATCGAGGAGGTGATGGGAGTCAGGGAGTTCGCGGGCAGTATCGGAAATATGTTAAAGTCTTGCACCGTCCAGGGGTTGACCCGGGACAGGTTTTGATGGTGCAACCGGCGTCGGCGGTGTCATCCCCGATGCCGGGGGGAGAGAGGGGATCTCATGAACTGGCAGAATGAGGTTCTCTCTGATCACGAGAAGGACAACCATGGAGGCAAAAATGAGGAAGAGCTTCTTAATCCTGGCCTGCTTGTGTCTTTTGGCGGTCACGGTGAATGCTCATGCGGTAGAACCTCGCAGCGATATGTTCCTTCGGTCCTCGAAGGCTGCTGTGAATGAGTCGCTGAGCGATGCGCCGAAGGTGACCTATGCAAACACACGGGCCGATACATTCTGTTATGGCGGCCATGATGGTAGTGGCTATGCCATTCTTGGCGGAGTCTGGGATTTCGCCGATGGCACCATGCAGGGTTGGTATGGCATTGACCAGACATTGAACCTTGGAACGACTTGGTGGGATCGTTATCTAGCCACCGATTACGAGTACCCCGCCACCGCTCCGATGACCAATGCGACAGCCGGACACCTCTGGTGTGGCGGGGAGAAATCCCGCGCTATGGCAGAGTGTTGGGCTTGTGATGCAGGCGCCGAAAATGAGAGCTATGGCTACGCCGGCGACCTGTGTCAGAGAATAACCGGTCCGCTTCTGACACTCGGCGCCGGTGATATCACCATTGGCATGCAGTACTACACAGACTCCGAAGGCGGCGTTTACGACTACTCAAAGGTTGTGATCGTCTGCTTCGACGGCGCCAATGAGCTCGAAATTCTGACCGTCGACAATCTCGACGCCGGTATCGAGGGTGCGCCTGGCGCCCCGATCAACTATGCGGGCCAAGTCTTCGACTTTGAGCTTCCCGATGGCACCGATGGCGTGAAGCTGCGGTTTGAGTTCGTCTCCGACGGCGGCTGGGATGATGAAGACGGCGATTACTGCTCCGAAGTCGGTCCGATCGGTCTCGACAATGTAGTTCTCTCCGGCGCTGTTACGGCGAGTTATACGTTTGAGACGACCGACCATGGCTTCGTCGCCGAGCACTGTCCTGGGATCGGTAACTGGGTCGCGGTTCGCGATGTCGCACTTTATACCATCCTTGATCCCTGTGCTTGCGAGCTTGAGGACTATGTTCTCGCATTCCACGATGACAACCTTGAGCACGGTGATCCGTCCAGTGCGTTCAACCAGGCCAACATGGCCGTGAGCCCGATCGTTGATCGCACGGCTTATCCGCCCCCCGATTACAACTCAATCTTCGCCCGGTGGGACATGTATGCCTGGATGCCGTTGAACAACGGCGTCCTCTATCGTCCGGGCTGGTTCTATGATCCGTGGGAATGTGAATTCACAGGCGCCACCGGCTGGTCACCGCGTGTCGGTCAGTCCGTATGGCACTATGTCGGAACCGATCCCGTCTGCTACAGCTCCAGCAACTCCGCGACGAGTAACACTGTTCCCGGCACGGCCAACTACTATCGCTTCTGTCTTGAAGTCTTGGCCTGCTGCGCCTGCTTCGGTATCGGCGATTGCACCGGTACGAGCAACGAGACCCCGTTGTTTGACAACATCGAGGTCTGCGTGACCGGTGTTGCCAATGCTCCTGTGGCGGCCTATGGCCCTGCCGGCGGCAACTTCTACCAGGATGCTTTCAGCCAGAGCATGTTCCTCGACCCAGCGGCGACCGGCCGTTGCGATTCATGGGATGTCGGTGGCGGCGCCGAGCCTCCGTATATCTTGGCCGACTCCCTGGCGATCACCGGTCCCGCAGTTTCGGGCGCCACGCCGTCCTGGGAAGCCTATCTCTGGGTCCATCTCCCGCGTGTCGGCCCCAGCATCGATACCGGTGCCTTGGCCGCTTGGAAATCACGTTTCTCAGGCGATCCGGAAACTGGGTTCGTCAAGGCTAGAATGGACTCCAGCGAGACCATCCTGCCCTTCGCAAACAAAATGTGCTCCTATTTCCACGAAAACGATCCGGGATACAACGCCGCGTTTGAAAATCTAACCGATGAGAATGAGATTCTCCCGGATGATCTGTTCACACCGGGTACCCTGGTTCAGTACTTCGTGACCACAAACTATATTGGGAATCCGGAGTTCGCCTTCCTGCAAGACACCACGGGCGGCTTCTTCCTTGACATCGACTTCCTGCCCAGCATGCGCAATGACACAATGACGCGCGAGATTGTTTGGCCTTGCGTTCTCTACGTCGACTCTTACAACCGCGGCGCCGAGAACTTCATCCAGCCGGCACTCGACTTCTTCCTGCAGGAAGTGCCGGGTATTGGACCAAACAATGACCGTTACGATGAGAACGGTGGTTCCTCGAACTTCAACGCGAGTTCCATTTATCGGAACGGTAACAACGGTGCGACGCTGCCTCAGCTGTTGGGCTACAAATGCATCATCCTCAACTCAGGTGATTTCAGTGAAGGCGCTCTGGACGAGACAGACATTATCGGTCTCGAGGACTGGTTGCTGACCTCGATCTGCGAGTTCAACGACGAACGCCAGGGATTGATCCTGAACGGCGATGAGATGCCTGGTATCGTCCAGAGCCACCGTCCGTCCTTCCTGTTCGGCGCCCTCGGTGCCGGGCTGGACTGCTCACCTTACCGTGACGCAGGCTGCCCGAGTGGTTCCCCGGATGATACGACCTATTGCGTCCAGATCATCGACGTTGATACGCCGGTCTTCCCGACCTCAACCGATATCTACGCCTATGGTAACGGGTGCCCGAACATCTACACCTACTCCGTTATGTTCCCGCAGGGCACGGGTCTTGGGAACCGCAGTTGGTTCGACTATGACTTCAGCGGCCCCAAAGGCATCGTGGAGTTCGCTCAGATCGTCAATGAGGATCTCGGATTTGGTAACTATCGCACCTCGGTCGAGGGATATAGTTATCACCACATCACGAGCTCCTTCAACGGGACGACCGGACAGTGCGTCCCCGATAGTGCAGGTATTGTCAGCGCGGCAGGCTCTGAGATCATTGCCACCCTCAACTGGATGTTCGACGGTCCTCCGGGGGCATTCTGCACCAATCCGTGCACAATCACAGATGACGTTCCGGACATCGGCGGTGTCGATGTGCGCGTGAACCGTCTGTTCCAGAACCGTCCGAACCCGTTCAACCCCCGCACCGTCATTTCTTTCTCGGTGGCGCAGCGCGGCAAGGTTGAGTTGGCTATCTATGATGTCTCCGGCCGCCTGGTTCGCCAGTTGCGCAATGATGTCATGGATGCCGGTCAGCAGAACGTGGTCTGGGATGGTACGGATGATGTTGGTCACAAGGTCACCAGTGGGATCTACTGGTCTCAGCTGAAGATCAATGACTACATGTCCACAAAGAAGATGGTGCTTCTCAAGTAACTCTCTTCTTTGCGAGTCTACGACTCTCGGGTGGGTCGCTCCTATATGGAGCGACCCACTTGTTTTTATTGCGAATCGCTTTTCGTCCCCTTTCTGATTCCGCCTGAAAATGGTTTTATCCTCATGGAATCGATCCCGTCTAGCAGCTATCCCCAAGATGAGTTACAGAGATACTGACAACTCACGCCGTGCCTTTGAGGTCGTTGACAGTGAGGACCAGCTCTGTTACTTTTTGCCCATGGGCCGGGGTGGAGTGGGCTCACTGCCAGGAGGATCTAATGACCCATCGCGCGGAGGGCCCGGGGAATCCCCGGCCATTTTCGTCATTTCTCTTTTTTCCCCTTTTACTCGTTGTGCTTTCTTTGGCCAGCGGTCTTCTGACCCAAGCCTGCCGTGAGCAGACGACTCAGGAAATCGACCGGAATCAACCGCCTGAAACGGTCTTGACCGGGGCTCCCGGCGACAGCACGACAACCTTCTATTTCACCCATCTCTATTGGTATGGCGTGGATCCTGATGGAAAGGTCATTGCCTTTGAATTTGCGGTGACCGATTCCATCCCTGAGGAGATGGATGAGATCGAATGGCAGCGAACGACGCGGCGGGACAGCCTTTTCGCTCTCCCTGTCGGTGAAACCCAAGAGATCATGGGCCGTCGTTTTTATATCCGGGCGATTGATAATGAAAACCGGGTCGATGAAACCCCAGCATGGACCTTTTTTACGGTGCGGGATAATGCCGCTCCAACAATCAACTTTACCCGATCGGTTGGTATCGGACCCAATGGCGAGGAGATGCCGATCACCTCGACCAGCGACGTCATACCGACCGATACGATTCCCACCGGCTGGGATGTCGAATTCAGATGGCGGGGGTCGGATCGTGATGTGGCTCTCTATGAAGATGGTGTCCGCGATACGGTCGGGCATGTCGTCGGATATTCCTATCATCTGGCTCCCATTGAATCGAGTTATCTTGGGGGTACCCTGGGGAATACGTCGGCCTCATACCGTAATCTCATCAGCGGGTCCTACATCATGTTTGTTCGAGGCATGGATGATGCCGGTTTCGCCGCCCTGAACCCGACCATTCGCAGTTTCGTTTGGAATCTGGATCCACAGGTCTGGTTTACGCGGGGCGATCCCGATTCCAGCGGTCCCGCCGACTCCGTCGCCCACTTCTTTGATGCGGGGGGGAATGAGTATTTTTTTGGGGATACGCTCAATCGCGCATCGGGGGCCGGTCACACCGTTACCGCCTGGGTGAGGGGAACCGATCCGGATGATCCGGAAGGCTTGGGCCGCGTGCAGAATTTTGAATTCCGGAAGCGACAGAACGGTGGAGGATTGCCGTGGCAACCGATCCGGACAACGGATAACTCGATAGTATGGACGAGTCTTCGCACCGGCGACTACGACCTGCTCGCCCGCTGTTCCGACATTCTCGGCCGTCAAGACGGGTCGCCGGCCGTGTTGACCTTTTACGTTAACAAATCGCCCCGTTTCCTCACATCCCTTCAGGTCGGTCCCACACTCGTCGAACAGATACCTCAAGAGGGCCAGGTTTTCACGGTTGATGAGGTGGCCAACGGATTGTTCTGCAAATTTCTGGCC
>JBDRBC010000008.1:0-17850 GCA_043823125.1 bacterium | reverse complement strand
GTCGGGTTCAGCGTGGCGAGTTGTTTCACAGTCAGTCACTGCATAAGTATAACACGCCAGGTGGTCGGGGAGAAAAAGGATGCGGAATCGCGCTGGATCAGAATAAAAATTGGATGGCCACTGTGACCTCCGCAGGCGCCGGATCAGCGGGAAAAAACGTCGATTCCGGCTGGACTGGCGGGTCGACGTAGACCGTCTCGTACTTCTCCATCGAACCACCCACCACCCAGCCAACCAAGCCGCAGAATGCGCCTGAGCCCAAAACGATGGCTCTGCGGATATCGCTGTCCATTGTATCCTGGCCCATGCCCCGGTTCCAGCTTGCGGTCCCGAGGAATCCGCCGACCAGACCGGAGATTATCCCACCGAGAAATCCCTCCTGAGCACGGGTCCCCGACTGCACCTCGATCTTGGTCACCTCGGCAATGGCGATGGTCTGCTCAGATTCCGGTTCCGTGATCCAGTATGATGCCCGGTCGCTGCCCAACAGGATGCCGTTGAACTGGAGGGCTTCACCACCGATGGTTTGCAGGCGGCCTTTGCCGTAGGAAGTGTCGATCTGTTCTGTCGAATCCTGGGCCAGGGCCACCGCTGATCCGAAGAGGATCCAGCCAATAAAAATCCATCGCAAAACGTCCATGTCTTCCCGCCTTTGTGGATCCAGATCATACACCACTCCGCGGCAATTATCAGATCTGCATTCTCAGTCGTGATCTCCAACAAAAAGAGAGGGCGGCCATAGCCGCCCTCCCATGGCCGAATGTCTGGTCGAATGTCTGGTCGAATGTCGAAGTCGAATTACTTCAACAACATCATCTTCCGGGTCTCCGTGAATCCCGGCGTCTCGAGCTGATAGAAGTAGATGCCGCTGGCGGCGTCACGGGCGTCCCAGACCATCGAGTGCATCCCGGCACCGAGTGTCTCGTCCACCAGTGTCGCCACGAGCTGACCGCGGACATCGAACACCCTGAGGCGCACGCTCGTCTCCCGCGGCAGGCCGAACTCGATGCTGGTCATCGGGTTGAACGGGTTCGGCTGGTTCGGTGCCAGACTGAACTCGCTCGGGCGGACGAACTGCCCGTTGGCGCTGTTCACTGCACCGCTCTCACAGGCACGGGTGACCACGTTCGAGGCGGAGTCGTAGGTGTCATCGGCATGGGTGATGTTAGTCACCTCGAAGCACCATTCGCCGCTCGGCTTCTTCATGCCTGATGATTGCAGGGTCACCGTGCCGTCGCCGCCGGTGACGCCGCTGGTCGACCCGCTCGTTACCCCGTCGAAGTCGGCGTAAACTGTGGCGTTGGCCACCGGCAGGCCGATGTCGTCGTGGACCGTGACCACGCAGCGGCCGACGTAATTCGGTCCCGATTTTAACCGATCCACTACCATGTTCTGGACGAACATGGTGCCACCCTGGCCCGGCTCGGTGACAGTGATGTAATTGGTCTTCGTCTCCACGTCGCTGCCCTGGGCGTTGGTGGCGGTCAGGCTGACGGTGTAGGCGCCCGCGGCGGTATAGGTGTGCTGCGGATTCTGGGCCGTCGAGTTGCCGCCGTCGCCGAAGGTCCAGCTCCAGGAGGTCGGGTCGCCGCTGGAGGCGTCGGCGAACTGGACAGTCAGCGGATAGTCGCCGCTGGTCGGGGTCCCGACGAAATCGGCCACTGGCGGCTGCGGTTGGGCGTCGCCCACCTCGAACGCCATGTAGTCGACCGAAAGCACGTCCAGCGCGGTGTTGCCCCAGCTCCGGTTGGTGTCCGTGGCGCGGACGGTGACCGTGCCGCTCAGCGTGCCGAGGCCGATGGAATACGCCGTCTCGGTGGCGCTGCCGACCGTCACGAGTGCGTACCAGTTCACCCCGTCCGTGCTGTACTCGAAGGCCATGTTGTCGCCCTCGGCATTGTCCGTGCGTGAGGCCTCCAGATGGAAGGTCACGTCGCCGCCCGCCGGCAGATCAAAACTCCATTCGTGCTGCAGGTAGCTGTAGCGCTTGACCGGATGACCGGTGTACACCACCTCGGTGATGGTTTCGCGACTGTCATCGCTCACCTTGGTATCGAGGTAACTGCCGCCAACGGTGCCGATCACAGCGGTCTCGCTGCCTGCGGTCACGAAAGTGGTCTGACCCGGCTCGGTGACGGTGATGTAATCGGTCTTGGTCTCGCCGTCGCTGCCCACCGAGTTGCTCACCGTCAAGGACACCGTGTAGGTGCCGGCGGCGGTGTAGGTGTGGCTCGGGTTCTGGGCGCTCGAGGTGCCGCCGTCGCCGAAGGTCCAGCTCCAGCTCGTCGGCGCGCCGGAGGACTGGTCGGTGAAGCTGACGTTCAGCGGGAAGGAACCGCTCAAAGGCGCGCCCACGAAGGCCGCCACCGGGGCCACCGGGCCGCCACCGCCCACCGCCGCCTCGGCGTCCACCATGCCGTAGCCGGCATAGCGGTCCCAGCCGGCGCTGGATTCCACCGAGGTCACGTCCTGGGCCGTGTTGCAGAGCTGATCCCGGATCTGGACGTTGGTCCAGGTCGGGTTCTTCGACTTGATCAGGGCGCAGACGCCGGCCGCGTAGGGGGTGGCGCAGCTCGTGCCGTTGAAGAACGGATCCACGTCACCGGAGGTGTACCCGCCGCTACCCTCGATGTCGGTGGTCGGCAGGATGGTCGGGGCGATGATGTCCACGGCGCCTGCCGCATCCCGGGTGTTGACGCCGTAGTTGGAGCCCCACCACCGCTCACCGTCGCAGGTGTAGCCGTTGGGATCGGTGCTGACGCCGGGGTTGCACTCGGCGCTGTTGCTCGAGCTCCGCTTCCGCTCGCCGCACGGCGAGGCCGCGCCGACGCCGATGACGTAGGCGTTATTGGCCGGGTAGTGGATGTGGCTCTGGTTGGAGTTGCTCGTGGCGGCCAGCAGCACCACACCGGCGTTGTACGCGTACTGGATGGCCGCGTCGGTGGAGGCGTCGCTGCTGATGTCGGCGCTGAAGCTCATGCTGACGATGTCGGCGCCGTTGTCCGCCGCGTGGTAGATGGCGTTGACGATGGACGAGAAGTACATCGAACCGGCGCTGTTGGCCACCTTCAGCGGCATGACGCTGCAGCCGCCGGCGATGCCGTTGACCTCGTTGCCGTTGTTGACGATGGCCGCCGTCACGCCGGCGCAGCAGGTGCCGTGGCCGGGTGCGGCGGAGTTGTCGTCAGGGTTGCTGTCGTTGTCGCCGTAGTCGTAGCCGGCGACCAGGCGCAGGTCGTCGTGATCGATGTCCACGCCGCTGTCCAGGATGGCCACGACGATGCTGGAGGAGCCGTAGCCCTGGCTCGCATCCCAGGCCGCCTGGGCGTTGGCGTCGAAGCCGGGAGTGCCCACCGTGGTCGGCAAGGTATGGTCATAGGTGCCGCCCCAGTCCAGATCGGGGAGCTGGGCGGTGTTGTTGTGCCCCCAGTTGTCGTCGTGGTACGGGTCGTTCGGCACGGCGGCCGGGAAGGCCCGCCAGTCCAATGAGACCGCTTCCACGTCGGGATCAGCCGCGAAGGATTTCGCCAGATCGGCCATATCGCTTCTGGTATCGAACCGGAACAGGAACCAGCGATCGATACCGAGCTCGATGACGCTCTGCTCGTTCTTGGGCAGGCTGTATGGCCGCTCGATGGAACGGACCCCCGCATTGCTGGCCAGCGCGTCGAGGGAGCGCAAGCCGGTCTCCCAGCCGAAGGAGACGCCCTTTTCGTTGGTGAGCTGGATATCAAGGCGCTCCATGCCGTCCTCGGTGAACTGCACCAGGAGACGGTCGGGTGCGTATGGCAAGACCGTCGGCGCCTCCCTGGCGAATCCGTCCTGTACCGGGACGAACTGGATCGGTCGAGTACTGTCGGCGGCGAGGGAGAAGGGTGCCCAGACAAGGGTCAGCAGGACCAGGGCAAGCGGAAAGGCGAGGATGCGTCGGACCATGTCATCTCCAATCGGTCAGGGGATTGTGGGGCGACTGGACAAGCATTCGGCGTGAATGACATCCCTCCTGATTCTGAGGTCGACAATGAATCAAGCGACCCGGAATTTTAGCATTTCTGCAACCTTTGGGGAAGTATTGATTTTGTACGTAAGAATGTGACCAGAACACGAATTAGACCCGGAATGGATAGACATGGATTGTCAGGTTTATCCTGAGCGGGCAAACTGGTCGGTATAAACTTCTTGATTTCTGGTTGTAGACACCACCCAGATTGCGAGTATCATTAGGTGGTGAGTCGAATTGATTCGCCACGAGGAGGCCGTATCTGTGCTGTTGCTCGATCTCGACCGGAAGAGTTGCGTTCCGCTGCACCGTCAGCTCGTCAAGACGATCCGGGAGCGGATCGACTCAGGAGCGCTGCAGCCGGGGGAGAAGCTGCCCAGCACCCGCCAGCTCGCGGTCAGTCTGGGCACCCACCGCACCACGGTGGCCAGCGCCTATCAGCAGCTCTGGTCCCTCGGGTATCTCGATCTCCGGCAGCGGGCGCGGCCACGGGTGCGGCGTCGGACCGCCGTGGTTTCACCAGCGGATCATCAACAGCAGTGGCGGCTCGATTGGGGGAAGGTGGCGTCACCCGCCACCGAGGGCATCCTCCGGGATCATCGTGAATTCCCGCCGCCGGCCGGCGGTCCCGTGGACGAGTCGACCATCAATCTGGCCACTCTCGACATGGATCAGCGGCTGTTTCCGCTGGATCAGTTCCGGAGCTGTCTGAATCGGGCCTCGATCCGGGGGGGATCGGAACTGCTGACCTGTGGCGATCCGGCCGGGTACTTACCGTTGCGCGAATATCTGGCCCGGCGACTACGGCAGCACGGGATCCAGGTGGCGGCGGGGGAACTGCTTCTGACCAACGGCTCGCAGCAGGGCATCGATCTGCTGTTCCGTCTGCTGGCCGCCCCCGGGCGGGCCATCGCCTTCGAGGCGCCCACCTACGATTACATGCTGCCACTGCTCCGTTTTTATGGCATGAAACCGCTCGCCATCCCGCTACGCGACGACGGCATGGACCTGGATTTTCTCGAGCGCACCTTGCGGCACCATCGCCCCAGCGCCATCTACACCATGCCGAGCTTCCAGAATCCCACCGGGATCAGCACGACCCAGGCCCATCGCGAGCGGTTGCTGGTCTTGTGCGAGGAACACCAAACCCTGCTGGTGGAAGACGGCTACGACGAGGAGATGCAGTACTCGGGCAAGGTCGTGCTGGCCGTGAAATCCATGGACTGGCACGGGCTCGTGGCCTACTGCGGCACCTTCTCCAAGGTGCTGTTTCCGGGAGCCCGCGTGGGCTGGATCGCCGCGGACCGTGACGGCATCGAGCGGCTGCTGGCCATTCGCCGTTTCGCCGAGATCGCTCCCAGCTCATTGATGCAGGCCGCCATATCTAGATTCTGCCGGGCGGGATACTTCGACCGCCACGTCAGCAAGATGCACCGCACCTATCGCAGTCGTATGCAGGTTGCTCTCCAGGTCCTGCACGAACACATCCCGCCGGACCTGGCCACCTGGACGGAACCGCGCGGCGGTTTTCTGATCTGGTTGCGTCTCCAGGCCGAGACGGCCCCGGCGCAGGAACTGCCTCGGCTCCTGGCCAAAAACGGAGTGCGGGTGGGGCAGGGACGTTTCTTCTTCTCCGGACCGGAACCGCAGACCTGCCTGCGGCTCTCCATCGCTTCACTGAATGAGCAGGAGATCGACGAGGGGGTGCGCCGGCTACGCCGGGTGCTGGAAGAGTACGTGATTCGGATCCGAAATACACCTTGCCGTGGGGAGGCGGCGTGATGGCCTCCAACGAGTGAAAGGACGACCCATGGACCTGCAGAACAGTTATGAGGACGCCCACCGAGCCGCGGCCTATGCCCAGCTCGAATTTCCCGGCACCTACTACCTGGCCTATCGCGACCTGCCGGCGATCTTCCGCCGGTACACCCGGGGGCAACAAGCCGTGGATTTCGGCTGTGGCACCGGCCGGTCCACCCGGTTTCTGCAGGAACTCGGTTTCCAGACGGTGGGGGTCGACATCGCCGAGGACATGCTGGTCAACGCGCGGTCCCTGGATCCTGATGGAGAGTATGTCTTGCTCGAGGAACCAGAGAATCGTGACGGCCAGGACGAATCAACCGGCGCCGGTCTCGGGCAGTTCCCCGCCGACGCTACGGACCTCGTGCTCTCGGCCTTCACCTTCGACAACATTCCCGGCCTGGAGCGCAAGGTTGGCTTGATGACCGATATCGCCCGACTCCTGGGGCCGGCGGGGATCTTCGTCAACCTCGTCTCCTCGCCCGAGATCTACGTGAACGAATGGGCCTCATTTTCCACCAAGGATTATCCTGAAAACCGGCAAGCACGCAGCGGCGACCAGGTCATGTGTGTCATCACCGAGATCGACGACAGCCGGCCGGTAACTGACATTCTCTGCACGGACGAGGATTATCGGGCCATCTACGAGAGCGCCGGGTTGCGATTGCTGGAAACGTTGCGACCGCTGGGTCGCCCGGAGGAGCCGCAGCTGTGGGTCAACGAGGCCCGGATCCCGCCCTGGACCATCTATGTGCTGGGGAAGGGATCAGCGGTCTGACATCTGCCCGGTATATCGTTGTGAAAAAATGGCGTACAGCTCCCCGGGGAAAACGGCCTCCAGCTCATCGATTGTTTGCAGGCCAAAGACCGAGACGATGGCGAGGGGATCGGCCCGGTAGTCCGTGTGGCCCTCGTAGAATCCGTAGCGCTGGATGTAGAACGGCACCATCTCGCCGGTGTGAATGAAGGAGAGTTTCTCCATCAGGTGGCCAAGCCGTGGCTCGCCCAGGTGACCGTATCGCTCGCGGAGGAAGTCGGTCTCGTCCGGGGTCAACTCCCGGTTCACCTCGAGCTGGTAGTACCCGAGGACCTCGTCGCCGAAGATCGACTCTTGCCACCCCTTGCTGCCGTAGGTGGTGTACGAGATCCAGGAACCGTTGTACAGGAAGCGGTCGATGTCCTGCCAGGACACCCTGTCCCGACGGCGGAGTTCGAGCACGCGTAGCGTGAGATTGAAGACCTGGAACAGTGGTTGAGCCAACTGCGGATGTGTCATCCCGATCCGGCAGACCAGCCGGTTGTCACCGGCCAGCACTGCCACGATCTCCTCATCGTGATCGAAGAAACCGAGGTTGGACGCCTGAGCCGGCTGTCCGATGGCGGTGATTTCGGTGACGGACCTGCCGTTGATCGTCGTGATCCGGTCCAGCTCCGCTTCGGCGTGCAGGCCGGTGCGGGCCAGGGTCGGGAAGTCGCTGCTGTCCACGTCGAGCTGGCGCCCTTTGCCCCACTGGGGCGAGTCATAGTCCTGGGGCGCGCCGTTCCCCACGGTCACGTCCACCAAGGCAAACCGTCCGGACTGGGTGTCGGCGACCACGATCTGGCGGCCATCGGCTGTTTGTAAAGGGGACGGCACCTCTGGCGGGCTCACGTAGGTCTCCGGATAGAGCCTGTAGGTCGTTCCCTCGTGGGTCAACCGGTTGGTGATCCGCACACTGTCGAGCAGACGGTACAGGTCCGTGGCCAGTTCCGGATAGGTGTCGGCGGGGCAGTGGATCTGGATCACGTACAGCGCGTTTTCCGCCGGATGGACGGTCGACTTGCCGTCGGCCAGCGTCGCCAGCACGGTTCGTGTGTTCTCCGCGTCGCCAGCGCCGGCCAGGTCGAGCACCCAGACCTCGTGGTTGTTGATGGTCCGCGATCGCGGCTCGCTGTCCGCCACCACCTCCAGCATACTCGCCATCTTGACCACGTAAGCCCGGGCGCTCTGCTCGCTGGTGGTGTACCAGAGGACCATGTTGATGCCCGAGGCCGGGTCGGCCACTTCGTGGATGAGCTCGTCTTCCGGTCGCGGTCGGGTTTGCCAGCCCGAAGGAGCGGTGAACTGGAGGTCCAGGTTGGGATGTCGGTACGTTTGCTGTTCGGTGGTTCCGTCTCGAGGGGAGTCGCCTCGCCGACAACCGGCGTCGTGAGCGAGGTCGAACCGAGCAAGCCCATGAAAGCCAGGACGGAGATCAGGAAAAAATCGGGGTTCCGCATGGTCAGCCTCCAGTTTCTCGCATCGCCGGTATCTTACTGCGTTGCCAACGTCATTGCACGAGCCATACCGGAAGGCGGCTCCTGGAAACAACTCGGTAAGTGGCTTATCCTCAATCGTTTGGCTGATCACACGGAAGACTTGGATCTGCCCGAGGGAGAGTGGTGTGGACGAGCGGACACACGGCTGGCGAAGGGACGTGTCCAGTGAACCACGACCACGTCGGCCTCAACCGCTGGAGAATCGATGGAGCCCGGCCGTCCTCAGCGATACTCGGCCTTCAACCGGCCCCAGCTCATGGTGCGGGCGTCGGTGGTCTGGCATCCCTGCCCGAGGGCGCCGATGTGTTCACCGAACGGATTGACCGCTGCCAGACACGGAGAATCGCTCTGCAGGGTGAGTAAACCGCTGGACGGTGTCCCGCAGAATTCGGGATCCACCTGCAGGGACGAGATCACCGTGCCGGCGAAATCGTTGCCGCCGTCGTTGCCCGCGCAGAGGCAGTATTCGAAACCGGGATTCATGCCGGGGTGGCTCCAGATGCCCTCGCCGGAACTGCTGTGGGCGATGATGGTGTGATCGATCACTGGATTGCTGCCGAAGTTGTGGATGCCGCCGCCGGCAGAGGCGGCGGTGTTGTACGAGATGGTGCAGTACGACACGGTGGTGGTCGCATCCCACAGGAAGTCCAGAGCGCCACCCTCGTCGGCCTGGTTGGCGAAGAAGACGCAGTAGCTCACCTCGTTCTGGCAGTAGTAGGAGATGGCCACGCCGCCACCGCTATAACTGGCCTGGTTGCTCTCGAAAGTGCAGCCATCGAAATCGGGGGCCGCGCTGCCGTAACAGTAGGCGCCGCCGCCGTACTCGGCGCTGTTGTTCTCGAAGCGGCAGTCCTCGATCAAACCGTTGCCGCCGCTGGCGTAGATCCCGCCCCCCTCGCTCCCGGCGACGTTGTTCCGGAAGATGCAGTTGCGGATGGTCGGGCCGGCGTTGATCAGGTACATGCCCGCGCCATCGTCGGCAGATCCGTTGCGGAAGGTGAATCCTTCGATCACGCAGGATGTCGGCTCGCTGTTGGTCAACCGAACACACCGGTCCAGACCCTGGGCGTCGATGATGGTGGCCTCCGGTCCGCCCATTCCCTCCAGCCGGAGATCCTTGCCGGCGAAGGTCAGGTTGCGGTTGCTGGACCCTACGTAGGTGCCGCCGTTCACCTGGATGCGGTCCGTGTCCACGGCCGCGTCCAGCGCCGCCTGGATGGTGGGGTAATCGCCGCCGCCGCCCTGGTCGACGATGATGGTGGCGGCGTTGACCGCCGCCGGTACGAGCAGCATGGTGGCGACAATATAGATGATAGCATGTGACATGTGAGCCTCCGGATAGTGGTGGCCTCGGGTGAGAACCGGCCAGTCGAGGCCATTACGATCGCCCTCTGAATATACAATATCGCTGAGGGGCGAGTAATTCCATGGATTGCTGCCGGTACTACCATGAGCCGGGGTGATTCGTCCGAGGGATTCCTGTGGTGATCTGTCTGATGTCGCGACCGGCGATGAGTGTATACGGATGCACAGAGAGGCGCCACCGACGATCACTCGCCTCAGTGAAACCGAGCACACCGGGACGAATCCAGCCATGAAGACGACCGTCAGTGTACCGGGAACACTCACCACAGTTCATGGAAACCGAAACGCTGCTAATCTGTCGTCGTGACCATGATACTGCCAATGGAAATAGTGTACGGTGATCCCAGGTCAGAGAAATGCAGCTTCAAATGCAGTGTGAGCGTACCCGTGATGGTGACCGGGGTCGTCAGGGTGACGGTGTACGAGGTCCAGGTTCTGCTGTTGCGAGGCGTGTTGTCGGTGTAAACAGTGCCGGCGCCGCCCGTGTTGTTGGACATGAAGATGACCGTATTGGTGATGTATTGGTTCACATAGTCAGCGACAGTATAATGAATGGTGATGCCTTGTAGTTTTTGTTGTGCTCCCATGACTCGGGCCGGGATATCGAGAGGAAAATCGACGAAATTGGTTGTGGAGCTTGTGCTGGCAATGACAACGTGGGTGTACAAGAAATCGATATCGAGCCCGGATGGCGAGAAAACCGAGGAAGCGTGCCGGGGACTGATCATGTATTCGGTGCCCACCTCCTGCCAGTGGGCGAGGCCGTTGCTGTCCGAGGCGAGGAGCTTGCCGTTGCCTGGGCTGCCACCGCTGATCTTGATCTGACCGTTGACATCGAGACGTGTGTCCGGCTCGGGAGCGCCGATGCCGACATTGCCCAGCGTATCGATGACCATCACCCGGGGCCAGGTACCGCCCTCGCGATGAACACGGACCTGGAACTGGTGGGCGACACTGGCGTCAGTGCGGATTCCCCATCTGGCGACGCCATCCTCCGCGAAATACACGACGGGATCCTGGTTGGGCTGGGCATCCACGGAGATGGCCGTGTGGCCGTTGCCGGTTTGCCGGAACCGCCCCATGACTTCCCCGTATCCGCTGACGCCGCCCACGTCGCTGCCGGTACCCCTGCACGTCGATTCTGGTGGCCGGCGACGAGGTGCCGATGCCCACGTTTCCCGAAACGGCGGGGTAAAGGTCCTGCCCTGCCACGATCCAGTCGCTGTCGGCGCCGCTGCCCGTGGCGGCGATGGTCAGCGTATTGCCCGCCGGGGTGATGGACACGTTGGCTCCCGCCGCGAGGGTCACCTCGTCCGTCAAGCCGTTGAGACTCTGCACCACGCACCCATCGGCCACGTTCAGGCTATAGGGTGCCGCCGTCAGAGCGACGCGGGGGGTCAGTTCCGGATCACCCGCGACCTGGATGCCCAGCCAGTACGGCTCATCGAAATCCACCGTCAGCGGTTCGGCCTGGCCCAGGATGGTACTGAAGATGGCGTCGGTCACTGCCACGGCAATCGTCTCCGACCAGATGGGGGTGCCCCCCGACGCGCCGGTGTAGAGGTGGAACGTGAGGTCGTATTCGCCGTCGGCCACCGCACTGCCGTCGCTGTTTTTCAAGGTGCCCTGGTAACTCATGTGACGTGGTGTCTGCGCCTGGGTGGTGGTGGCCATCAGAAGAATAAGAATCATCAGCCAGAATTTCATCGTTCCCTCCTCGACAGTTCGGAATAGCTCGGTCTGATATCAGGCGCCACTTCGCCGGCCGGGGCAGTGCAGTGTGACGACTCGAACAACTGTACGCTGTGCCGCCGCGGGGGAGAATGCCCAGACCGGACAATCTGGTGTCAGTTTGCGACAGGGTGCGGAATGTTGGCGGATCAGTGGGAATCCGGGCCGGAAATCGGGAAAATTCCTCCTTGCGGATCTGGAGTTTAGATACTATACTCTCGACCATGGACGAGCTGGAACACAGGGCGCTCATCGCGCAGGTCGAGGGGATCGTGGACAAGATCCTCAATGTGGAGAAGGGGCACTCCTTCGAGATCGAGGGGACGCGGCTCTACCCGTCGGAAATCCATCTCTTGCTGCGCATCGCCGCCGAACCGGGCATCAACGCCACCGGTTTGGCCGAGCGACTCGGCCTGACCAAGGGCGCCGTCTCGCAGACCCTGTCGCGACTGGAGAAGAAGGGGCTGTTGCTCAAGTCGCGTGACGCCGCCCGGAAGAACGAGCTGATCCTGGAGTTCACGACACTGGGGCGGCAGACCGTCGAACATTTCCAGGGAGTGCAGGCGAAACTCCGGCAACGGTACGACTCGTTCTTCGCCTCGCTTTCTGAAGCTGACCGGGAGGTGATCCACCGCTTCCTGTCGCACCTGAACGGCATCTTCAAACTGCGTGTGTGAGTTTTTTTCGTCTGCGGGTTTAGTAACTTAACACAGAACTCGCCAGAGATGGATGACCAACGAGAGGAGCACTTCATGACCTGGAAGACCCCAACCCTGAGAGCAACGATCGTCTGTTTCGTCTGCACCGTGAATTTCTGCGGTGGTACTGTTGTCTCATTTGCAAAGGAGCAGGAAATGAATACCGAACGTTCCGACGCGCTGGCGCAGGAATTTCTTCAGCAGTCACAGCATGTCTCGCACAAGGTCATCGAGTTCGGGGGCGATCTGCCGGCGGATCCGGAGACACTGTTTCCCCTGTTGTGTCCCACCCGGGAGTGCGACTGGATTCCGGGCTGGACCTGCGAGTTGCTTTACACCGAGTCGGGTTATGTGGAGAACGGATGCGTCTTCCGGACCAGCGTCGACAACTACTCCGGTCCCGGTATCTGGGTGATCACCCGCCATGAGCCGCCGCGATTGCTGGAACTGGTCCGGTTCATGCCTCAGGTGGTCATGCAGTTGAAGATCGAACTCACCGCGAACCGGGACGGCACCACCCGGAGCGACTGGACCCTGACCTTCACCGGGCTCGATGCCGAGGGCAGTGCCCTGATCGACGAGATCCCGACTGATGGCGACGAGCACCAGCGGCCGCTCCAGCTCCTGACCCACTACCTGCAGACCGGCGACATGACGGATGTCTCGGCGGCGGAGCAACGTCACGGATCCGCCGGTAATCATCACTCCGTGTGGGATCGTCTCAAGGGTCATCTCGGCGGGTGAGCCAGGCTGACGGAGCGGCTTTTGGGACTTCTCGAATTTCCAGCGGTCTGTCGAGGGGGGACCATGTCCCCCCTACCATGTTGCTCCCCCATCCGATACAATGGGCGCGAAATCGACTGTCCATTTCAGCAACGGGGGATGTCATGAAGTCATATGCCGTGAGACGATCGGCCTGGAAGGTCAAACGAATCAGTGGTCTTTTCGTTTTGCTGACATTGGGTTTGCTGCCCGGCGCGATGCCTTTCGGGGTTCTGGCCGCGCCGTCCCTGGCCCCGGTTCTGGAGCTGCAACTACCCACTCTCGATCACGACGGCCACGCGACAATCGGCTCCCACCTGCGTGACGACGGATTGCTGGTGCTGGTGGTCTGGAACAGTGACTGCCCCTCCTGTCTGCAGAATGTCGTGGAGGCGAACTACGTGGATCTGCAGGCCCACGACACCGGTCTGCTCGGAGTGAATTTCGATGAGGAGCGCTGGCAGCCCCAGCAGTTCGTCCAGTCGGTGAACCTCGCCTTTCCGCAACTCCACGATGCCGCCGGGCTGGTGGCCACGACCCTGGGCGCCGACGACTTCAGCTTCTCCTTCGTGGTGCTCGACGGCGCCGGGAATGTACTCGCTATTTCGTACGACAGCGTGTCCGATGGACGGGTCGCCATCGAGGAAGCGCTGGCGACCGCTGCTGCCAGGCAACCTCGTAATCTGGCGCTACCCACGGCCACTGTGGCCAACGAATCGTCACCAGCAGCCGAAGATCTCTATCCGTTGATTCGTTACTCGGGTCAGTCCCGAGTCCGCTGGCTCTCCGTGGCGTTGGAAAACGAGAACGGGTCCGCCGATTGTCCTCTGGGCGGGCCGTACGGCGAGGAGCTGCAGGCCACCACGGAACTGCTGTATCGCCTGACCTGCGAACTCGAGGTGCAACTGGACGAGCACGTCACGGCGGGCGGACTGCTCCGCCTCAGCAACGAGGATCCCGTGGTGTTCGAGCAGGGGCCGCAGTATCTCTCCAGCGAGATCGGCAGCGCCTTCGTCGAGTTGCGCCGGGACAACTACGCCGGGCGGGTCGGCTACTACGACATCGCGTTCACCCCGCTGACCCTCATGCGGTGGGACGCCGCCGACAATCCGCCGCTGGCCGGGTCGGGTGGCGCCGGGGGCTGCGGGGTCTGCAGCGGCGCGGGGCGGAGCCTCTCCCTGGAGGCCCTCGACGAACTGGAGCCGGAGGTCACCTTCGAGGGGGCGCGGGTGCGGGCGGCGCCGACGGCGTGGTTCAACTGCACCGGCGTCTACGCTCGACCGCGACAAGCGCAGGACTGGTCGGCCTACAATCCCGATGACGAGTTCTCGTACCGGCAGAATCTGCTGGGCGGTCGCGTGGAGTTCTCCCGGCCGTTGTGGGGGACGGAGCGAGTGCGACTAGGCGCCACCTACGTGAACACGAGCGACGATTCCGAATCGGCGAACTGGCCGTTGCCTCCCCAGGACCCGTACAGTTTCTTCAGCACCAACGAGGTGTACTCCTGCGATCTGCTGATGCCGCTTTTAGTGGACTTGTCGCTGAGGGGTGAGCTGGCCCGGAGTTATAACCGCACGGACCGGCTCGACCAGCGCGGCGACGGCATCGACGATGATGCCCAGCACTTCGAACTCGCCTACACCCCCGAACACGGGCTGCGCAGCAGTGTGGCCTGGCTCAAGCTCGGGGCGGATTTCGGGGCGAGATATGGCGCCCTCTCGTATCTGCCCAACAAGGAGGGCATGCGGCTGTCCAGTTCGTATCATCGCGAAGAATGGGGAGTGAGCTTGTTCTACAAGCGATTGAACCGGGTGAGGGACTGTTGCGGCGGCGAGGAGGTCTCCCGCCGGACCACCATCGCCAGCGGGCTGGCCAGCCTGAAACCGCGCCGTGGTCTGTCGTGTGACCTGGCCGTCACCATCACCCGGGAACTGTTCGATGTCGCTCCCGCGGCCGAGCGTGAATGTGAACAATCGGTGATGACGTTGTTTTTGCAGCAGGCGCTGGCGCGCGGCGCCTACCTGGCCGTCGAGTACACCTGGATCGTTGCCGGCAGCGACAGTGAGAGCGGCGATCCGCGCAACGGCGATCCGAGAGCGAGTATCGGGAGTGTCTTGTTCGCCGTGGATTTCTGATATACTGCTGTTAGGCAGAAAGGACATGGCATGAAAACACGATCCTTGAATCGCAGTGGCCGGAGAACCGGAGTGGTGATCGGTCTCCTGGCGCTGGTCTCCCTGGCCGGCGTCCAATCGGTCCAGGCCACCGTTTACGAGGTGGAGGGCGAGACGTACTACGCCTGGCACAACATCGGGGGCCGGATCATCCAGATCACCACCTGTCACGCCGCCAGTGGCGGTCTTCTCGCCGCGGGTCTCGATATGCCCGGCGAATGGCTCCGGGTCCAGATCACCTTGCCGGGTTCCACCTGCTACGAGGATCTGGTCGGTTTCATGGGATACGATGGCGACGAGAATTCGGTGCGGATGACCATGTACGGACCGGACAGCTGGGATGTGGCCGCTACCTCCGAGTTCACCTTCGTCGGCGCGGGCACCGGGTGAGACGGTATCGTCATGTGGGCTGCCGGGAGCAGCCCCTGTTGTCTCGACGCCGGGACCTATGCTCTGGAGTTCGAGTTCTTGACCGGCACTGACGTCCGGATCGATCTGGTCCGGTTCGACGACGGTGTTGCGGCGGATTGCATGGCCTGGGGGGCGCTGAAGGCGCTCTATCGGTAGATTGCGACGATTTCAGCAGCCGACTCTCTCACGCGAGCGTCTGATCGGGTGCCGCGTAATTTCTGCGTAATGCCGCCTTGGTAAATTACCCACGTTACGTTCGAGCTCCTGGCCGTGTGATTTCGCCCTTTCGATGCCTTGGAGGACTCCCCATGTCACGTACGCGACTGTTACTCGCCCTGGCTTCCATCCTCGCGCTGGCCCTGGCCGGTTTCACCGGCTGCAGCTCCAGCCCCACCGATCCGGGCGGCGGGAACAATCCGCCTGCACCCCGGGACAGCCTCGGCCTTTCGCTCCTGAATCAGGCCGTTGTGGACTCGGCCGCCGCGAGGTATCTGGAACTCCGGCAATCCCTCGCCGCGCCGGCCAGCCGCACCGCCCTGGTGGACGAACTGAACGGCGGCTGGACGGGAGTGGACAGCGCGGCGCTCCGTTCCGATGACGTCTGCATCCAGTTCGAGTTCACCAGCGACGACATGGCGGTGCTGTTCACCGACGAGGCGGCCCATGTCCCATACGAGACGATGCTGGCCTAGGCGACTGTCTGCGCGGGTTCGAATCCCGGCTCGTCGCCGGCCGGACGTCCGGACTGGCTGCACGGCGCAACCAGCCAGGAGAAGGACGAGGATACCTGTGTCGAGGCGACGGTGCCCACTTCCCAGAAGGTGCACATCGTGAACATGGCCGGCGCCATGGCGCCGTATACCCGGGCCATGGTCGAATCGGTAAAGGACAACTTCGTGGAACTGGGTTGGGATCCGGACGACGTGACCATCACCCAGCCCACCGGTCCGCAGGATTACAGCCTGTCTCCAGACGACGTGTTCGACCAGGAGGGGTATGGCATCGTCCTGTTCGTCGGGCACGGCGGCCACGTCGAGGTCGACGGCGAGGAGCAGTACATATTCGAGACCTGGCGAGGCGGCCCGCCCGATCTGTACGAGGATGTCATGACCGAGGAGCAGTGGAACGAGTACCGGGACTGGGTCATGGCCGGAGGTCTGGTACACGGTTCCGTGACTTCAAAGGAGGACGGGAACTCGTACGGCATGCTGTGCGCCACGGAGCAGTTCTTCGGCGAGCGGCTCGAGATCGACCAGGGCGCCATGGTCAATTTCGTCGGCGCCTTCGGCTGGGAGATGGAACAGGAGGCGCTCGCTGCTGGCGCCGGCTTCGTCGGTGGCTGGGACGGCAATAATCCCTTCGAACTCGGACTGCTGGCGTTCGCGGAACAGATCAGGCAGATGGTCAACGCCGATGGCGACGGGCCCGTGGACGGTCTGACTGCCATGAACGAAGTGCACGCCGCCGGCCTGGGCTCCTACAGCGGTGTGTTCGGGGATGGTGCCCTTGTCACCAACGCCGAGTCCGCTGCCGATTTCTACCTACCGGCCCAGCTCGACTTCACGGCGCCGTTCGACTGCCTCGAGGCCGGCACCCACTACTACGATGTCACCGTCAAATACCCGGACTGTCCCCACCTGAACCAGTCATTCCAATACTTCCCCGGCGGCGAATTCTCCCTGGGCGGTCTGCCGCCCATGGGAGCGGAGATCGAGTTCCGGGCTCGGGACGCCCAGGGCAACACCGTGGCCGCCGGCGGCCACGATCTGGAGCTGACCAGCGGCGGCAATGTGGTGGAGCTGTGTCCGTGCGAGGGTTTCTTCCACGCCCATCTCGGCGCCGTCAACGAACCGCCCGGTTCGGGACCGGGCAGCCAGCTCATCGCCCGCATCGATTACGAGGACCCCACCCTGGCACAGGGCCTGTTCCAAGGCGACTGGCAGACCGAATTCATCGGGGTGCTCATCCCGGGCGATGCCAGCGTGACCTATACCATGGTCGGCGGCGGTGGCGAGGTGCTCGGCTACACCGTCGATGACGACGTGACCATCGGCTGCGACTTCGGCAGCTCGAACTACTGCTTCGGCTGGGTCAAGCTGCGGTCGCTGGAGACTCCGGAGGGGACCGACGTCATCACGGTCACGGGTCAGTCCACGGGACGTACCACGAATCCCGCCCAGGTCGTCCTCCCCCCGGGCGGTGAGGCGTACCTGATGCCGCTCTGGGCCAACAACGAGGTGGTCATCACCGCCACCGCCAAGGACGTCTCCGGCCTGGTGCTCGACGTCATCGAAATCACGGAACAGATCGGCTGCGGCGAGACCGAGGTCCTCCTGGAGTTCGATACCTTCGGCATCCTGCTCGAAGCGACCCCCGAGGTGGCGCACGGCGGCTGGGAATTCGTGACCTGCACGGCCACGGTGCGGCAGTGGATGGATTACGACATCAACGAACCCACCGGCGATCCGGTCTCCGGTCTGCTGGTGACCTTTACCTCGAACCTCGGCGGCTGGGAAGGCGACCCCTTCGGGTACACCGATGCCAGCGGGCTGGTCTCGGCCATCCTGGTGGGGCCCGCCGAAGGGGGGATAGCGATTGTCTACGCCCGGGC
>JBDRBC010000007.1:0-6733 GCA_043823125.1 bacterium | reverse complement strand
GCCGAGGATCGTCGGGGCGATGCTCGTCCCGCCGAGGGAGGCCAGCAGCCAGCCGCCGCCGAAGAGCACGCCGCCGGTTTTCGCGCAGGTCCGCGGGCCGAAGCGCGGGATGGCCCAGGCGCCGGCGAGGACCACGGTGGCGGGGAAGGCGAAGTAGAAGAGGGAGAACGGGAACTGGGCCTGGCCCTGGGTCAGGTTGGTGAGTTCGCGCAGGGGGGTGACGAAGACGGACCAGGAGTAGGTGGCGCCTAGGCAGAGTTGCATGAGGATGGCGGACAAGAGTATCAGGTAACGATTCATTTCTACCGATCACGGCTGTTTCGTGGCTGACGTCTCTTGATTCGATAGCATTTTGCTATATGAAATCTGGAACACAAGGATTGAATTCGATTCACGGTTTTCACCCCGTGATATTTTGGGTTGTTTTGACTAGCCAAATCATCGATCCTGACGGGTGAACAACTGTAATTATTTGCGGAATGCCCAGTAGCTGCCGTAGTGAATTTTTTCGTACCTGGTGGAAGGTGAGATTTGGCCAGTTCGGATGTCTGATTCTTATTCGAGACGAACTTTAGGAGGGATCATCGTGAAGTCTCTGCTGGGAATCTCAATTGGTT
Organism: bacterium; assembly: GCA_043823125.1. GTDB lineage: Bacteria > Krumholzibacteriota > Krumholzibacteriia > LZORAL124-64-63 > LZORAL124-64-63 > JBDRBC01. Next base: position 6,116 of record JBDRBC010000007.1, on the reverse strand, counting down.
TGCTGCTGCTCGTCTCACTCCCCGCTGCAGGCCAGTATGCTCCTCGCCATGGTACCACCCGTCCGCAAACCGAACCGTTAGTTTCCCCACCACTCGCTGTCGTATTGCCGCAACCAGACCGGGTCATGTCAAATGTGCTACGCCGATCAGGTGTCGAACACCAGGTATTCGTCCTGCGCTCGACGGGGTATAGCATCGACGGTTCTGCGCCCATTCTGGATTTCGGACTCTGTCCCTCGCTGAACGACAGCGGGGCGGTCGCGTACGTGGCTTATGAATCGACCAGCTCACGGGGTCGAGTTTTCCTGGAACACCAGCAGGCCATCTTGATGAACTACCTGCCCCCCGACTACATGGGCATGAGCCCCGTCGTGCAGGTCAACAATTCGAACCACGTCATCTTCCGGGAGTTCACCACGGATGGATTCTTCACCTTCATTCCGCGAGTCGACACCGAATCGACGGGCCCCATCATCGTCGCCGGTTCAATCTTCGCCGAATACTGGGACACCCCGTTCAGTTACGTGCTGGATTGGCCCAGCCTCAACAACAACGGCATGGGCGTGGCCTGCGCCGACTTCCGCAGCGGGGGGACGGTCCTGGCCTGTCGAGACAACGGCATCGATCCCCACAACACTTCCTACGTCCTGAGCGGTTTCCCGGAATTGTGGCCCAAGATATCCGACAACAACCGCACCGTGGTTCGTTTCGGCAGCGACGCATCGGCTCAGATGATCCTGTTCATGGAACCGACCTTCGACGCGAGTCAAGCCTGGGGGCTGGCCGATCCGAGCCATTTCTCGGCTCGGGGCAAACGACCCGGCATCAGTGACGACGGTCGGATGGTGGTCTTCATGGCCACGGAAGATGTCGATGGCCCTGCTGTCTGGGTGGTGAACATGCGTCCGGATGGCAACCCGGTGCTCTTCCTCTTGGACGCCCCCACCATTGCCGCTCCGAACCTCGACCTGCCTGTGGGCGTCAACCGGATACAGACCGACAACAGCGAGGAATTCTACGTCATCTATTTCCGCGACACCCCGAGTTGCCGAGAACTCTGTGCGCGTCGGGTGGATATTTCAGATGCCATGTCCCCGGTAGTCTATCCGGTGGTGGTCCTGACGCAAAGCGGCGGTACGATCGAGGGCCTCGACGGTACAGTCGAGGGCATGTGGTTCTACGACCCGGTAAACAGCCGAGGGCAGGTCGTCTTCTGGGTCGACATGTCGTCCGGCCAGGAAGCCATTGTCCGCGCCAATCTGGCGGATCCACTCCGGCTGAGCCGGATAAAACCCACCGGTGAGATCGAGTACTTCGTGCGCGGCGAGGACGGGTGGGGGTTCACGAACAGCACAGCTTCCTTGTGGAATACCGACTGTCACGATCGTTTCAAGTACCACATCGCAATAGATCCCATAACCGGTGTGGAATACATGCATCCCCAGTCGTCTTTTCCACGCCGGGTCACCAGCCGGTTCTTCCCGCCGTGGCCCGCGTTCGTCGACGCCTTCGGTGCCGGACAATGTTACATCCAGCGCCCTGACCTCGGGCGGTACGATTATAATAGGCTCGCTGCAACCAGGTGGTTGATCGAAAGCCGCGGAGGTTTTGGCGGTGCTTGTTTCGGCATGGCGATAACCTGTTATCAACATTTCCGGAACATGGTCCCGAACCTCAATTCTCTCAGTACCGACGAGAATCTGCTCGACGGAATATATGCCGCGTTTGCGCGGCAATACGGAAAATATCAGACCTGGCACATGAATCATTACCGACAACAGGGACCGGTCGCTACCTTCGAGGCCATCAGGCGAATGTTCAGCCGCAATCACGAAGGTTTGCGCGTCCTGTCTCTTTTCTGGAATGACGGCAACGGGACCTGCGGCCACTCCGTGAATCCGGCCCGTATTGCTTATGACAGCGGCGCCACCGGAATCGATACGATATTCGTGTACGACAACGCGATACCAGGGAACAATAGCGTGTACCCCATCTATGTCCGGCACAGCCCGGAAGCCTGGTTCTATCCAGCCTGGAATACGGGTTGGCTACCCGATGATCTCTACCTCGAAGATGACCTCGTCAACTATGACAACTACGTGGAACTCGACACCAAGGCCGGCCCCGGTTATCCGCCATCACTGCGGGACTCTGGATCGGTTCAGATATTCCACCCGCCGAACATCACCTTGCGGGCGGAGAACTCGGCGGGTCTGTCCATCGGCCACGACGATACGATGTCATTCAACGAACTGGCGGAGGGCGGGGCCATCATTCCCCGAACTGGCGGCGTCTCGCCTCCTCTCGGCCTGTTCCTGCCGGCCGACACGTACCGCTTCGAGATCACCAGCATCCCCGACTCGTCCTCGTTCCTGACCGTGCATCTCGACTCGGCGTATTACAGCTACTGGCGATCCGGAGTCGACCTCGGACAGGACGACCTGATCTACGACGGCGGCCTGACGGCGCTCAATCTCACACGTGATGACAAGACATGCAGTTTCTCGAGTATCGTGGCTCGCGGCGAAGTTCAGCAGCAGTACGATATCGAAGCCGTCCGGCTGTCCGCGCAAGATAGCGTCTCGGTTGAATTCGACGATTCGGGACGGATGGCTTTCCGTAACAAGGGTGACGCCAAGCAGTATGATCTACTCGTCTCCACATCTTGCCAGACGGGCAACCACCATTTCCAGCACCAGGCGGTGGAAATTCCTGCGGATGCAGGTCACCTGGTATCGTGTCGGCAGTTTGCTGGCGAGATCTGGTCGGTCAGACTTTATCTCGATGCGGACCTGAACGGAACCTACGAGGATTCCATGTCGCTGGAGAACGAATTGGCCAATTCGGCACCTCCTGCCGAAAACGATCTGGACATCCCCTCTCCCACTCGACTGGGCTTGCGTGCTTATCCGAATCCCTTCAATCCCGAGACACGAATCGTGTACGAGTTGCCTGATACCGGACCGGTGCGCCTCGATGTCTTCGATGCGACGGGACGGCTGATTGCAATCCTCGTGAGAGATGACCAGACGGCCGGTGAGCATGTGGCGATCTGGAATGGTCAGAACACGCGGGGACGGACCGTGCCTGCGGGAGTTTACTTCGCTCGACTCTCGACGGCGGCTCGGGTGGAGGTGTTGAAGCTGGTCATGGTGAAATGATCCTGGATTACGTCAGAATAGACCCAGCCCAACCATCGCAGACACTACCCAGAATTGGGTATGGGACAAACACCACTACTCGGTATAGGCCACTACTTGGCCAGGACCACTTTTCGCGTGCTCACGCGCTGGTCGGTTTCCAGGCAAAGAAAGTAAGTGCCAGAGGCTACTCGATTGCCGTTTTGGTCATCTCCATGCCACGTCTCTTGTTGAGCCCCCACACTCATTGGAGCATCGACCAAGGTCTTCACCAAACGACCACCAACGTCATAGATAGAGAGCGTGACAGGACCAGGGAGCGGGATCGTATAAAAGATTGTGGTCGCAGGGTTGAAAGGGTTGGGGTAGATCCTGTCTATGCCTGTGTTCAGTGGAGGTACCTCAACTGTGATTCTATCACTCGCGAGCAGTTGCCAAGGTCCCGGCTCGCCCCGGTAGTGAAGCTGGTAGATCAACTCTTGGTCGGAAAAAGAGAAGCGAGTCTTGTCCTGGGCGGAAAATTGGCCGGGTGCAGATTGTATGAATTCGACGTCCCTAGCAGATCCACCAGCGCAGGCGGTTAACCGGAATGTGTCAATCGCTTGATCTTCTTCGACCCGCCACGCGATTAAGACCAGATCGTGATCTTGCTCGACGGTGAACCAGGACAGGTAGTTCGGGACAAATAGATCGAAGCGCGCCTGAACAGTCTCGCTGCAGATGGGGCACCACTCCAACTTGTAGGTGCGGCGCATCACACACATGTCATCCGTCGAGCGATACCAGTTTATCCCATTCGCATTTTGGAAGCACCCGACTTCGGGCAAGTGCATCAGATGGCCCCACTTGTCCACGCATGAGTACCCAGGGGCAAGACTTGCAACATTTGCATAAGGTGGAGTGTCCAAGGGTTGTTCGAAATCGCCATCATACTCATCGCCCAGCTTTGCGAAGGAGTGGCCAAACTCATGGATGACCACGTGCGGGGCGAAGCCTGGATTGAAGATCATGTTCCAGGCACTGTTCGCCCTGGCATACCGGACTACCGGGTAGTTCTCGTTAAAAAGTATGACGATCTGGTCATCTCCATCGAGGCTCCACTCAGGAAAGAGCGAGGTCACGTGGGCGAGAACCACCTCTTTGTCACAGAGCGGATTCTGCGAATAGATCCAGCAGGTACCTTCAGGAGCTCCTTCATCGATCCGGTAAAAGTTAATTCGATGTAGATTCTCGGCAACCTGGGGAAAGTCGAGAAACTCTTGCAGGAAAATGTCAACGGTATCTGCATAACCAGATCCCGCACCAAAGACTTCGTACTGATAACCGGGATAAAAGATGATGTCGATCCGTTCGGAGGGTGGCCCCGTGATGAGAAGAGGTGCGATAAGGGAAGTCGTGGGCCAAGCTTGATTGGAACCGAGGCGGCTTGCATGATGCGAGGATTGCTGCTCGGGGATCACATCCTCAACCATGATCCGGCCCCTGTCATCGAGATTGTCGCTAAATGTGGTGTCATCTGGCAGGTCTATATCCTCGGCAACCGAAATTGAAACGGTCGCGAGGCTGCACAATACTAGGAATATCAAATGTTTCATGTGCTGGTCTCCTGCTGGTCATATGGGATCTGCGATCCACTCAATCAGTGAGGACAGGGCCCTATCCCCCCCGATCCTACAGGATCTCCATGATATGCTCCAATGCGGATTCCAAGTCCAGGCAATTTCACCGGCAATGATACACGGGCCCCGGGTGTCGATTCCCAAGGACACCCCACCCGGGTACCCGGCGCGGTCCCACCGGTATCGAGGCGCCAGATTCCCTTCGAGAACCTCCAGCGCTTCGCACCATCAGTTGGCCGACCTCGCGGGCCGGAAGCCCTTAAATCCGGTGCCGCCCGGGGAGCCGTAGGCTCGGTGCGCGGAGCGGCAGTCCCCGGCGATGTTGAGCCAGCGTCCGCCGCGGTACGCCCGGTCGACGCCAGGCCCCACGTCGTACACTGGATCCTCTGACGGTAAATTCTGATAGTCGTCGCGGTAACCGTCCCAGACCCACTCCCAGACATTCCCATGCATGTCATAAAGGCCCCAAGAATTGGGATCTTTCTGGCCTACATCGTGACGGCTACTCTCAGAGTTAGCCCGCATGGTTCGTGCACTCATGCCGATTCAGCGTAAACCCCGGCGTCCCGCTCCGGGTAACTCTCGTCGACCTGCCCCCAGACTTTGTACCACTCCCAGAGTTAGACTGCCGCAGCTAAAGGAAGCGTCATTATCGCCTCCGGTGCCGGCGGTCTGTATCCCAGAGAGCTATGCGGACGGACCTGATTGTACTCCCTGTGCCAGCGAGCTACCAGAACCTTTGCCTCCCACAGCGTGTAGAAGATTTCTCGGTTCAGTAGCTCATCCCTGAGCTTGCCAATGAAGCTCTCGATGTATCCATTCTCCCATGGACTTCCGGGTTCGATGAACAGTGTCCTGACTTCAAGCTTCTTTAGCCATTCCCTGACCGCTTCGGCAGTGAACTCGCTACCGTTGTCACTGCGGATGTGTTCCGGAGGTCCGTGCTTGACGAACAGGCGGGACAAGACACGCAGCACATCCCGGTGATTCAACTTCCTCTGAACCTCGATGGCCAGACACTCACTTGTGTGCTCGTCGACAACCGTCAGTAGCCTGATCGCCCTGCCATCGTGTGTCCGTTCGTGAACGAAGTCGTAGGTCCACACGTGGTTCTTGTGCTCTGTTCGCAGACGGACACACGACCCGTCGTTCAACCACAGACGGCCTCGTTTGGGCTGTTTTCGTGGAACCTTCAGCCCTTCCTGTCGCCAGATCCGCTCGACTCGCTTGTGGTTTACATGCCAGCCTTCTGCTTTCAGCAGCGCAGTGATCCGACGGTAGCCGTACCGGCCGAACTGCTTGGCGAACTGGATGATCCGTTCGATCAGCAACGGTTCATCATCAGCCAGGCGCGGCT
>JBDRBC010000006.1:0-5546 GCA_043823125.1 bacterium | reverse complement strand
GCGGACGAGCTGGCGGTCATCGACCTGTTCGAGCGGGCCAACGCCTCGGTGACCTTCATCACGAGCATCGCCCACCGGCGAGACTTCTTCGGGTTCAACGTCTTCGAGGTGCCGGCCGGGACCGGATCCGGTTTCATCTGGGACGAGGACGGCCACGTGGTGACGAACTTCCACGTGATCCGGGACGCCAGCGCCGTTGAGGTCACCCTTGCCGACCACTCCACCTGGAAGGCCGAGCTCGTCGGCGCCGACCCGTCGAAGGATCTGGCGGTGTTGCGGATCACGCCGGATTCGGGCGACCTGCAGCCCATCGACATCGGGAGCTCGAGCGATCTGCTGGTGGGGCAGACGGTCTTCGCCATCGGCAATCCGTTCGGCCTGGATTACACCCTGACCACCGGGGTGGTGAGCGCCCTCGGTCGCACCATCAACGCCTTCAACGATCGCACCATCGACGGGGTGATCCAGACCGATGCCGCCATCAATCCGGGGAACTCGGGCGGGCCGCTGCTGGACAGCGCCGGCCGGCTGATCGGGGTGAACACCCAGATCGCCAGCCGTTCGGGCGAAAGCGCCGGCATCGGTTTCGCGGTGCCGGTGGACATCGTCAACCGGGTGGTGCCCCAGCTCATCGAGCACGGGCGGGTCATCAGGCCGGTCATCGGCGTGCAGCTCTTCGACGACAGCGTGGCGCGCCGGCTCGGACTGCAAGGCGTGCTTGTCCGGAGCATCGCCCCTGGCAGCGGCGCCGAGCTGGCCGGCCTGCGGGGAACCTACCGGACCCGGGACGGGAACATCGTACTCGGCGATCTCATCACCGGCATCGCGGGCCAGGCGGTAGCCACCAACGACGAATTGATGAAACGGCTGGAGCAGCTCGAGCCGGGGGAGACGGTCACGGTGGAGTTCAAGCGTGACAGCGCCGCCAGAACCACTGCGGTGAAGCTGTCCGCCAACATTTGACCCGAGCCGTGTCGTCGATGGATTATTCCCGCTGGATCTCCTATATTTCCGGTTCTTATTCTCGAACCAACCGCCTCAACGAGACGGCCGACCATGAAGACCTGGCGGAAATTCCACATCTACTCCTTCGGGTACTCGAAGATCGTCAGCGTTTTCGTCTGTCTGCACATGTTGTTCATCAGCATCACCGGATTCCTGCTGAACCACCGTCACGACTTCGACTGGATGGAGACGGCCCGCGTCATGACCTCCATCCTGCCCGGCAAGTATCAGGAACGGCTGGATCAGGTGCGCCAGGCCCAGGGCCTCGCAGACTTGTTTCCGGAGGAGGCGCACAATGTTCCGGTCATGTGGCTCATCTACGATTTTCACACCGGGGACATCCTCGGCTCGTGGGGGCGCTACTTCTATGATGCGATCAGTTTTGTTTTCGTGATACTTGCAATCACCGGCATCTACATGTATTTTCGTATACGCCGTAAAATCCGGTTTTGATTTCAATGGAGCAAGGAGAGGGTAATCATGCGGAAGTCTCTGATATTGATCACTTGTATGCTGGTCGCTTGCCTGGCGACGTCTCTCTGTTTCGGTAACGACCAGAAGGTCGAGCCAGAGACGACAAAAGCCCAAGCCGAACAGGAAACTGCAACCGTACTGACCGTCGAGATGATGGCCGATCAGGTGAAAGAGCTGGATGGGGTGGAGTTCTGCGTCGAGGCCACCATCATCGGCGCCTGCAAGAGCGGCTGCAAGATGTGGATCGCTGACGGTGAATACGAGGAAGGCCAGCTGTTCTCCCTGGTGCGCGCCAAGGACGACGCCTTCAAGTTCGATACGGACAAGTCAGGTACCCGCGTGCGCTTGACCGGTTACGTCCTGGCCAAATTCAAGGACTACTGCGGCGATGCCGCCGCGGCGGGCAAGGCGGAACCGAAAGAGGGCGAGCAGGCCGGTAGCTGCAAGGCTCCCGTCAAGGTCGAGACCGCCACCGAGGGCGACCTGCAAGAGATGACCTTCTTCGCCACCAAGGTGGACTACCTGGGCGAATCGTGATCTGACCGTCGCGGTCACTGCGGGATCTGGAATCGCCCCGGTGGACCGGGGCGATTCTCTTGTTGAATCGGGTTTGATCGGTTCAACGGTTGCGGTATCCTTCCGGATCATCCTTTCGAGTTTCAACCGGACGCAGGTCGATTACCGGCATGACTCTCCACTGGCGTACAGGATCGTGGCGAATCGACGCGGTTACCCTTGGTGACGTGATGGTCGGTTTGATCGGTTTGATCGGCCTGATCGGTTTGATCGGCATGTTGGGTACGGGAGCAGGGGTTTGCCGGGCCCAGGCGCCGGAGAATCTGGGTCCCCGCGAGTATGCAGCGCAACTCCTCGAGAACTACCTCGAACCGCAGCTCGAAGCCCTGCACGTGCCCGGAGTGGCGCTCGCCGTCGTCCGTGACGGGCGCATGTGGATGCTCCAGGGGTTCGGCCTGGCGGACCTGGAACGGGAGCTGGCTGTCCATCCGGTCTCGACCCGTTTTCCCGTGGCCTCGGTTTCCATGGTCGTCACCGCCACCGCCGTGATGCAGCAGGTGGAGTGGGGTGGCCTGGCGCTGGAAGAGGATATCAACGAGTATCTCCAGCGCTTCCGGGTGCCGCAGAAGTACGGGGCACACATCACCCTGGCGCATTTGTTGACCCACACGGACGGCTTCGACCTGCGGCTCGCGGGGAGTAAAACGGCCGAGGGGGCCGATCGTCCAGCGCTGGGCGACTATCTGGCGAGACGGATGCCGGCCCGGATCCATCCACCCGGCGAGCAGATCCTCTACACTGATCACGGTGTGGCCCTGGCTGGTTTTCTGGTGGAAGAGGTCACCGACCTCGACTTCGCCAGCTACGTGCGCGCGAATCTCCTCGATCCCCTCGGGATGGAGGCCAGTGGTTTCGAGCCCGAGCTGCTCTCGCATCCGGACCTGGCTCGCGGGTACGAGTATCGGGATGGTGCCTACCACGCCCTGGACGGGGGTGGGTATTACAACCCGTATCCGGCCGACGCCTTCGTCAGCACGGCGGCGGACATGGCGAGATTCCTGCGCATGCACTTGGCCGACGGTGAGCTCGACGGGGTACGGGTCATGGCTGCCGCCACCGCTCGGCGTATGCAAGAACCCGGCTTCCGACATCATCCGGAGTTGCCCGGCTACACCCTCGGTTTCGCCGAGACGTTCCTCGGCGGCCGACGTGGGTTGTGGCAGTGCGGCAACGCGCCCGGCACGGCGGTGCTGCTCTACCTGTCACCGGACGATGGTTTCGGCCTGTTCGTGGTCAACAACGGCCAGTCGCACCAGCTGAACTCCGGCATTCTCGAGTGGCTGCTGGCCGAGCAGCCGGCCACGGCGCCGAGGCAAGGGTTGCCGACCGCACTGTCTCGAGACGAACCGCCAGCGGCCGGTGAACCACAACGTGGCGCCGCCTCGGTGGCCGGCCGGTACCGGCTCGACTCGTACGGACACCGGACCATCGAAAAACTGCAAGGATTCCTGGGCGACATCCGCGTGGTGCAGGTCGCTGAACAGGCCGGCGGGGATATCCGTCTGGAGTCTCCCGACATCCGGTATATCGATATCAGCCAGTGGCAATCAGTGGAGGAGTTCGTCTATCGTCGCCACCCGGATGATCTGGCCACCGGCCCCGATATTCGACCGTACCGCACCGAACTCGCCCGGTTTCTCACGAACGATTCGGGAGACGTGACCCAGCTGGCCCTCGGTGTCCTCGTCCTCGACAGATTGGCCTGGTACGAGTTGCCGGGCTTGCATCGCTTGAGTCTGGGGCTGGCGAGTCTGGTGGCTATGGCGGTGCTGGGGTACGGTCTGTACTGGTTCATTCGCTGGGGATTGCGGATCCGCGGTTCCCGGCTGCCCCGGGTGGCGCGGAGGCTGGCCGGAACAGTCGCCGCCCTCGATCTGCTCTTCCTGGCGGGACTCGCCTGGTTGGTACATTCCCACGGCGTCTACGACCTGACGCCCGGTCCGCTCCTGTACCTCTTGTTTTGCCTGCCTCTGCTGAGCCGGCTCGTCAGTCTGCTGCTGCCAGCCGGCCTGGTGGCGCTCTGGGCCGACCCGCGGGGGTCCGTCGCCGGCCTGGGGCTCTACGTCGGATTGATGGTGGTGCAACCGTTCTTCTGGCTATTCTTCTGGCAGTACAACTTGCTCGGGTTCCACTTCTAGCCCGGCCGAGGTTCACGATCGTCGTGAACCGTCTTCCTCGCCGTCGGCCGATCCCAGCTGCGACCAGATCATCCCCGTCAGCATGAGAACGCACCCGACACCGGCCCGCACCGACAGCGATTCGGACAGAATGAGCCAACCGCCCAGCACGGCGAACGCAGCCTCCAGGCTGAGAATGATGGCGGTGTGGTCGGGCCGCGCCGTCCGCTGCGCCACCACCTGCAGCGTGAACGCGACACCCACCGACATGGCCCCGGCGTAGAGGATCGGTAGCCCGGCCGCCTGGATGGATGCAAGATCGAAGCTCTCGGTCAACAGGGCCGCCACCGCGCTCAGCAACGACACCACGGCGAACTGCAGGCAGGCGAGCTGGAACGGATCACTTCGCGGAGACAGCCAGCCGATGATGTGCACGTGCCCGGCCCAGAAGAAGGCGCCGAAAAACACCAGCAGATCCCCGTGCGAGATACCGAACGCCCCCTTGATGCTCAGCAGGTAGAGACCGGCCGCCGCCAGGACGGCGCCGATCCAGGTGGTGCGGCTGGCGTGCTGCCCGCGCAGGAGGCCCAGCAACGGCACGATGACCACGTAGAGCCCGGTGATGAACCCGGCCTTGCCGGCGGTGGTGGTCACGATGCCGATCTGCTGCAGGGAAGAACCGAGGCAGAGCACCAACCCGGCCAGGGCGGCGCCCATCAGCACTGTTCGTCGGGGGAGTGGTTGGGACTGTCCCGCCGCGGCCGCCCCGGTCCCCTGCCTGCCGCGCCACAGGATGAACGGCACCAGCACGGCGCTCCCCAGCGCGAAACGGATGGCGTTGAAGGTGAACGGGCCGATGTGTTCCATGCCGGCGCGTTGGGCCACGAAGGCGAAGCCCCAGATGGCGGCGGCCAGGAGCAGCATCAGGTTGGATTGCCGGCGCTGGATAGCCATGACGGCAGACTGTCATCGCGGGGGGTGGATGGCAAGGAACGTTCCCGGGCAGGGACTCTTCTCGACTTCGATGTTGACCAGTGGCGGCATATCCAGAGGCGAAAATCCAGTTGACAGGAGAACGTCGCTCTGACCAGTTTTGAGACTTCGCGGTACAGTTAATCACGACTGTATGCCCACCGAATTTATAGGAAATGATTGAATCAGGGGGTAAACAACGCGACGGTCTCAAGGATTGCTTTGGATTGCTCTGCTGGCCATGGTCGCGCTCATCAGCGCCTGTGGCAGTGACGACGACACGACAACCCCTCCAACTCCCACCACTACCACGGTGGGCGCCACTGGCGGCACGGTGACTTCCGGCAACGACAATCTGGTCATCCCGGCCGGCGCCCTGGGCGGCAACGTCGATTTCACCAT
>JBDRBC010000005.1:0-4572 GCA_043823125.1 bacterium | reverse complement strand
GATCCGGCTCGGCTGGAGAGGTTTCATCCCACCAGCCGGGCCACGATTCCGGACATGGGCCGGTTCTCCTCGAACCAATCGTGCTCGTGGACCAGGATCTCGAACGGACCGGGGGAAACCAGTTGCAGCAACTCACCCGGTTTCAGGAGGTGACGACGGGGATCGGTTCTTGTCTCACCGATTGGTTGGCGGAAGGTACAGACCAGCACCAGACCACCGGGTAACAACAGCTCCGGCAACCGTTGCAGCAACGAACGCTCCAGATAGCGGAAGGCCAGTACGACGGACCAGGGACCGGAGGGAACCTGGTCCGGATCACCCAGATCGCGGGTCAGGAAGTCGCACTGAACGGACCGATCCGCCGCCAGGCGGCGCCCCAGGGCCAACGCATCGTCGAGACGATCCACGGCCGTAACCCGATACCCCTGCTCGGCCAACCAGACGGCGGCGCGGCAACTGCCGGCCCCACAATCGAGAATCCGACCCACCACCGGTGGCGGCAGCAGACCGGCATATTGCTGCAGGAAGACCGGCGGTCGCCACAGGTGGCGGCGGTTCGCTCCAGTTGCCACCATCTCGGGCGGCAGGGCGGCCAGCGCCGCTGCGTCCAGGACCACGCCGTTCAGTTCCGCCCGGCCTCGATCGTGCAAGAACTCGCAGACTGTCCGCAATCGCTCGCTCGAGGCCGCGGCCACCAGTAACGGTTCTTGCCGCGGCGGGAGGAAGATGGCCGGTAACCGCTCCGCCGGATCGTCAGCAGGCGTGACCGGGATGGACACCGCTGGCGCCAGGTGTCCAGCCCGGTAGTTTTCGCGTGAGCGAACATCGAGCACATTTCCCAGCGACCAGGCGGGGTAGGTCACGGCCTGTTCAGGATCCAGCGCGGGTTCCAGCTCCGAATATTCCGGATAATCTGCTCGGTTCACGCTGCTCGAATCACTTTCCATCCCCCCACCCGATCTGCTAGAATCCGGCCGGGAGCCGGGGGAAGATCCTGGATTGGAATATGCTCGTTCAACACACACTGCTACTGACGGTTGTGGGTCCGCTGCTGGCCGCGGCGAGCGAGAAGGGTCTGTTGCGTCTCGGTTTTCTGCGCGAGAATTACGAGTATTCCACCTGTATCCAGGCGCTGGCCCGCCAGTGGGGAGCCGAGACCGAACTGAATCAGAACGCCGACTTCTTCACGCCCCTGGCGACCCAGCTCGGCGAGTACTTCTGCGGTCGTCGCACCCGGTTCGACATCCAGCTCGATTTGCGTGGATCCACCTTTCAGCTGGCCATCTGGAGACGACTGAGCGAGATCCCATACGGGAAACTCCGCTCGTATCGACGTATCGCTCGCGAGGCCGGCTACCCCAAGGCTGCCCGCGCCGCCGGGCAAGCAGCCGGGCAGAATCCGCTGGTCATCGTGGTACCGTGCCACCGGCTCATCGGCGCCGACGGCCGGTTGGTGGGTTTCGGCGGCGGAATGACCTTGAAAGCCCAGTTGCTGCGTCTGGAGGGGCATACTCTCGATCGCAAGCCACGGGTGGTGGCGCCCCGTCTCTTCTGATACAACATAGCAGGTTGCGGCCTGAAAAACGTGGATTAATGTGCCGGAGACCGTGCGTGAAAGGCCTGTTGCCCGGTACCGGCCGTCGCGCGGCGTCATGAAGCCGTTGTGATTCTGTTCTTTACCGGGAGTTGGCAATACCGATATAAGCAATGGAATTGCCGACTCCTCCCTTGCGATCAGGAGAGACACCGATGCCCTCGATCAAGAAATTCATCGTCACGCCCAGTTTGCCCGGCAAGTTGCAGCCGCTGCTGGACATCGCGCGCAACATCTGGTGGACCTGGGATACCGAAGCGATCAACTTGCTGCGCCGGGTCGATCCCGACCTGTGGGACAAGTACCAGCACAATCCCATTGCGGTCCTCGGGAGTCTCTCCGCCGAACGGGTCGACAGCCTCATGCGCGACACCGCATTCCTGGCCCACCTGGAACGGGTGCAGGTGGAACTGAAACGGTATCTGGAAATGGAGACCTGGTTCGACATCGAACACGGTGACGCCAAGGACAAGGTCATCGCCTACTTCTCCGCCGAGTTCGGTCTGCACGAATCGTTGCCGCTCTACTCGGGCGGCCTCGGCATCCTGGCCGGCGATCATCTCAAGTCGGCCACGGATCTCGGCCTGCCGCTGGTGGGGGTCGGGCTGGCCTATCAGTACGGCTATTTCCGGCAATACCTGAACCACGACGGCTGGCAGCAAGAGGAATACGCGGTCAACGACTTCTACAACATGTCCCTCAACCCGATGCTGGACGGCGACGGTAGGCCGTTACTCATCGAGGTGGAGTTCCCCGACCATACCATCCAGGCGCAGATCTGGAAGATGAACGTGGGCCGCAACCCCCTCTTCCTGCTCGACACGAATCTGGCCGCCAATCGCCTCGAGGATCGCGAGCTGACCAGCAAGCTGTACGGGGGCGATCAGGAGATGCGGATCCGGCAAGAGATCCTGCTCGGTATCGGCGGCATGACCGCCCTGGAAAAACTCGGCATCGAACCGGCCGTGTGTCATCTCAACGAGGGGCACTCGGCGTTCCTGGCCCTCGAACGAATCCGGTTGCTCATGGCCCAGCAGGAGCTACCGTTCCACGTGGCGTTCGAGATGGTGCGGGCGAGCAACGTGTTCACCACCCACACCCCGGTGCCGGCCGGCAACGACGCCTTCCCCAACGAGATGGCTGCCAAGTACCTGCGCCCCATTGTCGACGCCCTCGGCGTGGACATGGAATACGTGCTGGGACTCGGCCGTCAGAATCCCGCCAACAGCGCCGAACCGTTCTGCATGACGGTGCTCGCTTTACGGTTGGCCCAGTTCTCCAACGGGGTGAGCGAACTGCACGGCAAGGTGTCACGGCGTATGTGGAAGCGGATCTGGCCGGGCGTGCCGGAAGAGGAGATTCCCATCTCCCACGTGACCAACGGGGTGCACACCCGCAGCTGGGCCTGTTCCGAGATCGCCCGACTCTATCAAAGGTACCTCGGCCCTCGCTGGTACGACGAGCCCACCAACCAGACGGTCTGGGAACGGGTCTCACACATTCCCGACGCCGAACTGTGGCGCAGTCACGAACGGATGCGGGAGCGGCTGGTCGGCTTCGTCCGCCGTCGCCTGCGGTCCCAGCTCCAGCGGCGCGGCGCCAATCGCTCCTGGATCAAGCAGGCATCGGAAGTACTCGATCCCGAGGCGTTGACCATCGGCTTCGCCCGCCGCTTCGCCACCTACAAGCGGGCCGTGCTCCTGCTGCGCGATCCGGAACGGCTGACCCGGATTCTCAACGATCCCGACAAGCCGGTGCAGCTCATCTTCGCCGGCAAGGCCCATCCCAAGGACCATCCGGGCAAGGAGATCATCCGTCAGCTCGTGCATATGGCGCAGCGGGACGAGTTCCGGCACCGGATCGTCTTCATCGAGAACTACAACATCGAGGTGGCGCGTTATCTGGTGCAGGGGGTCGACATCTGGTTGAACAATCCGCGTCGCCCGCTGGAAGCCAGCGGCACCTCCGGCATGAAGGTGCCGGTCAATGGCGGCATCAATCTGTCCGTGCTGGACGGCTGGTGGTGCGAGGGGTACCGCGGCGACAACGGCTGGGCCATCGGCGCCGGCGAGGATTACGAGGACCACGCTTACCAGGACGAGGTGGAGAGCACCGCCCTCTACGACCTGCTGGAAGCCGAGATCGTTCCGTTGTTCTACGATCGGAGCAGCGACGACGTGCCGCGCGAGTGGACCGCCATCATGAAGAACTCCATGCGCACCGTGAACGCCAACTTCAACACCAACCGCATGGTGGAGGAATACACCAAACGATTCTACATCCCGTGCCTGCGCAATTCCCAGCGGCTGGCTGCCAGCAAATGGCAGGGCGCTTGCGAGCTGGCGGATTGGCGTCGTTTCGTGGCCGATTACTGGCATGAGGTTTCCATCTCCAACGTGGAGATCGAGATAAAGGAGGCCCATCCCATGGGCTCCCGGTTGCCGGTGAGCGCCACCGTACACCTGGGTCACCTCACCACTTCGGATGTGCTCGTGGAGATCTATCACGGTCTACTCGACCCGTCCGGCAAGATCACGCAGGGCGAGACTACCACCATGATCGACCAGGGCGACGCCAAGGACGGCGACGCCCAGTATCGCGGTGAGATTCCGTGCCGACGCTCGGGACAGCGCGGATTCACCATCCGGGTGGTGCCCCATAAGGACCGCATGTTGCTCGATCGCTTCGAGACCGGGTTGATCTGCTGGTGGCAGGATCCCGAAAACGGTGCCGGTGACGATTCGCATCAGTCGATGGATCTGGAAATGCACGTGCGGTGATCCGGAGCAATCCGGGGTTCGCTTTCGATCAAAGCCCCGGCACGATCTCCCGCAATTCGGCCACGTACTGCTGAAACTGTTCCTCCCCCGCGGCCCTGGCCCAGACCAGGGTCAACGGCCGCGTCTCGACGGACAGCTTCTCCAGCGCGACGATTACCCCCACCACGAGCCGGGTGGGGGGTACCGACAAGGTGCCGG
>JBDRBC010000004.1:0-22163 GCA_043823125.1 bacterium | reverse complement strand
CGTTTTGCCCGTTGTCGGGTATACGCACCGATTGGGTCCAGTCCCGCCAGCCATCAGAGTGATCAAACCAGCTGTACACGAGGTGATAGTCGCCGGGTGGCACTGAAATTTCGGTGGTGAGGTTCTGGCAGCAGGTGCAATCGCAGGTCGCCGAGACTTCCGTCAAGCGAACGAACAGACTGTCCGCCCGGTCACTGCAGGTGAACTCGAATTCGGGGCAGCAGTTGTACTCGGCGCCGTAGTGATGGATGAAAAGACTGCTGCCGATGATTTCGGTGGTGATGGTGTCACTGCAGAGGGGAGGATCAGCGAAACCAACGCCCGGTATCAACCAGGCCAACCAGAACAGCGTGTAGAAAACGATTCGTTGTGTTTGCATCTTCAGCTCCCGCCCGCATCAACCAGCCGGGAACCGAGAAGTTCCGCCTTACTCAATCCAGCCGGGAATTCCCGGGGACATACCCCAGGGCCGCATAGCCCACCCAGTGGCGCAGGTTGGCGGGGGCGGTGACGCCGAGTCGAGTCGATTCCACCGGCAGGATTCCGTCACTCACACTGTCACCGTACCTGAGTAGATGTCCCCTCAGTGGCGGGAGGCCCAATGCCGTTTGTAGTCGCAGCGCGGTGGCCAGCCCGAACGGGATGGAGTACAGACCGCACCAGGTGATCCGGTACGGATATTCGGGATACTCAGGATGCCCGGGATTCCAGACCAGCTCGCAGAACCGCTCCAGGCTGGAGAGGGTCACTCTCCCGGCGAGGGTGGCCTGGGCGAGGGTGATGTCCTGGGCTCGCGCCGCGGCATGTCCCACGGCGTCGCAACCGAATTCGGCGTAGCCGCCCCCTGGCCCCCATCCCTCACAGCCGTAATGCACGGCGTCGGCGGAGATGAGTATTCCGAGATCACGGCCGGGGGTCCAGCCGCGGTTGCGACAGATGCCGGCGAGGGCCTCGGCCAGCTGACCTGCCAGTTCCTCGAGCCGGGGCAGCTCCATGCCGGGCACCAGGATCGGGACGAAGCGCGCCTCCGGCTGCTCGTTCTGCAGCCATGGCAGCAACGCCTCGAGGGAGTGCTCGGCGGCGAAACGTTCATTCTCGACGGTGGCAGCGGCAGGAGACAGACCAGCCAGTAGCTCCGCGCGCAACTCGCGGTCCACCGGCAGTTGCCGGCCGGCCACCTGCCAGGTGGCGGCACTGTCGAAGATGAGGCGGTCCCGTAACCCGTTCCGCCGGCAGGCGTGGCAGACCCCGAACAGCAGCCACTGTTTGGCCCGTAATCCTGGCAAAACGTGCAGATACACTCTGCCTGCATAGAGGTAGTCGTCGTGTGGTACCACGGCCGCCACCCACGGTTGCCCATCGGTCAGACCGAGCGCCTGCCGCCGTTCCCGGACCGCGTTACCCTCCAGTTCTTCACACGCGGCGAGCACGTTGGCGAAGTCCGTGGCGTTGGTGGCGAAACCGACACTGTCTATTTGCGCTCGTGTCGTTTCAGGGGGCTGTTCGGCAAAAACCACGGTCCAGAGACCCAAAAGAACCGGCCCTGCCAGAAGCAGAAAGCCGGTTACTTGAAACCGATGAAAACGGATGGCCACGCGAGCGTCGACCTTCATCTAGGCAAGTGATGCCGCCCGGCGCATCTTCCGCTTCAGGCGGTGGATGGCGCGGCGCCGCTTCTTGAGCGTGTCGTGGTCTTGAGAGTCCAGGGCCGTCTGGCGCAACACCTTCAGCTCCCGGATCTTCACCTTGATGGACGCCTTGTCGATGCCGACCACTTTCTTGGTCGGGCGTACTATCTCCAGCTTCTCGGCCAGCAGGTTAACCAGTTCTTCCTTTTTCATCTGGGTGATGCCGGTCACTGCAGGGAGATGCTCTTTCATCAATTCGCGCAGGTCAACCACACGGGTTTTGTTCAGCTCATACCAGTCCACGTTCAAAACTCCTTACTCGACTGGCGCTGGTGGGAGAACCGTCACGCCAGTGGATTCGCGATTGTCTCAGCAGCAACGAACCATAAAAGATCCGTCATGACCCCCTCCCTTGTCAAGCTCCGCCCACGGCTCGCCCACGGCATCCACTCTGGATTCACGGACACGCCAGACAGGCAATTTTCACAGGCCGCGGAGGTATTCCGGGGTCAACCGGGAGTTTTCGCGAGTGCGAATGACCTCTCGTAACAAGGTCAATGCCCGCTCCCGATCAGTTGGCAGGTTGAGACTGAGCGGCAGATAATTGCTGGCGTGATTGGCGTGAAAACGACACCGTGTGAAACGGCTCCCGGTGATGATGGTTTCCAGTTCGGCCAGCATACCCCACCGATCCGGCAGGTCGAATCGCCCCTGGCTCGCTTCGTCGTGCAGCGCCGTTCCGGGGATGAGCATCGTGGTCAACGCTCCAACGTAGGGTGGATCCATTTCCGAGAGCAGGTTGGCAGTGGCCTCGGCATGGAGCCGGGAGCGTTCAGTGCCGCCGAGCCCGAGCATGATGATGACTGAATGCCGGATACCGGCGGCACGGAGGCGGAGCGCCGACGCCACCGTTTCCTCGGCACTGGATCCCTTGTTGATCCGGGAGAGGACCACCGGGTCACCACTTTCCACACCGTGATAGACGATGCCCAGTCCCAGCTCACGCAGCCGGCTCAACTCGTCTTCCGTTTTGCGCAGGATGGAGCGCGCGTCGCCGTAGATCCCCACTCGGCGGACGGAGGGGATCTTGTCGCGCAAGGTGGTGAGGATTCGTTCCAGCTTCCTGGTGGAGAGGATCAGCGCGTCGCCATCACAGAGAAAGACTCGCTGGATCGATTGCCCGGCGGCCATGGAGCTAGCGGCCTCGTCGATGTCGTGGTCGATGACCTTCCAGCTTTTGGCCCGGAATCGCTGTTCGGGTAGGCGATACATGGCACAGTAGGCACAGCGGTTGTGACTGCAGCCGATGGTGACCTGGAGCAACAAACTCCTGGCTTCGCTGGGGGGGCGGAAGATGTGGCCGACGTAATCCACGATCAGTGATACGGTTTTCCGGTCCAGGAAATGACCTGGCCGAATTCCGGCAGATTCACGGCCCAGCGTTCGAAAAGAACCGGGACGCCATCGATGAAGCGACCTTCGGTGCCGAGATAGGCGGCCTGATGGGCGTCGATCTGGTCGTAAATGTATAGCAGAGTATCGACTTGGTAAAACTCCTCGGCCCAGGATGGGTACTCATCGACGGGATAGGTCGGGCTCTTGCCAACAGTACTGATCTCGCCCCGTGTCTCGTAGGAGTAGGTGACGGTGAATACCGTGGAGCCGAACACGGTATAGCCCTGAACCTGCAACAGGGTACCCATGCCGGCAGCCATCTGGGCCCAGATCTGTTCGAAGTCCTCTCTCAAGGCTTCCGGGTTGGATTCCGTATTGGTGGCGGAGAAAGAGGTCTTGGCGTAATCCTGGGAAAAAACCATGGTGGAATCGTCTGGAGATGTCATGTTGCGGAGGCTGAAGTCTCCGCTTCCCAGCTGGTTGTCGCCGTGCACCAGGAACAGCAGCACGATCAAGGCGATGCTCCCGGTGAGCCAGACACGGCGAGGGCGTTGCCGTTTCTGGGCCAGAGCGGCTTCGAGATCGGTACGTAGATGTGCCCGGTGGACACTCCGGGCGGGAAGAGACGGTTTGCTGTCACGCAGGAATTGTTCGAAATCACGGACCAAACCAGTCACCTCCCTTCTGGTGAGACAGGATAGATACCCAGTGGTTTGTTGTCGGGGTGTTTCCAGCACCTTCTCTAATAATGCGTCAGGTCGGGATCGGTTGCAACCGGAACTGAATAGATTTATTCGAAGATCATTTGCATTATCGGTCTCTGACGGAAGAAATGTGAGAAAAAAACCATTCTCCATGCAACGAAACGGTGTTGTGTTGCATTGTTATCTGGTGAGTGCAGGTTCAGAACAACAGCGCTTTTGGGATTCAGCAGTGGGAGGCATCGGGGCGGCGAAGTATAATTTTCGTAAAAGGCATCTTATTTTTTGTCGGTTGGGGGTATACGGAGGCTTTAAGGGGCTTCGCCGCTCTGAAAAAAACGAGAAACCGGGGAAACCGACCCGGGTAGCTTTGGGCGAGAGTTACTCGGGAAGGTCCCCGGTTTTTTGCGCAACCACTTTCCTGCCATTGCCTAGTCGAAGACCTCGACATACCTGCCTTCGGACATCAGGAGTGATTCACCATCTGTTCCGTGGAAATGGACCGTTTCCACCGTGATACGCGGCTGGGTCTCTGGAATGTACACTCGATCCAGGTGGATGACGTTTTCCGGACTGCTGAAGTCGGCGGGTCCCACGTTGCCGCCGAAATGATCACTCCGGCCGAAGGCGATATGTAACCCCAGTTTCTCATCCAGCAGAATGGTGCCGGCCGGTTTCAGGCCGAAGTCACCCAGTACGCCAAGCCCCAGTTCGGCGAGGTTGGCGTAAGCCGGCTCGGCAATCAGACGGCCTGCTTCCAGCTGGCTGATCGGCCCGGTGCTGAGAATCTGGCAGGCGCGATTATCGCGGATCTCGTAAAGGACGATCTCGTCGTCGATCTGGACCGGAAGTTGACCGGCCGATCGACTTGGATCACCCGCGATTTCTCCCTCGTAAGGCACGATGTACGCCTCTCCGGAGGGAAGATTACCCGCCACACCGTTCTTGGGAAACAGCCCACCCGAGGCGTGAGCGGTGCGGTGCCTGAGGTCCAGGTTCAATTCATATCTGGTGCCGTCGTCCAGACGGAAAACGAGGCTGGCGGAATCGGCGGCGTTGCAGCGAGCCTGGAGCAGGGAGACTCGCCGGTTCACCTCGCCGTAGTCGATCTTCAACGCCGGGATCATCGACGGGAGAAAGCCGGGCATGGTGGCGGCTCGAAACGGGTACTGCCGCGCCGCAACCTTCAGTGGCGCGGTGGTGGAGAGCTCGGTGGGCGCCAGAATGAGGCTGTGACTGCGGAACAGGTCGGCGAAGTCCACCGTGTTCCGGTCGGCGATGTCGCCCCAGTCAGCCGGTGTCTCCAGATCCGGATCGACGACGCATCCCGCGGGAAGATCGGCGTTATTGCTGCCGCAATTGCGGTACCAGGCCAGAGAGATCCGCGCCAGATTCAAACTGGCTGACTCGGACTGTAACAAGCGCGCCCACTCGTGGGCCATGAACCGGCGAGTTCGCCAGTCGGGATTGTCCGCAAGTTTCTCATCGGGCAAGTCGACCAGGATGGCCAACCCGTCATCGTCCGGGCCGGGAGTAAAAACACGCTGGACGAGTCGGGCCAGGTCTTGACCACCGAGATTCTCTGGCATCGTTTCTTCCTCTGCTGGGGGAAAGCGCTCAGTTATCGAGCCACTACTTGCATGAAATCCGATACTACGGTATACCACATCTGACGAGCCAATGCTTTCTGGATTCAGGACCACGTCGATCACCGCGGCCGCGAAGGAGCCCCGACATGACGCAGATTAAGGCCACCAATATTGCGCTGTATATCGACTTCGACAATATCGCCCTGGGCGTGCGGGATGCCCACCAGCGCTTCGACATCCAGCTCGTGACGCAGCGGTTGCTGGAGAAGGGCAAGATCATCGTCAAGCGAGCGTATGCCGACTGGAGTCACCACAAGGAGTACATGACGCCGCTGCACGAGGCCGGCATCGAGTTGATAGAAATTCCGGCCCGCCACATGACCGGCAAGAACAGCGCCGACATCCGGCTCGTGGTGGACGCCATGGATATCTGCTATTCCAAGCAGCATCTCGACACCTTCGTCATCGTCTCGGGCGACTCCGATTTCTCACCTCTGGTCTCGAAGCTACGTGAAAACGCCAAGCAGGTCATCGGGGTGGGCGTCAAGAACTCCACCTCGAAGTTGCTGGTCAGCAACTGCGACGAGTTCATTTTTTACGACGATCTCTATCAAGGAACCGTGGGCCGGTTCGATCAGGCCATCGACAAGGTGCCGGGAGAGAAACGGAAGCTGTTCAATTTCTTGCTGGTGACCACCCAGCGGTTGCTACAGGAAGTGCAGGGGGTGCTCTACTCCTCGTTGATCAAGGACACCATGAAACGGAAACAGCCGGATTTCAACGAGGGGAAGTACGGCTACTCCACCTTCGGGGATCTGCTGGAGGATGCCATGCACCACGGCCTGCTGGATGTCGTTCGCGACAACAAGGCGGGGGGGACCTGGGTGGTGCAGGCCCTCGGTAAGGGCAAACATTTCGAGACCGGCGCGCCAGCGAGGGCCAGTGAGGGTTCTCCTGCACACGGGAGCACGCGAATGACCAACGCGCCGCGTCAGCCGGTGGTCGAGACTGCGAATAATGCAAGCAAGGCATCCACCAAGAAGGTCAGAAAAAAAATGTCCAAGAGACCCATTAAAAAAACCGCCAAGAAGTCCGGCGACTAGTTTCTCACGCTTGCTGTTGACAGGAAGACGTGGCAAGTTTCCGGGGCGCGGTTTTCCCGTCCAACTGTGAGTCGGTAACGACGTGTCTGCACGAGAACCGCCGGAGACCCGAGTCTCCGGCAGTTCTTTATGGTTGTCTTCCCGATCAGATGCGGGCGGTTCGATTGGTCATCGCTACCGCTGGTCACTCTGGTCCGGGGACTCCGGGGAGGCCGCGGCCATGCTGGCGACCTCGTCGCTGGCGGTGACAGTCTCGCTCGTCTCGATTGTTTCGATTGCCTCTTCTGACTCGCTCGCCTGGGTCAAGGGAGCAGTCGTGCTGGCGACCGGCGCGGCGACCTCGACCACGGGCGCCAGCGGGATGACCGTGAACTGCTCTGCCGTGGCGGCCAGATCGAACGGCTCCAGGCCGGCGCCATTCTCCAGTTCGGCAACCCGCGTCAGGTTCACCTCGGCCTTGGCGTAATCGTCTTGGGCGTCCAGCGCTTTCATGTAGGCGTCGGCGGCGGCCTGAAACTGCCCGCTGTTCTCCAGGGCGATGCCGAGGTTGTTCTGGAAGCAGGCCACGTCGTCCCGCAGCATCACGGCCTTGGCCAGCGGGGGAAGCGCCATGGGGAACCGCTGCGCCTGGATGTGGAGCAGACCGAGGTTGTTCAGGGACCAGGCGTCGTTCTCGTTCCGTCGCAAGGCGTTCCGGTAAGCCGTGACGGCTGCCTCGGTCTGGTCGAGATTGTGGTAGACCCGACCGAGCACCCGGTAGCTGTCGACGTACTCGGAATCGATTGCAACGGCCTCTTCCAGCAGCGGCAGGGCATCCTGGGGACGGTCCATTTCCAGATAGACCCGGCCCAGATTGACCAGCGACTTGATGTGATCCGGCTTCAACGACAGGGCGGTGTTGAAGGCGTCCACGGACGCGTCAGGGCAACCGTCCTTCCAGCACGAGAGCCCCAGCATGTAGTGGCCCCAAGCATTCTTGGGGTGTTGATCCGTGTACAAGCTGAACAGCTCGGCCGCGTCGGCGAACCGCGCCTCGAAATAGGCGGCCTCGGCCTCGGCGTAGCTGATGACCGGAGGATCCTCGGGCTCCACGTTCGTTGCTGGCACCGGCTCCTTGATCAACGCCACCTCGAGGACACCGGGCTGTATCACATCCGCGATACTGGCTGACGGTTGGTCGGCTGCCACCACAGCGTCCGGCTCCAGAATCTGCTCGGTCCCGTTGGAAACGATCTTCACCCCGATGAAGGTGATCACACCCAGTATCAGCACGAACATGACCCCGGCCTCGGCGAATCGGATCTGGCGACGGGAGTAAACCTTCTTATTCTTGCTGGTCATTGTTCGCTCCTTCCGTTGTGCGCCCACGGGCGCTGTTTGGTACCGCAGTCGCTGCCCAATACCGCAAGGCTGTGGCCAGGGATCGTCAGTGCTGTTGAAAATGTTTAAGTTGTTTAATAACAGTTAGATAATTAGTCAGCATTTAGAACGGTTACCACCTGGAAGTGCGGCAATGTGTCTAACTGGACACGTGGCGGCGTGTCCAGCGGGACACGAACAGATCAAGAAATGCGCTTCAGACCGTGCTTGCGCATGAGTTTCAGGACGCTGGCGTGGTCGAACAGATCCAGCTCGGCGGCCACCCGGCTCGGTTGCCAGTCGTTCCTTTGGAGGGTGGCGAGCAGGATCAAACGTTCGGCGGCGAGTTTTTTCTCTTTCCAGCTGCCGGGCTCGTTCACCAGGTCATCCGTGGGGGAGTCCGCCGTGGCGGCGCCACTCCGTGGCAGGTCCGGCGTCACGTGGCACGGCTCGATGCGATCGTTCTTGCACCGCATGACCATCCGTTTCACCACGATCTGCAGTTCGCGGACATTGTTCTCCTGCCACCGGTACCGCTGGAGCAGCGTCAGCGCCTCGGGCGCGATGGTTTTGCGCTTGACGCCGTACTCGGCACAGACCTGGTCGAGGAAAAAGTCCACCAGCAGCGGCACGTCGTCGAGCCGGTTTCTCAGAGGAGGCACCCGTACCACGAATGCCTGCAAGCGGAAGAGGAGATCCCGGCGGTACTCGCCGGCAGCCACCATGGCGCCCAGGTCGCGGTTGGTGGCCGCGACGATCCGAACGTCTACGGTCAACTCCTGGTTGGATCCCAGACGGGTGACGACCCGGTTTTCCAGGGCGGAGAGCAGTTTCGCCTGTACATCGATGGACAGGTCCCCGACCTCATCCAGGAACAGGGTGCCGTGGGATGCTGCCTCGAAGGCTCCTTTGTGGGTGCGTACCGCGCCGGTGAACGCGCCGCGCTCGTGGCCGAACAGTTCGCTCTCCACCATTTCGCTGGGCAGGGCGGCGCAGTTCCGCCGGAGGTAGGGGTGCTGGCGTCGCTCGCTGAGTTCGTGGAGCTGACGAGCGATGAGTTCCTTACCGCTACCGCTTTCACCCAGGATGAGTACCGAGTCGTTGATGCCGGCCAGTTCTTGCAGTTGCTGCTTGAGGGCGGTCATGGCCTCACTGGCGCCGATGAGTGGGGAATCGTCGCCGGTCCGCCGTCGCAGTTCCCGATTCTCGGTGGTGGCCCGCTCCAGTCGCAAGGCGTTCTCCACCTCGATGACCACCCGCTCCAGCGGCTCTTCCTTGTCGAGAAAACTGAAAGCCCCGAGTTTCCAGGCGCGTACACACCGTTCGTAATTTCCGGTACCTGTGTAGACGATGACCGGTACCCGGATACCACGCTGACGAATGGTTTGCAGCACCTCGAACCCGTCCACGCCGGGCATTTCCAGGTCGAGGATGCAGCAGTCCACCGGTTCGGTTTCGAGGATCTGGATCCCCTCGGCGCCGCTGGCGGCAGTGATGGTCTCGTGACCGCCCAGACGTTTCAGGTCGTAGGCGTACTGCTCGCGCATGGCCTGCACATCGTCGATGATCAGGACTAGGCTCATGAATCTGACTCCCTTGCCATGGTCGGTCCGGACGGATGACCGGGTACGGTCTCGGCGGCGGGGAAGATCAGGGTGAACGTGCTGCCCCGCCCTGGTTCGCTGGTCACCTTGATCTCGCCCTCGAAGTCAGCCACCAGCCGCCGCACGATGGACAGCCCCAGGCCGGTGCCGTGACTCTTGGTCGTGTAGAAATCGGTGAAAATCCGCTGCTGATCCTTGGCGCTGATCCCGCCGCCGAAGTCCTGAACCGTCACCACTATCTGGGCTCGGGCCGGGGAAACAGGGTCGTCACCACAACGCCGTTGGGTGGTGATGATCAAATCGTGGTTTCTTGCCGCTGGCTGCCGGCTCGGTTCGTTTTCGGCACGGTTGGCCAGCTCGTCCACGGCATCCAACCCGTTGCGCACCAGATTCTCCAGGACACGTCTCAAGCCGATGGGGTCCGCCTGCAGGGACGGCAGCTCGGGATCAAGGTCCAGTCCCACGCGCTGAGCGGAGGTTGCCGTCTCGACGGCGGTATCCGCAGGTGCGGCGTGCCCCTTGGCGATGTCGATGATGATGGCGTTGCAATCGCACGGTTGACGACCGGGCCGGGACGACAGACGGGCGTAGTTCTGCGCCAGGTCATCGAGGTATCCGAGGCCGGACTGGAGCGTGGCCTGGCGTTCCTGGAGCACCGCCGCCGTGGACTCCGGATCCTCCCGGCTGACATCCAGGAGGTGGCGGAAAACATTCCGGATCGGCACCAGACCGTTGCGGATGTCGTGGTTGATCTGGCGCGCCATCTCGCCCTGGGTCGCCCGCCGCTCGGCCTCCTGCAGGCGGGCCACGCTGTTGCGCAGTCGCTCGGTCATGGCGGCCAGAAACCGGCTCAATGTACCGACCTCGTCTCGGCGATCCGTGTTGAAATCGGTCTCGAGCCGGTCGAGGTCGAGCCGGGAGGTCTGCCGCGCCAGTCTGGTGAGGGGACGGCTGATGCGACCGGAGATCCAGACGGCCAGCAGCAAGGTACCCAGCAGGGTGGCCAGCAACAGCAACCCCAGCCACAGGTCGAGACTGCGTAACAGGGCCGTCAGCTCCGCCTTGGGGTGACAGACGATGAGCCGGGCCGGCTGGGAACGGTGGCCACTGGCGGGATTGGCGGGGATCAGTGGCAGGTCGCGTCCGCTGACGAAATAGGCGGTCGGATCCAGGGACAGCTCCGGCTGGTCGATGCCCTGGATACCGAAATGGTGCAGTTGCTCGGCCAGCTCGGGATCGGACGAGATGGCGCCACCGTCGTAAAGCACAGAGATGTTCAGATCACGATCCCGCGTCAAGCTGGCGAGGAAACCGGAGTCCAGACCGAAGCCGCCCACCAGGTAGTAAGTCCCGCCGCCCAGGCGCAAGGAATCGCACCGCACCAGGGCCAGAAACGAGCCGTCCGGTCGTCGCGCCGTGGCCAGAGCAGTGGCGTCGGCTCGGCGACACAGGAGACGTGGCAAACGTTTCTCCTCGCGATCGTACTCGTTGCGGAAATGTCCCGAGCTGACGATCCGTCCCGTATCGTCCTGGATCTGAAGCATGTCCAGCCCCATCAAGCCCATGGCGCCGCCGGCGTAATCGAGCAAGTACTGACGCAGTTCGGGTTGGTCGTCCGTCAGGGCCAGCCGGAACCGGTTGTCCTCGCTGATGGTCCGGCGCAGGGTTGCCAGACGTCCGGCCAGGTCGTGCCGGCGTTGACCGAGATCCTCATCGATGATGGCCATCAAGGTCTCGACCCGCTGGACATACTGGCGAGCGAGTCGTTGCTCCATGCCGAACCGGATCCCGCAGACCAGCAGGATCAGCGGCAGTCCGATGAGGATGCCCGAGGCGAGCAGAATACGGCTGCGCAGGCTCACGGGCGGCTCCCGGTCTGCGAAATCCAGCCGGCCCCGGACAGCAGTAGCGTGCCGTCGTACGCCAGCCGGATGCCGGCCAGGCGACCGGTGGCCACCAGGAACGGGCGCGTGACGATGAGCGGAACCACGACCCCCCGTCGTTCGAGCCGGTTGGCCGCCTCGGTCACCTCCGCCAGGTCGGTATCGTCTCGCGGATTACCAGCCCGGACTCCCGGGGGATAGTTGCCCCCGTGTACCGTCGAGGCGAGGGCTGCGGTCTGCAGCCACTGGGCGGAGCTGAGCAACGCCGCCAGCTGCAGACAGGCCGAGGCGTATTCCCGGGTCCACGGCACCACATAAGCGCCGGCACGCGCCGACTGGACGGCGCCGGCGATTTCCGGCCACGAGAGCGCCATCGCCTCGGGGAGCGCGCCTGGGGCCGGCTGGTTCGGCGGCTGCAAGGCGCCCCGACCTGGTCGCTGCGGCCCCGGCCGGAGTGGTTGTGCCGCCAGCGCCGCCAGACGCTCGGCCAGATGCTGGGCGTTGGGGTCGGATTCCGGGTACAGGATGAGGTCCTCGTCGAAACTGACCGTGCGGCTGTCGCCGGAGAGTTTAGGCCACGGGAGCGATTCCACCGGCCCGGTGAGTTGCGGGCACAACTTCTCGGTGGGGGTCTGGAAAAACGGTGCGCTGGCTGGTCGGGCGGCGGCGGCCGGTACGTCCCGGGCCAGGTCGATCCGGTGCCACCCCGTGTACCAGCGCTGACGCGCGACTTCCGGCGCCTCCTCGGGACAGAGCAGCAGGTAGAGGTGATCCCACGGGAGCGGTGTCGTCTGGATACCTGGTGCTCGCTCGAAATATTGCAGCTCACCCCGCTCACGGACGAGCAGGACATCGCATTCACTCCCCAGAATATCACGCGGGTCGGCAGCGGGCAGGATCCGGAAGGTGAGCGAATTCCAGATGGGTGGCTGGCGGTGCGACTCGTGACCCAAGCAGACCAGGTCGGGATCCGGAACGGTCGCCTCCGGCGCCGGGTGACACGGACCGGTTCCCACCGGCCAGTGCCAGCCGGGACGTGACCGCGCCACGGCCAGGGCGGGATGGGCCAGCAACAGGGGGAAATCCATCTGCGGCTCCGGCAAGGTGATGGCGAGTCGCCGGGGATCGAGAACCTTCACCGACTTCGCCCGGGCATTGAGCCAGATCAACGGGGAATGGTGACCTGGCGGCTCCGGCTCGTGCTGGACCTCGATCCAGCTCTGCTTGATGTCCGCGGCTTGCAGGATACTCCCGTCCCAGAACCTGACGCCGTTGCGGAGCGTGAAGATCCAGGTGCGGTGGTCCTCGCGACTTTCCCAGCGGATGGCCAGGCCAGGGTGGATTTCCCCGGCACAGTCCACCTCCACCAGGGTCTCGTAGAAATTTCGGAAAACCATCCGTTCGGAGTCGTTGTACGGCACGGGGGCGTGAGCGGGATCGACAGCGTGACCCAGGGCGAAGACGAGGTCGGCTCCGGGCTGGGGATCGCCCCGGAACGGGTCGCTCTCCTCGTCGGCCAGCGGCACGGGGATCTGGATCTCGGTGCGGACCGGGGGGCGATCACCACTGCCGCTCCCACTGCTGCAGCCGAACCAGCTCCAGGTACAGGCGAAAAGCACTCCCAGTCGGATCAGGTCTCGTCGCCGCATGGGCAACCTCCCCGTGTAATTCAGACCAACCAATGGTATCCTCCAGGGTACCGCGCCCGGCGCGGTTGGTCAAAGCAGAGAAGCGTCTGTCGCCAGGAGAAACTTGTACCCGCCGGGGTGGCTTTGGCTCCGGCAAGGAGTGGCGGGATCTGGCGGCCCCGGTCGCCACCGCGGAGGGACGACATGCCGCGATTGCCTTACAGTCTGCTGGCCGCCGCCGGATTGCTGGTGACGATCACTGTCGGTGGCGCCGCCATCCACCAGCAATCGGGTGGTACAGAACCGGGGAGGGAAGCCGTGGCCCGCGATTTTGACGCAGCCAGAATGGAGATGGTGGCGAGACAGATCGAGAGCCGTGGCGTGAGTCACCCGGCACTGCTGGACGCCATGCGGACAGTCCCCCGGCACGAGTTCGTGCCGGCCGCGCTACGACAGTCCGCCTACGACGATTGTCCGTTGCCCATCGGCGAGGGCCAGACCATCTCGCAGCCGTACATCGTGGCGCTTATGACCGAGGCTTTATCCCCGGGAGCTACTGATCGGGTGCTCGAACTCGGGACCGGCAGCGGGTACCAGGCCGCGATCCTGGCGGCCATCGTCGATTCGGTCTATACCATCGAATACGTGCCGTCCCTGGCCGCCCGGGCCCAGGTCACGCTGGAGCGGTTGGGTTTCGACAATGTGGTGGTGAAGACGGGGGACGGCTGGCGCGGCTGGTCCGAACACGCCCCGTTCGATGCCATCATGGTGACGTTCGCGGCACCCGAGTTGCCCACCGCGCTGGTGGAACAACTCCGTCCGGGTGGCCGGATCTGTATCCCGCTGGGGCAACCGAACACGGTCCAGGAATTGATGCTGTATACCAAAAGCGAAGACGGCACTGTACGTGGCCGGTCTCTGGGCGCCGTCCGCTTCGTGCCGGTACTTGGCGAGGGCGGTCAGCCGCGACGGGGTTTGGAGTGATTCGCGGTTTTCCCTATATTCAGACACCTCACCCCAACCCCCGACTCCACTGTTCGCGACACCGGATGACTGCCTGTTTCGTGATGATTCTCGTTCCGTTTCGGGTCTGTTTCGAACACCGTTCCGAACGCTGCTCCGAACACCTGGTCAGCGAACCGACGAGGTAACCATGGGATCGAAGCTCACGATTTACCTGGCCGGACTGTTGATTCCGCCGCTGCTACTGACGGCCTGTGCCGGCCTGAACACACCGCCCCCGACTCCCGAAATGCTCTACCATGAAACCGTCATCCTGCCGGTGGATGTGGATTCCGTGGGCCTGGACGAGTTCCACGATCTGTCGGCTCGGGAACAGGCCGACCGCCGACGGCAGGCCGAAAAGCTGCTGGAAAAAGCGCGGGAACTGAACGAGCGCGAGGAGTGGTGGTGGGAGTGGCTCACCGTGATGGATCTCAATCCTGCGGTACACTATGCCCTCTATAGCATCTACGGTTCCGGTCGTCTCGCCGCCTGGTGTATGTTCGATCTGCAGAAGGCCGTGAGTCTCGATCCATCCGGTGTCGAGGCGTGGCAACTGCTGGCCAAGATCAGCGGCGCGGTGGGCGACTGGCAGCGGAGCGAGCACTGTCTCGAGATGGCCCTGCTGGCCTTGAACGACCGGACGGCCGAGCCCGACCGAGAGCGACGACTCCGGATCTTGCTCGATTTCACCTGGCTGTGTCGGGATCTGGGACGACTTGCCGAGGCGACGCTCTGGCTCGATCAGGCGGAGCCCATCGCAGGGGACGACCCCGAACTGCAGCTCCTACGCGGCCTGGTCCTGGCCGAACAGGGACATTTCCAGGCGGCCCTGGAGGTGGTGGCGCGGTTGGCTCCGGTTCCGTACGCCCGTTACGGCTACGGAATGTCGGTGGCCAGTCACGAGGGGCGCTGGATCAGCAGCCTGGCTTATCTGGCGCGCGGTGAGACCAAGCTGGCCGCCTACGTCATGGGGCATGTCAACATATTTCGTATCACGGTGCCTCATGTGCATCGGTACCTGAACGACATGGGTATGGTGGCGGAAGCAGCCGGCTGGTATTCCGAGGCGAGATCGTACTACCAGCGGGCCGGCGTCTTGACTCCTTATGTGGTGTACTTCCCGCTGTCCGGATACGACGGGATGGACTCCATCTACGGGCAGCGTGGCACGGGAGTGCCGTTCTACATCTCTTACAGCAATTTCTACGTGGCCGGTTCGTTGTACAACTACGCGGCCCATACGCTGGCGCGGTATGAAACAACCACCGACCCCGCCGAG
Organism: bacterium; assembly: GCA_043823125.1. Lineage (GTDB taxonomy): Bacteria > Krumholzibacteriota > Krumholzibacteriia > LZORAL124-64-63 > LZORAL124-64-63 > JBDRBC01. The sequence continues at coordinate 6,989 of JBDRBC010000004.1, read as the reverse complement.
AAGCAGGAGCTGGCCCGGACGGCCATGATGGCGTTGAACGCCTGCGTGGAACGGCAGATCAAGCCTATTGCGAGCTTGAGTCTACGGGGGCAGCTCCACTATCTGCTCGACCAGCCGGCGCTGGCCGCCGCGGATCTGGAGCGGGCTTACGTCGCCGGCGCCAGTTCCGGCCAGACGGATTCCTGGGCCTGTCTGTTCCTCGGTCTGTTACAGGTCAACGAGGGCGATTACGAGGCCTCGCTGCCGTACCTGCAGCAGGCGGTGGCCGCCGATTCCAGCCTGGGGATCGCCTGGCGCAACCTCGGCGTGGCCTTGCTCAACACCGGCGATCTGGCTGGAGGTCGAGTGGCGTTCGACTACGCCATCGCCCAGGATCCCGGTTCCGCCTCGACCTGGTTCAATCGCGGTCTGCTCTCGTGCAACGAGCAGCGCTGGGGCGAGGCCTACCGCGATCTCGAAGTGGCCTTCCGCCTCGCCCCCGACAACCCCGACATCTTGCGACTTCTGCAAAAGGCTGGCAGCGCCTGGCGGCAAGCCGACGGTTCGCCGGGTCATGTCCCGGTCGGTGGTTCGTCGGGCGCTGCGGCACGTACTCCGGGAGCGGACGCCACCGTGGCATCCGTTCCCGGCGGCACTTCGTCTGCCGGCGGTCAAGGCACTGGTCAACGACGGACGTCCGCTGCCGAGGCACGACTGGATCCGGCGGCGTATGCTGCGGCGTTACCCGATCTGCTCGCCACCTATCGTGATAATCCCAGTCCGGATCACCGGCTCGATCTGGCGCGAGCCTACGTTCGATCGGGACAGCCGGAACAGACCCTGGACATCCTGCTGCCGCTCTGGGAGGACGGGTTGAGCAGTGCCGGCAGATCCCTCGTGATCGAGGCCGACCGGGCCCTGGGCCGGGCGGATCGTGCTCTCGATCTGGCGCGTTCTCTTGGGGACGCGGCTCCCGCGGGCCACGACTCCATTTTCTGGTCCCTGGTGGCCTTCACCTGCTTGGATCTGGGACATCCCGGCGAGGGTTTACAAGCGCTCGAAGCCGCCCTTAACCTGGATCCCGAAAACATCGCCTTGCAGACCCATCACACGTTCCTGCGTAGTCAGCTCCAGCAGTGATGCCGCCGCGTGGCCGCGAAAGGGGTGACTCGGGTCGGTTGTGCGGCTAGAGTGGTACGCTGAGGCCCACCTGAAGGACGATCTTGACCGGCGAGCAGGAGGAAAAGCTTGTGAAGTGGACGCGATTTCCCGCGCTGATAATTCCCCTGGCCTGTTGTTGCTTGCTACTCCTGTGTTCAACGGCGCCGGGGCTTATCGATCAGGCGAACCCTGGACTGGATAACGCTGGTTCGGGGCCAACTCTCGCCGTCCCGTGGCCTGATGTCTCCGACCCCGATCCGACGACGGAACCACGACCGGTGAAGGAGTGGATCGAGTGGGACCGCGGCCTGCGCCGAGCCATGCTCGGGTGGTCCTATGCCAAGTCGAAAGACCTGGTCATCGATACCGAGGCGCTCTTTCGGGAGAGCCGCCGGTACTTCGCCGATCCGGAGGCCGTGGACCTGGCGGTTTTCCGGGCCCTGTCGCCCGCTGCCCAGATGGAACGTCGGGAACTGGCACAGTTCTACCTGGGCGAGGCCGAGCGGTTCGAGATCATGATCTGGGAACACGTGGCCTTCATCAAGGAGGAGTTCGCTCTCACCCATCCCAAGGGGTACCTGGAGAGCATGGCCCGTTGCATGGGCAAGCTGACCACTGCCGTGGGACTCGATCCCGGTAATCCGGAACCGTGGTACGACCTCGCCTATCTCTGCGGAGTCGTGGGCGATCAGGTGCGGTACCGACAGTGCCTCGATGCCACCGTGGCGGCCATCGGCAAGGACGAAACCGGTCTCTACCGGAATCTGCGTCACCGCCTGGCCCTCGACTACGCCTGGTACTGTCGCGACAACGGCTGGATGGAGGACGGTCTGGTCTGGGCCGACCGGGCGGATGCCCTGAAACCGGAGGAGGAGGAATCGATCCTGGTCCGGGGGCTGCTGCTGGCCGACCTGGGCGAGTTCCAGGCGGCGTGCGAGCTGGCGGCGCAAATCCGGTCCATCAAGATCAAGCGGCCCATGTGGGGCGTCATCCCCTCGGATTTCGCCGAGAACTGGATCCAGAGCCAGGCCTACCGCGGCCAGGGGAACATGTTGCTGGCCTGCTTTGTCATCGGCCATGTCTTTTTCGCCAACGAGTTTCCCTACGCGAACCGGTATTACAACGACATCGGGATGATGGCCGAACTCAACGGCACCCCGCGGCAGGCCACCGAGTACTACGGCCTGGCCGCCACCGGCCGGCCGTTCTTTGTCTACTTCCCGTTAAAGACCGTGGCCGGACCGCCCCGGATCTTCGGGCGGGGTCATACGGAGTATCCGTACTCCCTCGCCTTCGACCGTTTCCAGGTGGCCGGCAGCCTCTATGCCTACGGCGCCCAGATGGCGCTGAGCTGCGAGATGGCGGATGATCCCGACCGCAAGGCAGAGTTCGGCGAACTGGCCCTCGATGCCCTGAGCGCCTGCCGGCGCCGCTCCATCCGGCCCACCTCGGCCCTGGCCTTACGGGGACGGGTTCACTTCAATCTCGACAACTATGCCCAGGCCGAAGCGGATCTGGCCCTGGCCTGCGAGGAGATGGACGCGCTCGGCTGGTCGGATCACGATGTCTGCGCCCTGGCCGGACGGCTCAAGGTCCATCGCGAGGAGTACGGCGCGGCGCTGCCGCATCTGGCCCGCGCCATCAAGGCCGAACCGGATCAGGCCAGTACCTGGCGGTTGCTCGGCGTGGCGGCCCTGTACGAGAACGATATCGCCACCGGACGCCAGGCGTTCGATATCGCCCTGGACCTGGCACCGGAGTCTCCCGCCAGCTGGTACAACCGGGGATTACTGCACTTCCACCAGCGTGAATACGCCGCTGCCAGTGACGATCTGGAACAGGCGCAGCAGCTCGCCCCGGAGGACGAACAGATCACCGTGTTGCTCGAGCGCGCAGTCAAGGCGCGCCCGTTATCACCGGCGGGAACGGCGGGACGGTCGGACAGTGGTTCCCTCGTTCAGTCCGTGGATCAGTCTGACGCCCAATCTGACGCTCAGCCCGACACCCGTCAGCGGCATGTGGCCAGTGACACCGGAGCGGTTTCCATCTCGCAGCAGGGGAGTGACAACGAGTCTGTTGCCGGCACCGTTTCCTGGCCGCGCCGGCAGTTCTGGCAAACGGACTCACCACAGCAGTTCCGGTTCAGTGATCGGGACGAGCTGGATCAGCAGGACGACGTGGCCGCCATGTATTCGGCCCAGCCGTTCGGGGGCCTGGCTTCCGGGCGGGATCATGTGGGCCCGGAACGATTACAGCTGTCCGAAGCCGAACTGCAGCGGATCGTCGCCGCCTGCGAAGCCAACTATCGCCGGGATACCTCCCGCCTGCATCGTCGGCAGCTGGCCCTGGCCTACGTCCGTTCCGGGCAGATGACCCGGGGGCGCGATCTGCTGCTGCCGTTCTGGAATCGGGACATCGACCTAGCGGAGATGTGTGTGGTGCTCGAGGCGGATCGCGCTCTCGGCGACGCCAGCCGCGCGCGACAGTTCGCCGGCAGTCTCGTCGACGGCCCGCCCAGCATCGAGGATCCCATCTTCTGGTCACTGGTGGCCTTCGTCTGCCTGGACATGGGATTGAACGAGGAAGGCTTGCGCGCGCTGGACGCCGCCATCTCCTTCGATCCGGACAACCTGGCCTTGAAGAGTCAGCGGGAATTCATCAATCGCTCGCACTGAGCGGGAATCAACCAAGGAAATCCCCATGGCAGCAAAACAGCACCTTCTCCCCGTGGTTTGTCTGTTACTCCTGGTGGCGCCGCCGCTGCAGGCTCTGCAACCCGACGAGGTCTACGACATCCGGCGTGTGGACATCCTGGATCTCGCACCCGACGGCGGAGCCCTCATCTACCGGCTCACCGGATTCGACCGCGACGCCGGCGAAGGACGCGCCACCATCTACCTCCGCAACCTGGACGACGATTCGGAGTTCGTCCTGTTTCCCCCGGACAGCCGGGTGGGCAGTGTGGCCTGGCGTCTGGACGGTCAGGCGCTGGCCTACGTGCAGCAGGGAGATTCCGGTAGCCACATCTGGCTCGCGGATCCGGATGGCGCCAATGCTCAGCAGATCAGCGAGGAGCCGCGTGAGTACGGCGAGCTGGTCTGGGCGCCGGACGGCAGCGCCATCGCCTTCATCGCCATGACCGCTCTGGGCGACCAGGAATACCTTTCGACCACCGCACCACCGTCCCGTACCGGACCGGATCTGGATCCGGACGCGGTGACCATCGCCGAGTGCATCGGGTACCGCCATCTCGATGCGGGCTATCGCCGGGGGCGCCTTCATCAGCTCTACGTATTGGATGTGGCTAGCGGCCGCGTGCAGCGGATCGTCGACGCGCCGCTGGATGTCCGCGCCTGTGCCTGGTCGCCGTGCAGCGACCATATCGTCTTCGAGGCCAAGCGGCTGGAGGACCTCGGGCGTACGCTCAACAGCGACCTCTGGGTGGTGACCCGGGATGGGGGAGACCTGCTGCCGTTGACCGCCAATCCCGGACCCGACACTTCACCGCGCTGGTTGCTGGACAACCGCATCGCCTACCTGTCCCACGACGATCCGCTGTACGAAAGCGCTCTCTGCCACATCGTGACCCTGGACCTGGAAGCCGTACTCCAGCGCGTCGCCGACGGGACGGCCACCGAGTCCCCCGATGCAACGCCGCAGGCGCGACTGGCCACCGATTTCGGCAACCGGATCTGGCGTCTGGTCACGGACGGATTCGAGTTGTACTTCACCGGTTTCGTCTCTGGCTGCATCGATCTCTTTGCGGTCAACGACACCCGGTGCCTCACCGCGGGCGGTCACGACTACTGGGATGTCCGGGTGGCGGGTGGCCGGGTGGTGTTTGCCGGCGCCGAGCAACGAACGCCCAGCGCTTTGTACAGTCTGGAACTGGACGACCAGGGGATGGTTGCCTCCGGACCGGATCTGCTCCTCGATCCCAACGCGGCCTGGGCCGAGCAGGTCGCGCTGTACACGCCGGTTCCGTTCACCGCCAGCGTGGACGACCGGCAGATCCACGGCTGGTACATCTTGCCGGAAACGGCCGTCGTCGGCGAACCGCTGCCGACGGTCCTGAGTATTCACGGTGGTCCGGAGTGGATGTACGGCGGTTACTTCCTGCCGGAGTTTCACGTCCTGCCGGAACACGGCTACGCGGTGATCTTCGTCAATCCCACCGGCAGCACCGGGTACGGCCTCGATCTGCAGCTAGCCATCCGTCACGACTGGGTGGGGCAGCCAGCCTCCGACGTGCTCGGCTGTCTGGACTGGGCCGTGGATCAGGGGTGGGCCGATCCGGAACGACTTGCGGTGATGGGTGGCAGTTACGGCGGCCACCTGGCCGTGGCGCTGACCACCCAGACCGATCGTTTCCGGGCCGCGGCCGTGGACCGCATGACCTGCGAGCTGGTGTCCATGTGGGGCGCCACCGACGAGAAGTGGTTCCCGGAATGGGAATTCGGCGGCCGGCCGTGGGACGACGCGGCACGGGAGATCTACCACCGCAACTCGCCATTCAACTTCGTGGACCGGGTGACGACACCGACGTTGATCAGTCACGGAATGCGGGATTATCGCTGTCTCATCGGGCAGGCCGAGAGCTGGTTCTCCGCCCTCACCGTCCAGGGAGTGCCGACCCGTTTCTTGCGGTTCGAGAACGAGGGCCATGGAATCCGCGGCAGTCGTGATCTGGTGTTCTACCTGCAGGAACTGCTGCTCTGGTTCGAGAGGTACGTCAAAGTCGACCCATGATTTCGGCCATGGCATCCGGATGATATCCAGAACATTTCCGGATATCATCGGATGCCTTCGGTTCCCCTCAGATCACCGCACGAGCACGAACCGGGCCGTCAGTTTTTGCTCGGCCAGTTTCGCCACCGCGAAGTAGACCCCGGACGCCACCTGGCGCCCGCCTCCGTCCCGGCCGTCCCACACGATGGTGCGGGCACCGGCCTCGCAGACACCGCGGTACAGCTGACGCACCAGGGCGCCCCGGGCGTCGTAGATGGCGAGCTGGACCTGGGCCGCGCCGGGCAGGAGGAGCTGCAGGCTGGCCTGGCCACCCCCGGTGGGACCCAGGCGCAGCAATCGCGGTTGGTCCGGCCACTGGCCAGCGGCCGAGAAGCTGTCCACCACGAACCGCCGCTGTTCTCCCAGCAGACCGAACGCCTCGGTATCGCCGGCGTAGGCGCGCCAGTAGTAGGTGCCGTCGGCCAGGGTCGGCGTCGTCCAGCTGGTCTCGCCGACGCCTTCCGCGATACGATCGACGGACGCCGCCAGGTCACAGCCGCAGTTGTCGCGGTACACCCGGAAGCCGTATTGCAGGGGGCCGGGACCGTCGGGATCGAAGCTGTTGCTGACGAAAAGCGTCGCCTGGCCACCAGTGACCGCGTCCGGAACGGGTGCGAGCAGGATCGGCGGTGGCGGCGTCTCGTTGTCGTCGGAATACCCGGTCACCGTGACATCATCGAGGTACCAGCCGTCTTCGGTGATATACGTATCGCTGACGAGCTGGAACCGGAACCGGATATCCTCGCCCGCGAACTCGGGGAAGGTCAGGGTCACAGGACTCCAATTACGCGCGCCGTCGTAGGCGTCCAGCGTCATCCACGGACCGCCGTTGGCGGAAAACTGGATGAAGCAATAATCCCAGTCGTCCTCGGTATCCACTTCGTGCCAGAAGGAGAGCGCCGTGGCCCGGAAACTGCCGTTCAGCGTGGCCGTGGCCGTGTTGTTGTCCGGGTAGTTTCCGCCCGGCGAATCGGACAGGCCGTAACTGCCGGCGTACGGATTCTCCGCACTCACCGCCCAGCCGCCTGACAGGGTCCAGTTGCCGTCACCGCTCTCCAGGT
>JBDRBC010000003.1:0-4180 GCA_043823125.1 bacterium | reverse complement strand
CGAGGGCTTCATGCCCCGTGGCAGACCGCAGCGGATGGCGTTGGTGACGTGGGCGTCCGGCAGCTGCTGCCACTTGCGCACCGCGTCCAGGTGCCGCCCCGACTCCCCGACGAACACATGGCCCTCCAGGACCTCGGTCTTGCCGGGCATCTCGCCGATGATCGAGAGGCCGGTCCACCCCACCTCGGGCGGCATCCTGTCGCCGACGGCGATGCCCTTGATGAACAGCGGACACCGTGGACAGAGTCGCCCCTTTTTAGGATGGACGTAGGGCATGTCACCCGCGGGCTTCCTTAGGCATCATGCTGCGCTATCCAGTCGAGCGCCTGCTCACACCCGACGTTCGCCAGCCCGTCGAGCTTGGACCACAGCGCCAACGCACGCCCCTGCATCCGGGCCAGCGCCTGGGAGATCGTGTCGCCCTTGGCGTAGAGGACGTACTCCTCGGGATTGACGAAGTCCCTGGCCTCGACCCGGTAGGTGCCGTTGTCGAGAACGAAGACCCGCAGGAACCTGTTCTGGTAGATCTCCTTCATCGGCACAGGTTGCTGGCGGCCTGGTTCTCCAGCAGCATGCGGATCTGCCGCTGCTCCCGGGAGATGGTCTCCATCGCCCCGGTCATGCGGATGATCAGCTCCTGCATCGCGACCGGCGACAGCTGCTGCGACGCCTGGACGTCGTGCACCAGATCCTGGACGCGCTTCTCGATCCCCTCAGCCATCCTGCGCACCACGGCGTAGGTGTCCTCGGCCTTCACGATCTCTGTGGTCATTTGTTCCTCCCGGAGAGCTGCCCGATGAGAGCAGGAAGTGCGACGCCGAGGCTGCTGAGCACCGCGGTGTCGGGGACGCCGTCCCCATACTGATCGTCCGGACCCATGAACGGGTTGACGAACCGGACGCCCAGTCCGAAGTAGCCGGACGGATTCCTGATCCAGTGCTCGACGTGCTCGAGCTGTAGCTTGAGCGACAGGACCTCCTCGGCCGGCGGCAGCGACCAGTCGTAGGCGTGGATGATCGTGTCGTCCTTCAGATCCTTGGTGATCTTGCCCTGGCGCCGCGCGAGCAGCGAGTGCCGATGGCAGATGCGGTACGGGTGCCCGGTGAGATTGCCGTAGGCGATCAGGAAGCCGTAGGTGTTCCAGTCGTCCCACTGCCGCTGGGTGCAGAACTCCCGCAGGACCTCGCTGGCACGGACGTCAGGACCGGAGATGGGATGGGGGCAGCTGAGGGTCGCGCGCTTGTTGGAGACGGCCTTGTCGGCTTTCTCAGCCTCCACGACCCGCCTGAGCTCCTCCTCGTTGGACACCGCGTACGAGACCGCGCCGTCGACCGACTTGACGACGGTGAGCAGATCCTTGCGCTTGAGCCCCTGCCCCCAACCGACCAGAGCACGCCCGGCCTTGTCGACCGGAGCCTTGATCTCCAGGACGTACTCTCCCTCGAACTTCTCGGGCAACCCGGTGGCCTTGCCGATCCATTCTTTCTTACGGCACTTGTCGAGGAACTTGCCGAGCTTCGTGATCTCGTCGATCGTCGGGTCGGTGATCCGAAGCACACAGTCGTCTTCGCCGGCGGCTTCCAGGCGGAAATCACCGGACCAATTGGGGTGGTACCACTTACTCAGCATCTTCCTTCTCCTCTGGAGTAGCCATGAACTGGGTGATGCCGCTACCGTAGCCACCCAGATCCTTCGCCATCATGAGCGCGGGCTGCACCTCACCATCTCCCACGGCGTAGTCGGCGGACTCCAACAGTGAGTCGATCTTCCTCTGGAGCTTCTCGGCGACCTGATCCTGCCCCATCTCCTTGGCCATCTCCAGCGCCGCGAGCAGCTTGTTGATGTCGTGCTTGATCGGCTTGGGGCCGTACTGCAGCTTCAGCACCTCGGTCAGCTGCGTCATCATCTGGGCGCCGAAAGTCTCGACGTTGGAGGGGAGAACGCTGGGCTGCAGCACCCCCACACCAGCAGATACACGACCGAACTGACCGTCGAACTTCTTCACGCCGGGATCGAGGGCGACCAGGATGTCACCCATCATCCCGGCGACGTCCTTGATGGTGTCGAGCAGCGCCGCGGAGTTCTGGGAGTTGATGCCGCACGCCAGATGCGCGATCCACTCGGCGGCCTTCTGCTCCGCCTCCTTGACGACGGGCTGGATGACCTTGTCCACGGGGTCCTCACCGAGCCCGGCGGGCTCGTCGGCAGGATCATGCTCCTGAGTCAAATACAAATCGTCTACACGCATTTCCTTTGCTTTCTTACCCATTTGGCTCCTCCATAGGCTCTTGTGCGAAGTAGAACCAGTCATCGATCAGTTTCACAAGCAAGTAAGCGAGACCCCCTATGCTCATCGCGTTGCGCACGTAGCTGACCAGCACGCTGCTTCCGTTCGACCTGCGCCATGCCTCCTGCAACCCCGCCATGACCTGCACCGCTGTTTCTTTCGGTGGTGTCTCACCATTCTCCCAGGCCCTCACAGTACGTGGGTCGACGTTGAGAAACTTGGCCAGTTCCTTCTCGGAGAACCCGAAAGTCGTACGGAACACCGTAACCTCAGCAGCCGTCATCATACGCACTTCCTCCGGGCTTTCTGCGCAATGATGCCGATCGCCTTGAGGGCCTTGCGGGCCTCGGTACGGTACTCCTCGTCCCCGGGGATGCGATCCTGGATCTCGTCGTACAGTGGCGACTCGGAGTCGGTGGCGAGCCAGGTGAGGCGCCAAAGCTCCTCGAGCACGACGCGGGAGATGAAGTTCTCCAGCGGGACGTAGCCCGGGATGGCGACGTGAGGACCCTTGGTGGTGCCGCCGTGCGCCGCGGCCTCGGCGATGATCTCGCCGATCTCGGTGATGGCCTCGGTGCGCATCGCGCGCTCGCCGTCCTCGCTGTCCGGGATCATGCCCTGGATGGCGCTGTACAACGGAGACTCCTTGTCGTCCGTCGCGAGCCAGCAGAGGCGCTGCGTCTCCACCAGGCAGGTCTGCGAGATGTACTTGTGCAGCTTCACGACCTTGGGCAACCTGACGTAGTCCATGCTCATCTCCTCTCTACTGCCGTGGCGTCCAGGCCACCGTCCGTATGGGCTCGGGCTCCGGATCCTGCTCCGGCTTGTCTTCCTTCAGCGGCACCTCGGAGTCGACGCACTCCTGCAGCCGCATGGGGTTGTCGGCGACCAGCTTCTTGCCGAACAAGGCGCACCAGTTCCGGGTGTTGGCCAGCAATCGACACCCCGAACAGTGCAGCGCCCCCATGTTCGAGATTCGTAGCCGGCGCCCCGGCAACTCGATCAACCGGATGGTGATCTCCTCATCCATCCTCGCCTCCGTCGCTGCCGCGATCGGTCATCCGGCGCAGATCGTCGTCATAAACCTCGATCATTTCCTCGGTGGCCGCCCTTACCCTGCTGGCGTGGTCGCTGTCCGGGGCGGGGAGCAGCGCGCCGCTGATAGCTCCACGGCATATAGCTTGCTCATCCTCCCACTTGGTCTTGTAGTAGAAAAACCCGATCCACCCAGCGAACCAAGTGATCACCAAGATCGCGACCACAAGGGTTATACTAATCTTCATCGTCTCCCCCTTCCGGCGGGGTAGCGTCACTGTCCGCCATTGCCCGCAGATCGTCGTCGTACTGATCCATCATCTCTGCGACGGCGGCTTTCACTCGGACCGTGTGCCCCTCCCCCGTGCCCATGGCGGCGCGGATGTGGCGCTTTAGTTTCTCCATGGGGTGTGTCGCGGCAAGTGCCATCGACTCATCACACACTGCCCCCACCCTCTCGATCACCGCGCGCGCCTCGGCTAGTTGCTGCTCGGCTTTAAGGGTGCGGTCGAATAGTTGGCTGACCCGCTCGACCACGTCGGGATAGTCGTCTTCGAATAACAGGTCAATCTCGTTGATGCACTCCCGCGCCTCGGCGAGTTGCTGCTCGGCGGCCTCGGCGCGGCGGCGCATGTTGTCGAACTGTGTTTCGAGATCACACACCTCGCACTGCCGTTCCAATTCGCGCTTCGCTGCCGCCAACTGGGCCTCCAGCTCGGCCACGCGGGCGCGGGCTTCGTCGCGTTGACTCGCGATCAGGATGTTCTGCTCGTGGATAGCGTGGAACTGAGGATCGCGAATCTCGTTCAGCTTGACGGCTTCGTCGCGCTCACTCCTCATCAGATCCATCTCGGCTAT
>JBDRBC010000002.1:0-5771 GCA_043823125.1 bacterium | reverse complement strand
ATCGCGGAGTGATCGCCGCGGTGTTTTATTCCGAAGAAGACGCCCTGGCCTGGTTGCTGGACAGCTAGCAATTCCCTCCCCGTCTCCTGTCCATTTTTTAGAATGCAACATCTCGCGGCATGATCATTCGCGATCCACAAGCCGGCCTCTTGACCAGAACTCGAACTGAACCGTGGTTACCATCCCCCTCCTTGAGTCTCGTCACCGTTTTCTGCTATAATCAGGTCCCCTCGGGGGATAGGGGGAATCATGTCTGGAAGCCCGTTTTCACGAGCTGTGTTGCCGATCCTGTGTCTTTGCCTGGTTCTATCCGTTGCGGCCCAAGCCGATACGCCCACGTTCGAACCTCTCAAACAAACCCCCCGTGGCGACTTCCTGGAATACAAACCCGTTTCCATGCCCGAACCGGCCGACCCGACCATTCCCGCCGGTCCCTTGGGGCGCGTGGTGACTCGCGACCTGGTCACCGGCGCGGTCACTTACACCGAGAACGTCAGCCGGGATGAGTTTCTGAATCGCCAGTTCACTCCTGGTGGCGAAGGCGCCCTCGATGGTCTGGTCAGGGACCCGACGGGCGGCGGTAAGAATTTCAGCTCCTGGTCCCAGGTGATGGATCCCACGATCCCGCCCTACCCGACGCACGTGAAGGTCTGGATCGACTGGGACGGCTCCAACGGCGGCGTCTGCTCCGGGACACTGATCGATCCCAAACACGTGATCACTGCCGGCCACTGCATCTACACCTTCGATCCCGCTTATCCGGGCTGGGCCGATGAGGTCTCCATCACACCGGGTTACGAGTTCGGCGTTGCTCCCTTCGGCAGCGCCCGCGTGGTTCAGATGCATTCCTGGGAGGGCTGGACCGTCGACGAGGACTCCAACCATGACAATGCCATCCTCGATCTCGACCGTCCCATCGGCGCGCTGACCGGCTGGCGCGGCTACGGGTACAACACCGATTGCGACTGGTTCGAGAATCCGACCTGGTACCACGCCAGCTATCCGGCCGAGGATCCCTTCGACGGCGAGATCTTGTTCGAGAACAACGGCGACTACGACGGGTGCTCGGGAACGTCCGGGTACAACATCATCGAGTGGTTCATGCCGTCCTGGGGCGGATCCAGCGGCGGTGGCGCCGTCCGCGACAATGTGGTCTACGCCACCCAGCAGGGGAGCGATCGCGAGACCCGATCCACCGATACCAAGATCACTGCCGGCAAGTTCTCCGACATCGGGGCCATCCGCGACGCGGACTTGCCCGCGTCACCGGACATCATGCCCATCTTCGTGCAGGCGGAGGACGAGAGCTTCGGGCCGGGCCAGCAGCTGGACGCCTTCTCCTTCGTGATGGCCAGCTACGCGGACGTGGGTCTGAGCCAGAACGTCATCTGCGACATCTACCTCTCGGCCGACGAATACATCACCACCGGCGACGTCTGGCTCGACGACCTCACCGTGGCGGTCAACCTGCCGGCCATGAGTGGCCAGTTCGTCGGCGTCTACCCGCCGCCCACCATCCCGGTCACTACCACACCGGGACGGTATTTCCTGGGTGTGATCGCCAACATCACCGACGCCAACACGTCCAACAACACCACCGCGGCGGTGGAGCTGGACTCGGTCTTTGTCAGCTGTCCGTTGCCCGGTTCGCCCACCATCACCTCGCCGAGCGAGGGCGAGGTCTGCCAGCCGGTCAACCGCACCATCGACTGGACCGATCTGCCCGACATCGAGATCTACCAGCTGCAGATCGGCACCTGGTGCGGTGGCGGGACCACATACAATGCCGGCAACGCCAGCCAGTACACCGTGTACGGTCTCGACAACGGCGTGACCTACCTGGCGAGGGTGCGGGCCAAGAAGTACTGCGGCTCCTGGGGCGCCTGGTCCGGCTGCCGCAGCTTCACCACCATCGATATCCCCACCTCGGACGTGCACTTCCTCACGCCGAGCAACTATGATATTTGCCAGGATTCCACCCTGGTGACCATCGGCTGGTCGATTGTGCCCGACGCCACCGGGTACGAGCTGCGAGTGGGGGAGAACTGCTACAGCGGAAACACCTACTCACTGCCGTCCTCGACGCCTTACAAGGATGTCACCGGGTTGGCGGGCGACACGACCTACCGTTATCTGGTCCGGGTCAAGGGAGAGTGCGGCAACTGGGGCGACTGGAGCGAGTGCCGCACCTTCAGCACCTTGCCCGGGCTCTACTTTATACCCCATTCGCCATTCCCGGCCGACGGCTGGATGTGCGCGAGCCCCAACACGAATCTCAGCTGGTGGCCGGCGGATTACCCTTGCACTTACGAGGTGGAGTGGGGTCGGTCGTGCCGCATGGATACGTCCGCATTCACACCCACCAACGTGTTCGACCTGCCGACCATGGCCGGCGGCGTCTGGTACTGGCACGTGCGCGCCATCCATGTCTGCGGCGGGGTCGGCTCCTGGTCGTTCTGTTACAGCTACGGTGTCGACGACATACCACCGTACTGGCCGGATTGGCTGGTGAGCGATACGCACGCCGTCTCCACCTGGTCGACCAACCCGGCAGTGACGACCAACTGGGAAAATGCCGATGACCCGTGCAATGCGGAGTACCGGGTGCTCTGGGACCATGCTCCGGCCACCGTGCCCGACGAGCTGGTACTGACCATCAATGAGATCGAGTACACGAGCAAACCACTTTTGGATGGCGACGACCACTGGTTCCACGTGCTGGCCAAGGACATGCCGGGCAACCTGGCCGACCACCCCCAGCACCTCGGGCCGTTCTGGATCGACACCACGGCGCCCGACGTCGAGGTACTCAACCCTCTCGCCGGACAGATCTTCCTCGGCGGCACCGTGATGACCATCGCCTGGACGGCCGACGACGCCACCTCCGGCATCGCCACCACCCAGATCGATTACACCATCGACGGTGCGGCCAACTGGGTTCCCATCGCCACGATCACCGATCCGCTGGTGTTCACCCAGGACTGGACGGTGCCCGTGGTCACGGCAAACTACGCTCGGGTGCGGGTCTGGGTCACCGATCAGGCAGGGAACTACAACATCGGTACCCAGAACCACTGGTTCAGCATCGTGGAGTCCATTGGCGTGGATGATCCTGGCGGTGGCGCCCCGGTCACGCGGTTCGTCCTGGCGGACAATTATCCCAACCCGTTCAACCCGTGTACGACGATCCGTTTCGCCGTGCCGCGTCGGGAACACCTGCGTCTTGGCATCTTCGATCTGTTTGGCCGGCGAGTGAATACGCTGCACGACGGACCGGTCGACGGTCCGGCCTGGTACGAGATGCAATGGAACGGCCAGAACAGTGCCGGGCAGCAGGTGGCCGCCGGGATCTACTTCTGTCGTCTGGAAACGGATACGTTCTGCGAGACGAAACGGATGATGCTGGTGAAGTGATTCGCGCCGGTCTATTCGGCTACACGCCACAGCAACCGCCGGTCCGGATCGAAGGTCACTTGACGCACCACGAAACCTGGCTCGACTTCCACCCGGGTTTCGCGTTCCGTGATGTCCACGACCTCCCGTCGGCGCTGTCCGGCGACACCCAGCAGCGCCGGCTCGTACGCGACATGATGGTAGCCATCCGGCAGCTGGTTCTGGATCTGTTGTTCCCGGGAGAGCAGCCCCTCGGGCAGCACCATGGCTGGGAGCATGATCTGGGTCCAATTCGCTGGAGTGAGTATTCGACTGGCTGTGGCTCGCTGACCATAATTGTTTGACCGCGCTCTCTACACGGCTGATACTGAAGATGTTCTCGAAATCCATAATAACAAGATCGGGGAATCCGAGTTTTCATGCGACAAGCCAATGGATCGCTCCTTCTCTTGCTGACCCTCATTGCGGCTCTCCTCGCCGCTCGTTTCCTGACCGCCTGCAATCAGGAGCCACCACCCACCTGCCCCCTGCACGAGGTGGGTGCAGTTGAAGGCTTCATCCGCTCCTCCGGTGTGGGCGTGGCAGCCGAGATCCGCGTGTCCGAATACGGGGACTCCGGGCCTTATGATGTGAACTGTACCGTCTGGTCGGACTCGACGGGATGGTACCGGATCGAGTTGCCCACTGGTCTGTATGGGTTCAAAGTCCATTATGGGGGAAATTACATCTACTCGAACCACGAACCCGATACCATCCGAGTTGCGCCGAGTATCCACCGGTTCGACATCGATCGCTGCCGAACCGAGATCCGGATCCAGATGCCGGGTGAATTTCCAGACCGGGAATTCCGTTTGCGGGTCAGGGGGCCGCGGGTCCGTAATGCCCGCCAGACGGCCGAAGTGGCGGAGGGAATGCTCTCGTTCGTCTTTCCCCTGATGATCGCCGGCACTTACTGCGTGAGTCTGGAAAGTACGAACACTGGTTTCGAGTTTTACCTGCCGGGTACCATGAATCCAGCCGAAGCCGAATCGCTGACAATCATCCCTGACAGCACCAACGTGTTCGAGTTCGACCTTTCTGCCAGTTATGCCTCCATCAGTGGCCGGGTTATCGGGAGCTGGCAGGAAGCAGGTGCCTACTTGCCGCGGATCGAGGTTTATTCCACCGACGCCTGGCCCATCGCCACCGCCGGGTGCGAGCCGGACGGCGCTTTCAGCTGTGACATCTTCGTACTCCAGCCGGTCCGGCTGCGGGTGTCCTGTACCGATGTGGTGCAATGGTTGGGCGGCGATACGTACGAAACTGCGCGAGTCTTCGACCTTCATTCAGGAGATCGGATCACCGATGTAGAGGTCGTCGAGAGCGGCTTGCTGGTGTCACTCGAGGGCCCCGGCAATCTTACCGTACACGAATGCACGATCTTGATCCGTGACGAGCTTGGACGAGAGATCGCCCTGCAGCCCTACTCGCAGGGGGCCTACACCATCTGCAATCTGCAGCCGAAACGGTACTATCTGCAGGTAGATGGCCGCTGTCATGATCAGATCTGGATCCCGCAGTGGTACGACGGAGCGGCGACACTGGCCGAAGCCACACCCATCGACCTCGGCGAAGCTGAGCTCAAGCATCTCGTGATTACCCTGGAGGAGGGCGGTCGCATCGAAGGCAGAGTGCTGGAAGTGGATGGTCGGCCGCCCAATTATGTGACGTGCAGCATCTTCGATGCCACCGGTGAACCGCTCTGTGCCTACAGGCAACAGTGGCATGATGTCTATGATGGTTACTTCCGTTTCGCCGGTCTGGTCGATGGCGATTATTACCTGGCTGCGAGGGATTACGTTCATGACCTCTGGTGGTATCCGGGCACGTTACTCTTCTCCGAAGCGACCCCGGTCACCATTCAGTATCTGGCCACCGTGACCGGGATATCCTGGTTCATCCCGCCGTTCGACCAGGAGGCGCAACCGTGAAGCGCCTCGGTCTGGCGATGTTACTGCTTGTCCTGTCGTTGATCCTGGTCCTGCTGGCCGCTGGCGGTTGCGATGACTCGACGCGACCGTGCAGTTTACTGGTGCCGGGCGGACGTATTCAGGGGGTTGTTCGTACCGGTGGTCTGTTCGGCAGGTTCGAGGTCACGGCCATCGCCGTTGTCGAAGGGAATCTGGAACGAGCCCGGTACAGTACAAACACCGATGATCGAGGCATCTACTCCCTCGACCTGCCTAACGGTGGGTACGTTCTCCAGCTCGTGGCACGAGACAACTCTGGCAGATATCATTACACCGAATCCGGAATAGGCCACGGCAACATGCCCCCGGACACCTTGCAGGTTCATGAACGCAACACGCCGGTGGTGATCGATTTCGAGCTGGGGGGGA
>JBDRBC010000001.1:0-5299 GCA_043823125.1 bacterium | reverse complement strand
CACCGTCACCTCGCGTCGGTTGAGCGGCAGACTGTCGAAGCCGGTGGCGGTGATCTTGGGCCGCACCTCGACGATCATGTCGAAGGTGAGCGGCTTGTCGCCCTCAAAAACCAGATTCTCCACCGAGGGATCGGTGATGGGCGACAGCCGGTGTTCGATGATGGCCGCTTTGAATACTTTGGGGACGACCTCTTCCAGGGTCTGGGCCTTCAGTGCGCCGCCTAGTTCCTTCTCCACCGTGGCCTTGGGAGTCTTGCCCTTGCGAAAGCCGGGGCGTACATGCCGCTTGACCGCCGACTGCAACCGCTTGCCGTACTCCGATTCGAAATAGGCCTGCGAGACCTCGACCTTGATGACCCGTTTCCACTGCTCCGGTTCATCGACACTGGTGCTGAATGGAGCGGAAGTTGCGGGTGTATTCTCTGCCGTCATGGAACATCCTCTTCGGTTCACGTGTCGACATCGTTACCGAGGCGTACGATGCCAAGCTGGTGCGAGAGGGGGGACTCGAACCCCCACGGTTTTACCCACGGGAACCTAAATCCCGCGCGTCTGCCAGTTCCGCCACTCTCGCTCGAAACAGATATCCGGTGCACTCGCTTGCGCCGGGACAGACCCTTCGATCCCTGGAGGACAACCGGAGTTGACCTTGATTAATCATGTATTATCCGGGTTAAGTTGTTGCAATTCAAAAACCTGTCTGGCTCCGGACGTGCGGCCAATATAGTCACGATGTCCGAGCCGGTCAAGCTTCCGCCCCTGGCCGAAAAGAGCATCACTTGAGCTTGCGGTAAATGGTCCGGGAAGCAATGCCGAGAATGTTGGCCGCGGTCTCCTTGTCGCCGCTGCTGCTGTCCAGAGTGGCCTGGATGAGCTGGAGTTCCGCCTGCTTGAGCGTCGTGCCCACCGGGATCGTGATGGAGTCGTACCGCTTCTTCCCGGCGATGACCGACGACGGCAGAACATCGGCGTCCACGAACGGTCCCTTGCTCAGCACCACCGCTCTTTCGATGCAGTTCTCCAGCTCCCGGACGTTGCCCGGCCAGGAGTACCGGGTCAACACCTTGACGGCCGGACTGGTGAAACCGGAAAGGTCCTTGTTGTTCTTCTGGTTGTACCCGTGCAGGAAGAAGTTGGCGAGCAGGATGACATCCTCTCCCCGCTCCCGGAGCGGCGGCAGTTCCAGGTTGATCACGTTGAGCCTGTAGAAGAGATCCTCACGGAACTGTCCCTCGCTCACCTTCCGTTCCAGATCGGCGTTGGTGGCGGCGAGAATGCGGACATCGGTGTTCAGGGTCTCGTTACTCCCGAGACGATCGAAGGTCCCTTCCTGAAGCACGCGCAACAGCTTCACCTGGGTGGTGAGGGACATCTCGCCCACCTCGTCCAGGAACAGGGTGCCGCGATCGGCCAGCTCGAACCTTCCCTTGCGCCGACCCACCGCACCCGTGAACGCTCCCTTTTCATAGCCGAACAGTTCGGCCTCGAGCAGGGTTTCGGGCAGGGCGGCGCAGCTCACCTTCACCAGCGGACGTTTGGCGCGGTCGCTCCAGCGGTGGATGGCGGTGGCGAAGACCTCTTTCCCCGTGCCGCTCTCGCCAGTGAGCAGGATGGTAGCCGAGCTCTCGGCCACCTGCCGCGCCGTCTCCACGGTGAGGCGCATCACCTCGCTGTTGCCGATGATGTCGAATTCCCCCTGGATCTCGGCCAGACGACGCCGAAGCTCCAGGTTCTCGGCGATGAGGCGTTGTTTCTCCAGGGCCTTCCGCACCACGTTGAGGGTGGTGGTGGTGGTGAACGGCTTCTCGATAAAGTCGTCCGCCCCCATCTTCATGGCCTCCACGGCCGCTTCGATGGTGCCGTGGCCCGTGATGATGACCACCTCGGTGGTGGGTGAGATGACCTTGACGGCCTTCAGGAGATCGAGGCCCCCAACCTTGGGCATCAACAGATCAGACAACACCAGGTGCACGTCGTGCTGACGCAGCGTGGTCAAACCCTCTTCACCATCGCCAGCGATCAAGACGTTGTACCCGTTGCGTGTCAACAACTTTGACAACGCCCGGCAAAGTTCCGGCTCATCATCCACCACCAGGATGGTGGCCGGATCGAGTTCACGGCCGGGCTCTCTGGGATTACCGATGGCGTCTATCTTGCCCGTTTCGGCTGGGATGGTGTCAGTCACATCGTTCACCTCATCATCTGGACCGGGTATCTACTCGGGCCTGGAAACTCCAGGTTCGGGGAGTGACAATTTGTTTCAAGATTGACTATTTGTCAATGGTTCATGACAATCAGTGGGAGCTAACTCAGTCGGACCCGAGATCCACCCCGCGTCGGATCTTCCCGAACAGCCCCCGTTCATGGGCGGCGCGATAGAGTTCTTCCTGTGCGCTGGGATCGGCGATGGCGATCAACGCCTCGGCGCGCTGGCGAACATTGCGGCCGTACATCCAGGCTATACCGTTCTCGGTGATGACCACGTGGGCGTCGGCGCGGGTCGTCACCACACCAGCCCCCTCACTCAGATACGGCACGATACGGGATATGGTGCCTTCCTTGGCGGTGGCCGGTAGAGCACAGATGGGCAGACCGCCCTGGCTCAACGCCGCACCGCGCATGAAATCGACCTGCCCCCCGAAGCCGCTGTAGATAAACTTGCCGAGGGAATCAGCGCAGATCTGTCCGGTCAGATCGATCTGCAGGGCGGAATTGACCGCCACCATGTTGTCGTTGCGGGCGATGTTGAACGGATTGTTGACGTAATCGGTGGGATGAAACTCGATGAGCGGGTTGTCGTGGACGAAGTCGTAAATATCCTGGCTGCCCAGGACGAAACCGGCCACCACCTTGCCGGGATGAAAGTTCTTCCGTTCGCCGGTGACGATTCCCTTTTCCATGAGATCCTGCAGGCCGTCACTGAACATCTCCGTGTGAATCCCGAGGTCTTTCTTGTCCTCCAGATAGTCAAGCACCGCCTCCGAGATGCCGCCGATACCGAGCTGCAGGCAGGCGCCGTCTTCGATGAGGGAGGCCACATTCCGGCCGATCTCCTTGGCCACCGAGGGGATCTCGTCGGTCTGGAAGGTGTCCAGCGGCCGGTCGATCTCCACGCAGGCGTCCAGCTTGGAGACGTGGATGAAGCTGTCACCCAGAGTTCGTGGCATCAATCGGTTGATCTCGGCCACCACGTACCTGGCCGACTGGGCGGCCGGTTTGGTGACACCGACCTCGATGCCGAAACTGCAGAAGCCGTGCTCGTCGGGTGGCGACACCACCACGCAGGCCACGTCCAGCGGCAAGGGCCCGTCCTTGAAGACGCGGGGAATCTGGTGCAGATGGATCGGCACATAATCCGCCCGGCCCTCGTTGATGGCCTCGCGCACGTTGTAACCGACGAAGAGCGCGTTGCAACGGATGTGCCCCGCCAGCTCCCTGTCGATGTACGGCGCCGCCCCCACGGTGAGGATGTGGATCACTTCCACATCGGTCAGGCTCTCCGCCCGAGCCGAGAGCGCCGCCACGAGATCGTGCGGCACGGCGCAGCCGGCGCCGATGTACACCCTGTTGCCGGATTCTACCTTGGCCATGGCCTCGGTGGCCGACACGCATTTCGCTCGATACTGCTCCAGCCAGTTCATCGCCGACCTCACTCCGCCAGCAGCCGCTCGATAGGCGCGGGCGAGAAACCGTGGGCGGACGCCACGTGGGGATTGACCACTTTGCCCCGATAGATGTTGATGCCGCGCTGCAGGGTGATGTCGTTGCGGAAAACCGACGCGGGGTCGTTGCCGGCGAGAGCGGCGACGTACGGCAAGGTGATGTTGCCCAGGGCGTAGGTGGCCGAGCGCGCCACGAGACTGGGCAGGTTCGGCACGCAGTAGTGCGTGATACCGTGTACGACGTAAGTCGGGTCGCTCAGCCGGGTGGGCCGGCTGGTCTCGAAACAGCCACCCTGATCGATGGAGATGTCGAAGATCAGGCTCCGCTCCCGGAGCAGCTTCACCATGTCCTTGGTCACGAGATGTGGCGCCCGGGCGCCGGGGATGAGCACGCAGCCAATGACCACGTCGGCGTACTTGAGCACCTTGGGCAAGGTGTACTCGCTGGCGACGAAGGTGGTGAGCCGCCCCTCGAACATCCAGTCCAGTCGGCGCAGGCGATCGTAGTCGGCATCCAGCATGGTCACCCGCGCGCCCACGCCGAGACAGGCGCGAGCGGCGTTACGCCCCACGACGCCACCGCCGATGATGACCACCTCGGCCGGCGGCACCGCCGGCGCGCCGCCGAGCAGGATCCCCGCACCGCCGTGATCGCACTGGAGGTAGCGCGCCGCAAGCTGCGGAACGATGCGCCCGGCGATCTGCGACATGGGACGTAACACCGGCAACCCGCCGGCCAGGTCCTGCATGGTGACGTAATCGATGGCGGTGCACTTGCGCTCGATGAACAGGTTCACCAGATCGGGACCGGCCACGGCCAGGTGCATGGCCGCCATGACGATCTGACCAGTGCCGATACAGTCGTACTCCTCGGGCATGGGCGGCAAGACCTTCACCACGAGCCCCGACCGTCCGTAGACCTCGTCACAGGCGTGGACCACCAGGGCGCCGGCCTCCGCGTACTGCTCGTCGCTGAACCCGCTGCCGAGCCCGGCCCCTCGCTCGATGACGACCTGATGTCCCTGCTGTATCAGATGATGGACTCCGGCTGGCGACAGCCCGACACGATTCTCGTCCGCGGCTCGTTCGCGCGGGATTCCGATGTTCATATTCCTCTCCTCGGGCCGTGTCACAGCCAACAACACGCCGCCGGCAGGAATTCGCGGCGGCCCGACTTCATAAATGACCGGCCCAAGCAGTGCGTGGGCCGGTCGTTCCGAAAAAGTCCCCCTGCGGATAACTCCGACTAGTGTTCTGTCTATCTGATTAATTCGGGTCAGCGGGCCCACAAGTGGTCAGATGCAAGGCGCGCGAGCGTAGGACTAGCCGTGGCTAATTCAAGCGAGTGCAACGCAGCAGATGGCTGCTTGTGGGCCCGCTGACCCGAATTGATCAGATAGACAGAGCACTAAGCCGACTTTCCGTTCTTGACGTGCTCGTATCCCAGGCGGAAAGCCTGCAGGTTCATCTCCACCAGATTCTTCCGCTTCACGACGGCCTCCAGAGTCGCCTCCACGAAGGCCGGCTCGAAGGCATCGGTGGCAGCGCAGAGGGCGCCCAGCATCACCACGTTGGCCACCTTGGGCGTCCCGACCTCGTCCGCGATCTCGGAGGCGGGCAAAAGGACGACATTCAAT